>JAUSAX010000127.1 GCA_030652315.1 Afipia sp. | reverse complement strand
CCACAAGCAGGACGAACTTGAATTCATCAAGATCTACGCCAACTCGCACTATGTGACGCCCCGCCCGACCCTGATTCAGGCAATGAAGAGCATCAAGGCCGAGCTGAAATGGCGGCTTGAGGAGTTGAACGCGCAGGGCCGCCTGCTGGAAGCGCAGCGCCTCGAACAGCGCACCACGTTCGATCTCGAAATGATGGAAGCGACCGGAAGCTGCGCCGGCATCGAGAACTATTCGCGCTATCTCACCGGCCGCAAGCCGGGCGAGCCGCCACCGACATTGTTTGAATATGTACCCGACAACGCGCTGGTGTTCGCGGACGAAAGCCACGTCACCGTGCCGCAGATCGGCGGCATGTTCAAAGGCGACTTCCGGCGCAAGGCGACGCTGGCGGAATACGGCTTCCGCCTGCCCTCCTGCATGGACAACCGCCCGCTGCGTTTCGAAGAATGGGACATGATGCGCCCTCAATCGGTCGCGGTATCGGCGACGCCGGGCGGCTGGGAGTTGAACGAAAGCGGCGGCGTGTTCGTCGAGCAGGTCATTCGCCCTACCGGATTGATTGATCCGCCGGTGAACATCCGCCCGGCGCGCACGCAGGTCGACGATCTCGTCGGCGAGGTCCGCGCCACCGCGCAGGCGGGCTATCGCTCGCTCGTCACCGTGCTGACCAAGCGCATGGCGGAAGACTTGACCGAATACCTGCACGAGCAAGGTATTCGCGTCAGGTATATGCACAGCGACATCGACACCATCGAGCGCATCGAGATCATCCGCGACCTGCGGCTTGGTGCGTTCGACGCGCTGGTCGGCATCAACCTGCTGCGCGAAGGCCTCGACATTCCGGAATGCGCGCTGGTCGCCATTCTCGACGCTGACAAGGAAGGCTTCCTTCGTTCAGAGACATCGCTGATCCAGACCATCGGCCGCGCCGCGCGCAATGTCGACGGCAAGGTCATTCTCTACGCCGACCAGATCACCGGCTCGATGGAACGCGCCATCGCCGAGACCGACCGCCGCCGCGAGAAGCAGGTCGAATACAACACACTGCACGGCATCACGCCGGAAAGCATCAAGCGCGACATCGGCGACATTCTCGGCAGCGTCTACGAGCGCGACCATGTGCTTGTGGAAATCGGCGACGGCGGCATGGCGGACGACGCGGTGGCCATCGGCCACAATTTCGAGGCAGTGCTGAGCGATCTCGAAACAAGGATGCGCGAAGCCGCCGCCGACCTGAACTTCGAGGAAGCGGCCCGCCTGCGCGACGAAGTGAAGCGCCTGCGCGCCACAGAACTGGCCGTGGTGGACAATCCGACCATCAAGCAGCGCGGCGTGGCGGCGAAAGCCGGCGCCTATGCCGGCAAAAAGAAGTACGGCGACGCCGCGAATCTTCCGGCGCAACTGGACAAGGCCGCAGCCCGTAACAAGTCCCGCGTGCGCAAGCCGACGCTCGATGAAATGGGGCCGGGGATGGAAAGCAGGATCTTCCAGCCGACCGACTCGCGCCAGTCCGGCCCTGAGTTCTCAGGCCGCTCCACCGGCGGCGCACCGGGCAAGCGCGGCGGGTGGAAAAAGCGGTAAATAGGCTCGACCGCCCGCCTGTCGCGCATCTGTGATGCTCGCGACGGCATGGCGTTTCTGAAATCCGTCTCCATATAAATCATCAGATAGATCCAGCCTCCCCGCCTCGCTGGATGCCGCTGCGGCGCATTCTTCTGATGGCCTGCTTCAAATCCGAGAACACTGATGACCCCTTTGTCCATCCTTGAGCTTGTGCGCGTCACGGAAGAAACCGACGCACGCGGCGCGCTCGACAACGCACGCGATCTCGCAGCACACGCCGAGGGGTGGGGCTATCGCCGCATTTGGGTGGCCGAGCATCACAACATGGCGGGCATTGCGAGCGCCGCCACCTCGGTCGTGCTGGCGCATATCGCGGCCGGGACAAAGACCATCCGCGTCGGCGCCGGCGGCATCATGCTGCCGAACCATGCGCCCTATGTCATCGCCGAGCAGTTCGGAACGCTGGAACGGTTATTTCCCGGCCGTATCGATCTTGGACTGGGCCGCGCGCCGGGCACCGATCAGCTCACACTGCGCGCGTTGCGGCGATCGCCCGCGGCCGCCGACAATTTCCCGCAGGACGTGCTGGAGGTGCAGGCCTTTCTGGCACCTGCCGGTCCGGACCAGCGCATCCAGGCGGTGCCTGCAGCAGGCACGAACGTGCCACTCTGGATTCTTGGCTCGAGCCATTTCGGCGCGATGCTCGCCGCTGAACTCGGGCTGCCTTATGCTTTCGCGTCGCATTTCGCACCCGACGAACTGCTCCCGGCGCTGGAAATCTATCGCAGCCGATTCAAGCCGTCCGAACAACTCGACAAGCCTTATGCCATGGTCGGCGTCAACGTAATCGCGGCCGAGAGCGACGCCGAAGCGCGGCGGCTGGCCACGACGCAGCAGATGTCCTTCACCAACATGTTCCGCGGCGCGCGCGGCCTCAGCCAGCCGCCCATCGACGACATCGACACCTATTGGTCGCCATCCGAAAAAGCGCAGGCCATGCGCATGCTAGCGCGCTCCATCGTCGGATCGCCTGCGACTGTCCGCACAGGGATTGATGCACTGGTTAAGGAAACCGCTGCCGACGAGCTAATCGTGGTCTCCGACATCTATGACCATCCGACGCGCCTGAGATCTTTTGAGATGATAGCCAGCGCCGCGCTTTGACGTCATGGGCACTTAATGACGCGCACTAGCCGAAAACGGCGGGGCATGTCTGCACGATTTGCAACTCCCCCGTTTCACCTGCTAGGTCATCATCAGATTTCTACACGTCACCTGGGGGACTGAATAATGGCCGACGCCGATCTGGATGCGCTCATCCGGCAGCTTGCAAAGCAACAGAACAAGGCCCTGACCGCTGCCGTGAAGAAGCGGCGGGACCGCGCTGTCGCCCTCGCCGCCAAGGCGAAGGATGCCGAGAGCAGGCAGCGCCAGCGGCAGCTTGCGAAAGACATTCTTGAAATCGGCACCGCCACCGTGAAGCGAGTGCAGATGTCCGCCGACAACGCCGCTTACAGCTACGCGCGGTCAGTCCGGCAGGCAATCGACGCCGCTGCCGCCAAGAAGGCAGAGGCATCCACCAGGCCGGCGAAAAAGGCTGCGAAGAAATCCACCAAGAAGGTGGCCAAAGTGGCTAAAAAAGCCAAGGGCTAGTCGCTGACGGCGACCGGGCGGACATCACAAATTACGCCGCCGACGTTTTCGTCGCCACGTTCTTAATTTGCGTCTTCAGTTCGCACCGCGTCATCGCGGGCTCTCCGAGAAACCTCGGTGCGCCGGACTGGACGTATTGAAGTGATCATGCTGTCGCTGCGTAAGGACAGCAGTCCTTCGTCCCGTCGGGAGCGAAAATATACTAGCACCGGACGAAATCCTGTCTATCCCGAACGTCGATGACTTCGCGAACAGGCCGGACGACCTTGCTCATGTGAATTCTCTCATCTAGACAACCAGATGTTGTAGCGAGGCAGCGATGTTCCCTCTGCCACGTTGAAGATAGTGACGCATCACGCCCGCCAGTGCACGAACGCAATCGATGAATGTGACCTCTTCCCCCATCACCTATGACGACTTCGCCAAGATCGACCTCCGCGTCGGACGCGTTCTTGAAGTTCAACCGTTTCCGAAGGCGCGCAATCCGTCGTGGAAAGTGCGGGTCGATCTCGGCGAATTCGGCGAGAAATGGTCGAGCGCGCAGATCACCAACTACACAGCCGAGCAGCTTGTCGGCTCGCTGGTGGTCTGCGTCTGCAACTTCCCGCCGCGCAACATCGCGGGCTTCATGTCCGAGGTGCTAATCCTCGGTGCGCCGGACGCCGACGGAAAAGTCATTCTGCTGTCGCCGCGCAAGGATGAAGCGGGCCGCGATCTCGTCGCGCCCGGTGCGAAAGTCTACTGACGCGCTGACCTCGCGAGGCTGCGGATTTCCGCCTACTGCGCCAACACGCGCGCGAGTTCGATCAGATTGGTCGAGATTGGCTTGGTGCGTCCCGCGATCTCGACCAGCGGCGTACGCGTAATCTCCCCGCGCTGCTCGCCGACCAGCACCCCCGACACGCCCTCCGCCAGCGACGTGAGCGCAGCCACACCCAGCCGCGTCGCAAGCAGCCGGTCGAACGCCGTGGGCGGCGCGCCGCGCACCACGTGACCAAGCACAGTGGAGCGCAATTCGAATCCCACCATGTCCCGGTCCTTCTCGAAGTGAGCCAGGATACGCGCGGCGTTCTCCTTGACGCCTTCGGCGATCACCACGATCGCGTGGGTCTTGCCGCGGTCATAGGCCGCGCGCAGCCGCTCGGCGATTTCAAAAGCCGATACTTCCAGCTCGGGCGTTGAAATGACCTCCGCGCCTCCGGCAAGACCAGCCATCATGGCGAGATAGCCGCAGTTGCGCCCCATGGTCTCGACCAGAAACGCGCGCGTGTGGGATGAGCCCGTGGTGCGCAGGTTGTCGATGGCCTCCAGCGTCACGTTGATGGCTGTATCGCAGCCGATGGTGACGTCGGTGCCGTAGAGATCATTGTCGATGGTCGAGGCGACGCCGACGACGGGAAAGCCGAGGCTATGCAGCGCGGCGGAGCCGGTCTGCGAGCCGTTGCCGCCGATCACCACCAGCGCGTCGATGCCCCGCGTCGCCAGATTGCGCAGCGCCTTCGAGCGGCCGCTTTCCTCGCGAAACTCCTTCGAGCGCGCACTGCCGAGAAATGTCCCACCGATCTGGATGATGCCGCCGACGTCGCGCGCATTGAGCCGGGTCATCCGGTCATCGATCAGCCCCTGCCAGCCTTCGCGCACGCCGAACACCGCGATATCGCGATTGAGCGCGCTACGTGTAACCGCACGGATCGCGGCGTTCATTCCGGGGGCATCGCCGCCGCTGGTCAGGATCGCAATGGCTTTCATGCTGGAACTTTAGGATGCCATTCGCTTGCCGTCCATGCGGACAGGCACGGACAAAGGCGAGCCATGGCAGCATTTCTTCCCGTCAACCCGACCTTCGATGGCTGGTGTTCTGCTTCATGTTTGCGTGGTCACCCTGCTCGTCGATGTTCTGCTTTTCGTCGTCGCGATGGCCCTTGGTGTTGTCGATCGCGACTTTCGGCGTGCTGCCGGGGCCCTTGTCGCTGCGGTTGCCTTCCGGGACAGACGGGATTCTGGTCATGCAGTCCTCCTGTGTACGAGGAGACAATGCGCCTTGCAGGCAACCGTTCCCCGCGACCTTGCCGTATAATGTAGTAAGATAGCGCCACAGCCTCAGGCGACACATAACGGACAAGACAATGAAGGTTATGAAATCCCTGTCCGGCGCCCTGCTGATCCTCGCTTTCGCGTTGACCGGTACTGACGCAGCGAAGAAGGCCGCCAAACCGGCTGAGCCGATGGCGCAGGATACCTCGCTCAACAATCTGAAGGACGCGCCGAAGGCTCCATCGCTGGCCTGCGAAGGGCCGTTTGCGAAGGACACCACGCACGACAAGCTGGCGATGGAATTCGGCGTCAAGAACGTCGCCTTCAAGGATGTCGACGTGACAAACAACGTGCTGACCAAGGCCACCGTGCTGTTCGACAGCGACCCGACCCGGCGCCTGGTTGTCTTCTGGAAGGATAACAAGGCCCGATCCAAGCCGTTGTCCGTCACCGTCGAGGCGCCTTCCACCTGGACCGGCCCCGGCGGCGTGCGCAACGGCCTGACGCTGAAGGATCTCGAAAAGCTCAACGGCGGCGGCTTCAGCGTCACCGGGTTCGGCGGCGTCGGCGGCGGCGAGGCCTCGAAGCTCCACGGTCCGTTCGTCGATCTGCCGGGTGACTGCATCCTGAAAATCCGGTTCGAACCCGGCATCGCTAATCCGTTACCGCCCCGCTTCGCATCGGTGACGGGCGACGTGCTGATCGCATCGACGAATCTGGTGTTACGCCGCGTGCGTCCACAAATCGTGCAATGGAGCATTAACTACCGGTGATTTTTTTGTCGCCGCGGCTGTTCAAACTCATCGGAGCCGTCATGAACAATCATCGACACATTGGATAGACTTCGTTAAACCTCGCATTGCATGCGGCTTGATCCTCAATCGGTTCCCACCTACGGAACCGCCAGGCGGGGAGACGATGCAATGAACAATCCACAGTCCGAAAAATGTGTGCGGACTTTTATCGACTCCTATTATTCCGGTGACGTCGCCCGCATGGAGCAGTGCTGCGACGATGCATTTGTTTCAGTCACCTATGCCCCCGTTGAAATCTTTCCGCATCTCGGCCTCCAGCAGAGCAAGGCGTGGATCGCGCAGGCAATCCAGATCCAGCAGGAGCGCTATTCCGACCGGCGCCATACGATCGATTTTGTGGTCGCGGATGAAACACAGGCCGCGACATTCGTGCAGGCGAGCCTGACCAAGCGCAGCGACCAGCGCGTCGTCACGCTCAATATCGGGGAATTCTTCACGCTGCGTAACGGCCGCATCCTGGAGCACCGCTCGTTGTTCGATACCTTCGACCTGGTGCAGCAATTGCTCGGGCGTGACCTGACCGACGAATTCGCTGCCCGCCTGAACGTGATGCGGCAATAACCGCCGAACCTAACGCGCTGCCGATACGCCGAGCTCACGCACCAGCCCGAACCACAGCGCGGTCAGTTCGCGCGCTGCGATATCCCTGTTCGGCTTAACGCGGACGGCGGTGTGTACGAGCACGAGCTTCGAGGCGGGATCGACAAAGATGGCCTGACCGTTGATTCCGAGCATCGCGAACATGCGGCGCTTCGCCGGCATGATCCAGGTCTGGTAGCCGTATCCATAAAACGGCGTCGCCACGCGCGGCGCACGGAATGATCCTTCGGGTGCGGTGGTTGCCTCGATCACCCATGCTTCCGGAATGATCCCGCCGCCGTCCCGCGCGAGCAGAAGGCCAAAGCGTGCGTAATCCCGCAGCCGCGCAGCAAGACAGCAATAGGCCAGTTCCTGGTTGTGGCCATCGACAGTCCAGCTTGCTTCGTCCTCCGCGCCCATCGGCTTCCAGATTTTCTCGGACAGATAATCGGACAGGCGCTTGCCGGTCGCGGCCATCAGCACAAGGCCGAGGGTTTCGGTCTGCGATCCGGTATAGGCAAATTTCGTTTCAGGCGGCACCGGCCGGTTGTTGTAGCGCCGCAGGAGTATGGCGGCGCTCGGCAAATCGGAACGGCGCAGATCGATGGCGAACTTCATCGCGTCGTCGGTGCCGTCGTATCGTTCGGAAAATTCGACGCCCGCGCTCATGGTGAGCAGCGCGCGCAACGATGTCTGCCCGTAGGCGCTGCCCTTCATCTCGGGCACATAGTCCTGCGCCAGATCCTCGATCGAGCGGATCTTGCCTTCCTTGATGGCGATGCCGACCAGCATCGCAACCATGGTTTTCACCATCGAGTTCGAGAGCAGACGATCGGTGTCGCGGCGTCCGTACTGATACCGCTCGAACAGGATGGTCTGGTCGCGCGCGATCAGCAGTCCCGTCGTCGGATGCCGTGCCAGATACTGGTCGAGGGTGCGTCGCTCACCGTCGAAATCATAGTGCCAGACGCCGCGGTCGCAGTCGCGCGCCAGCGGCGACGGCGCAGCGGGCGGCGCCACGGCGTGAGCAGGCAGCAGCTTGTCGAAATTGCTGAACGTCGCGACCATGTAGTCCTGACGCCGCCGGTCGGCGATGGTGCCGAGCGGGTAATTCCGGCCCGCGCCATAGGCCTCGGCATCCGGTCCTGAATTGGAGAACGACGGCCCGCATGCCTTTGCAGCGGGCGCGCCGGACACCTCCGCCCTCGCCGCGCCCGCGTCAAGCAACAGGGCGCAGAGACATGCCGCGCGCAGCCGATTGAGAGCGGATGAACATGCCATCGGCAATTCCCAGTGTCCTGAATCCGAAGTTCGCTTCATTTTTGCAGCACCCTCCGTAGCGAACTTCGGATTCAAAAGGACACTGGAAATCATCATTCTAGTGTGGCTTTGGTTCGCAAGTCCGCAAAGAACGCGCTGTAGACACGATGCGGACTTGCGAACCGCCACACTAGACGTTCCTGAAATGCGCTTGGTCACTCAATGACCGCAAGGATGACGCGGGACGGCAGGGCGTTCAAGCCGGTCCGGGCGCGATGAACCTGCCGGCGTTGCCGTCCGACAAACCCCTGTCCGGGGACATACCCCCGGATCACGGGGGATATGATGAAAGCAGTCGTTCTCGCAGCACTTGGGACCGTCGTCGGCCTCATTCTCGGAGTCGCGCTGGGCATCCTGGCGGGAATCGCCTGGGTCAGTGTGTTCAAGACCACAGATTTCGAAGGCTACAGCGCAATGCTGGTGTTCTTTACCTTCGCGCCCGTCGGCGCCGTTCTCGGCGGGCTCATTGGCGCGATATGGGCTGCTTATGCCGCCTCACGCGCGCGCATCCGCATGGACAGCGACGCCTGACGCGCATTCAGCCCTCATCAGAGCTGCCAACACATTGTGCCATCGCACGTCCTGATTGAACTTTGAGCGCCAAACCCGCGTTTCGCACATTTGTGCATTGCAATATCGTGCATTGTCATCCGCCCAGAATTTGGTACTTCCACTGTCATCAATTGGAATTCCAGCATGCAAGCCTGGCGTCATCGACGACGCACATGGGCTGTTCGCTGCGTGGTTAAGTGACATTTCAGGACCTTAAAAATGACAGAGCAAAGCCTCTGGCGTTTCTCGCGCGCGTTTCATCGTGCACTGAACGAGCGTCAGACCGATGACCTCGAATCGATCCTCGACGAGAACGTCGATTGGGCGATTTACGGTCCGATCGACATGTTCGCCTTTCTTGGCCCCCGTCACGGCAAGCGCGCCGTGATCGATGTCGTTCGCGAAATTTCCGGCATCGTCAGTCTCCACCGTTTCGACCGGGAATCGCTCATGATCGGCGAGAACTCGACGGCGTCGCTGATGCGGTATTCGCTGACATCGACGACCACGGGCACTCCGATCAGTGTCCGGATCGCGATCTTCGCAAAATTCAATGCCGGCCGCCTGATCAACCTTCGCGCCATCATCGACACATTCGATCTGGTCGAGCAGGCGCTGGGCCGTCAGATTCATCTGCCGAAGATCGCGTAACCAAGTCCTGTCACCCTTCGGTGAATGCAAGCGGCCCCGATGCGGGGCCGTTTTTTTTGCAGCGTCTGTCGGTTTATCGCCTGAACCCGCCGAGTCATAATTGCGACAAACACATTTGAGACAACATCGCTGCGATGAGCGACGATTGCATCGAAAGACGATATTAACCTGCTTGATAACTTGATGGCTCCCGATCAGCCATAACGACCCGCGAAAATGCCGGACGCAATGCAATGACGCCGCGAATGCCGCCCCCTACGCCATCACAACGCCGGATCACAATCGCGCTGGCCGTCGCCTGCGGCCTTTATGTTGCCGATGTCGCGCGAGCGGAGGATGGCGTGGCACCTGAAGCGGCTGAAGCCACCGAGACCGCAACGCCGGAATTCATCGAGCCTGCGAACATCGACTGGAGCATCCTCAACACCGATCCCACATCGGTTTATGAATCGCCCTCCGCAATCGATCGCAAGGTCCGCGCCGCAATGGATGACCCCTGGTCATGGAGCCGCAACGACAAGCCTGACGGATCATCTGCGGTCACAATCAAGCAGCCGATCATGCCGTTCTGGGACACCCGCGTCGGCGCCGACCTGAATGTCACAACTCAGACGCCGATGCCGATGACCTCATCGGAAATCCTCACGCAGAAGATCGTCCACGACAATCAGCTCTCGCAATCGTCGGGCAGCGCATGGGCCGCGATGACCGCGCCCGGCCTTGGCTCGATCTGGGACAAGACCGCCATCGAGGCGCGCACCGATCCCGCGCAGGATCAGAGCAAGCTCGCGACGTCGCTGACCAAATCCCTGCCGTTCGGCGGCGAGCGATATTCGCTCACGCTTCAGAACGGCTACAACGTCACGCAGCAGACGCTGGTGCCGGTGTTCGGCCTCAGCGCGTCGTCGCGGATTTATGAAGTCGATCAGTCCGCCAGGCTCGGCATCGTTGAAACCGGCACCAGCTTCATGGCGGGCCAGACCCATTCGACCGCCGACGACAAATGGCTGCGCCGGATCGGCGCTGAACAAAAACTGTTCGGCGGCGTCACCGTCACGGGATCGGTCAGCGAGACGCCCGAAGGGTTCGCCAACCGCAGTCTGAGCGCGGGCTTCAAGACGCGCTGGTAGGTTCCGCTTAACCGGATGGCTACCATCCCAGCCTTTCCCGGTTTGTCCACTGTATGAATCGGCCTTCGCCGCATCCCCGCCGCGTTTCGGTCACGATCGGCTGGACTGATGTACCTCTATTCGTCGTGCGGGGGACCTCCGCGCTCGCTCAACCTGCGAAACAAGGAACAGCCGATGAACGCCATTCAGGCAGAAAAGTCCGAAATTACCGATGAGGACAAGAACCTCGCCGCCGTCAGCGATGTTGAAGCCGGAATTCGCGATTTCGTCCGCAAGGACGTCGCCTATCTTCGCCGCAACCCGGCAACACCGGCCACCGACGCACCGGCAGACACCTCCGCCGAAGCCGCGGTCAGCAGTGTCAACACGCTGATTCATCGCGTCGCAGGCGCGTCGCTCGGCGAAATCGAGAATCTGATCACAGAGTTGGAAGGACTGCGCACGCTGATGCACAACGAAGGCCAGCGCATTCAGCGCGAATTGGCCGGTTACGCTCAGCTCGGCCAGACCGCGATGAAATCGACGCGCATGATCGCCGACAATCTGGCGCAGTGGAAGCGCACAGCTCCCGAACCGCGCCAGCAGGACTGAAAAGGATTGAACGCGCCTTTGTTCGGGCATGATCTTTCGGGATCATGCCTCCTGAGACAAAGCAATCTCCCTGAGACTTGTCGCCGCCCCTCCGTCACACGAGCGGGCGGCGCTTTTTCTTTGTCGGGACCTGCGAAATCTAGGCGGCGGGCCGCCTCGGCGCGAACACCGAGCCCATGAACGAAAACGCCAGTTCCCCGCGCTGATTGACGCCGGTGTTGTAGAAGCCGACGAAGCCGAATTGCGGACGCGATTCCAGCGGCCGCATCGAGGTAACCTCCGACGCGTAGGTCAGCGTGTCGCCCGCGAGCACCGGCTTGATCCATTTCAGGTCGCGAAATCCCGGCGACGGACCTGACACCACCGGCTTTTCACCGCGCGCGATCAGCGCTGCCGCCTCGCGCTGGAAGCTCGCGACCGTCAGCTTCATGTAGACCGCCGCGACGTGCCATCCGGACGCGGCGAGACCGCCAAATACGGACTTGCGGCCCGCTTCCTCGTCAAGATGAAACGGCTGCGGATCAAACTTCGTGGCGAAGGCCTTGATGTTCTCCGGCGTGAACGTGAACGATCCCAGTTCGCGGCGATCGCCGATCTTGATGTCGTCGAAATACGGCATTGCAGAACCTTACGTCGCTTCCACGGCATGTCGCCGCAGGACCATAATCTTAATCGTGCTGAACATCAGAACCTGCCCGGATGCGTTTCGCATCTCTTGCTTGAGATGGACAAATCCGATGTCCGGCATGCTCTTCGATTCACGCGTGTCGAGCACCTCGACATCAAGCATGAGATCGTCTCCCGGCCGCAGCGGCGAGACCCACCTGACTTCCTCGACCCCCGGAGCGCCCATCGAAGCGATCCCGCTGATGAAACCGTCCCACGCCATACGCATCCAGAGGGCGCACATGTGCCAGCCGGAGCCCGACAGACCTTTCAGGATGGTGCGGCTAGCCGCCTCCTCGTCGAGGTGCATCGGCTGCGGATCGAACTCAGTGGCGAATTCAATAATGTCCTCGCGGGACACATGATGCGGGCCGAACGTCCCGAGATGACCGGGCTTAAAATCTTCGAATGTGAGTTTCATCATTTCAATCGCGTTGTGGATAGGCGCAGTTTGGCCGTTATTTGCAGACACCTCAAGTGAGGCGTTTCGCCGTCGCCTTCCGTCCTTTTCGGCGATATGCGACAATCCTTACCATCCGGCGCGATCAGTCAGCCGCTGATTCGCTCAATCGTCCTGACGGCTCCGGGCGCACCCGCCTGCCTGCCGTCATCCATCTCTGCGGTTCATCTGGAGACAAACCCATGTTTCAGTTTCAGGATCTCTTCCAGTGGGACAGGTTCATCACACCCGCCATCATCAAGGCGTTCTACTGGCTGGTCATCGCGCTGGTGATCCTGTTCGGCATCTCCGGCGTGCTCTCCGCGCTGACGATGATGGCGATCAGTCCGTTCGGCGGCTTCGTCCTGCTGCTGGCCGCGCTGGCGGGGATCGTGGTCGGAATCATTCTCTCGCGCATCAGCGCCGAATTGATCCTGATCGTGTTCCGGATCAACGAGCACCTCGGCGCAATCCGCGATCAGGGTCGCGACCGCGAACGGGAAATTTGAGGGGACGTTTCTTCTGCCGTCACCCTGAGAAGCCGAGCGAAGCGAGGCCTCGAAGGGCGACGGTCATAGCCTAACGCTGTCATCCTTCGAGGCTCGCAAGAGCTCGCACCTCAGGATGACGCCGTTCGGTGCTCAGGTGTTGAACCGGAAATGCATCACGTCGCCGTCGGCGACAACGTATTCCTTGCCTTCCAGCCGCAGTTTGCCGGTATCGCGCGCGCCGGCTTCGCCGCCGTTCGCGATGTAGTCGTCATAGGCGATGGTTTCGGCGCGGATGAAGCCCTTCTCGAAATCAGTATGGATCACCCCCGCCGCCGCAGGCGCCTTGGTGCCCTTGGTGATGGTCCATGCGCGGGCTTCCTTGGGGCCGACCGTGAAGTAGGTGATGAGATGAAGCAGCTCATAACCGGCGCGGATCAGGCGATCGAGACCAGCTTCTTCCAGCCCGAGCGTATCGAGGAAGTCGGCGCGCTCCTCGCGCGACAGCGTCGCGATCTCGGATTCGATCTTGGCGGAAATCGCCACCGCAACCGCGCCCTCTTTCTTGGCGTGCTCGAACACCGCTTGCGAGAATGCGTTGCCGGTAGCGGCCGCGCCTTCCTCGACGTTGCAGACATACAGAACCGGCTTCGACGTCAACAGGCCGAGCATGCGGAACGCGCGCTCTTCTTCCGCCTTGCGCTCGAGGAAGCGCGCCGGCTTGCCTTCGCGCAGCAGCTTCAGCGCGCGATCGACCAGTTCGAGTTGCTCCTTGGCGTCCTTGTCGTTGCCCTTGGCCTTCTTGGTCAGATTGTCGACGCGCTTCTCGAGGCTGTCGAGATCGGCCAGCATCAACTCGGTTTCGATGATCTCGATGTCGGCCAGCGGAGCGATCTTGCCTTCGACATGGGTGATGTCGGAATCTTCAAAACAGCGCACCACATGCGCTACCGCATCGACTTCGCGGATGGTCGCGAGGAACTGGTTGCCGAGGCCTTCGCCTTTGGATGCGCCGCGCACGAGGCCCGCGATATCCACGAACGTCAGCTGCGTCGGGATGATCTGCTGTGACTTCGCGATCGCCGACAACTTGTCGAGCCGCGGGTCCGGCACCGCGACCGCGCCGACATTCGGCTCGATGGTGCAGAACGGATAGTTCGCCGCTTGCGCCGCCGCCGTTTCCGTCAGCGCGTTGAACAGTGTGGACTTGCCGACGTTGGGCAGTCCGACGATGCCGCATTTGAAACCCATCTCGTCCTCAACATTCTATCTTTCGTCATGCCCGGCTTTATGCCGGGCATCCACGTCTTCTTGATCCATCGTCTAGACGTGGATGGCCGGGACAAGCCCGACCATGACGGAGTGGCTATTTCGTTTCGGCAAGAGTCTTACGTCTCGCCGCCGTTGTCCTCTTTGGGGCCAAAACCCTTGGCCTGCATCGCCAGATGCACCTTGTTCTGAAACGTCGAGTCTTTGCCGGTCGCGAGCACCCCCGCGTTCTCGGCGATGATGTCGCACAACGCCTCGACCCAGGGCCGTTCGGCCTTGGCGAAATCGTTGAGCACGTGGGAATGCACCAGTTCCTTGACGCCGGGATGGCCAACGCCGAGCCGAACGCGGCGATAGTCGTTGCCGACATGGGCGGAGATCGAGCGAAGCCCGTTGTGTCCGGCGATGCCGCCGCCGGTCTTCACGCGCACCTTCGCAGGCGGCAGTTCGATTTCGTCGTGCAGAACCACGATGTCCGGCAGGCCGACCTTGAAGAACTGCGCGGCTTCTCCGACGGAGCGACCCGACTCGTTCATGAACGTCGCGGGTTTCAGAAGAACGATACGCTCGCGCTCCAGCGTGCCTTCCGAGGTCTCGCCCTGAAAGCGACGGCGCCATGGTGCGAAACCATGACGCCGCGCGATCTCGTCGACAGCCATGAACCCGATATTGTGCCGGTTGCCCTGATACTTCGTGCCGGGATTGCCCAGTCCGACGAACAGGCGCATGGCGCGGGTTCTCTACGTCTTGGCCGCTTACTTCTTCTTGTCGCCAGCGGGCTTCGCCGCAGCAGCGGCAGGAGCCTTGCCGCCAGCCGCAGGCGCTTTCGCACCGGCCGCCGCAGCAGCAGCACCGGCCGCAGGAGCAGCACCGGCCGCAGGAGCAGCACCACCGGCAGCAGCCGCAGCAGCAGCCTTGAGCTCTTCGTTGTAGCCCGACGGCGGAACGATGGTGACCAGCGTTGCGTCATCGCGCGTCAACAGCTTGACGTTCGCGGGCAGCTTGATGTCGGTGATGTGCAGCGAGCCGGCGATGTCCAGCTTGCCGACGTCGGCTTCGAGGTACTGCGGGATATTGTCCGCCGGCACTTCGAGGTCGATGTTGTGAGTCACGATGTTGACCGTCCCGCCGCGCTTCACGCCCGGCGCGGTTTCCGCGTTCAGCACGTGCAGCGGAACGCTGACGCGGATCTTGGCGCCTTCGCCGAGGCGGAGGAAATCCACATGCAGCGGGAAGTCGCGCACCGGATCGAGGCTGAAGTCGCGCGGAATCACGCGGTGCTTCTTGCCGTCGAGTTCGATGTCGTGGACGGTGGTGAGGAAACGTCCGGCATTGATGCGCAGACGCAGTTCAGCGTCGTCGAGCGAGATGGTGAGCGGGGGCTGGTTGTTGCCATAGATCACTGCCGGGATACGGCCAGCGCGACGTTCAGCCCGAGCGGCCCCCTTGCCGGCCTTCGGACGAGCGGTCGCCTTCAATTCCTTGACGGTCGCCATTGTTCAGTTCCTTGAGTCTTGAAAAGTGAAGGGCCGCAAAGCGGCCCGGTTTCACGCCGCGACAAGCCTCCAGGGGTGCGGGGGCCGCTGACGTGGCGGGTTCTTAGCCCCAAAGCGCCGGAAAGACAAGGAAATGCCGGGGTTTTGTAGCCGATTTTGGGCCTCAAAAGCCCCAAAAACCTCTCCCGACGGCCGGCCGGCCCGGCGCTGCCGTCACGGCCGGGCTTCCGGAGCCCTGCCAGCCCAGGCCGCGTCCTGCGCGGGCTGGTCCAGCCGACGGGGCCGCTTCCCGAGCGATACCTTGCAAGCTGCAACCAGCGGCCTTTCGACCAGATAATACACCGCCACGCCCACCACGACGCTCGCAACGCATCCGGCGAGAATGAACCCGCTCGACATCAGCGGCTGCGCGCCCTTCCCCGACAACAGAACCGCGCTCTTCACCGCAGAGAGCGCGACGCCGTGGGTGAGATAGATCGAATACGATGCATCGCCGAGCAGCATCGGCAGGCGCCACTGTTTCAGCTTCGATTCAAGCGCAAGCGTGGCGGTCACGATCAGGAATGCCGGCAGACCCCAGTGGAAGAAGCGCGCGGCGGTGATGTTCGCCGCCGACAGCATCCCGGACGTCAGCAGCAGACCGGAGCCGATAACAAGCAGGAACACCGCAACACCAGGACGGGGCAGCGCCCTGCGCTCATACATGATGCCGAGCAGACAGCCGATCATGAACTCGATCAGCAGCGGGCTGGTATAGGTCAGCGCCACCGGACCGGACGGAGTTATCACCAGCGGCGACGCCACCAACGCAGCGAGGATCGTGCAGACGAACAATGCACGATGACGCCGCGCGATCAGAAGCGCGCCGGCAAACACGGCGTAAAAGAACATTTCGAAATTCAGCGTCCATCCGGCAATCAGCAGCGGCTGGATCTCTCCGGTGCGCGGCGAGACGAACGGGATGAACAGCAGCGATCGCATCAGATTCCACAGCGACGGCAGCGTCGCGGGATCGCGGAAAATCAACCAGCCGCCATAGAGCAGCAGCGTCATCGCCCAGTACAGCGGAACGATGCGGATGATCCGGTTCACGGCAAACGACGCCGGCGTGATCCGCTCCGAAGCGGTCGTGATCCACATGATGAAACCGCTGATCACAAAGAAGATATCGACACCGGCCGCGCCGAACGGCAGTCCCGTGAAACTGAAATATTCCTGCGCCATGCCGTCGGCATGGAAAAATACCACCATCAGGGCGGCAGCGGCGCGCAAGTACTGAATCGACAGAATCTTCGGCATAACCGTTGCGCGCTTTACTCAATCGTTACCATCGCGACGGGACGCCGGATTTCATTCAACTTTCATAAAGGCATCACAAGCGGAAGCCACGGTTGCGTGACCGGCGTCGCCACTCACCGTTAAGGATAACTGTTAAGGGTCGAGAACCGGTTTTTCGCTACATCTATGGAGTACGTAACCACCGAACGCCCCGCAGAGGACGGACATGGCCGCTTTGGCAAAACTCCCGGCTTTGGCAGAACACCCGCAATCCACGCGGCGCCTGCTGCTCGCATCGGATTGCGAAGACCAGAGCGAGGAGCTTGCGCGCATTCTGCGAAACGCGGGCAACGTGGAAGCGATTTCGATTTTCGACCTGCCCGACCAGCCCGCAAGCGATTTTGCCGGCGTCGTCATCGACATCGATCTCACCTCGGCCACAGCGGTGCAGCGCGTCCGCCGCAAGCTGACCGGCAAGGCCTATCTGCCGCTGCCCCGGCTGTTCGTGCTGGCCGACGCGCTACATCACGGATCGGCGCAGGCCTGGGCGCTCGGCGCGACCGACACGATCCAGCGGCCGTTCCATCCCGAAAGCATCCTGCACCGGATCCGCCAGGTGTTTCCGGAAACGCCGGAAGACGAGCACACCACCGACGCACGCATCCTGAGCAACGGCGTCACCGCAGCGCTCATCGTGATGTCGAAGATCTTCCGCCGACTCCCCGCCGGAATGCCGTTCTCGCTCGACGACGTGATGCAGGCGGAGACGCAGATTTTGCGCGCGCTGAAGCGCTGCTCGCTGCGGCAATGGCTGATCGCCGTCAACAAGCATCACAACAAGAGCTATCGCCACACCCTCCACGTCACCGGCTATGCGGTGGCCTTCGCCCACCATCTCGGCATGCGCGAAGACGACCAGCGCCGCCTGACACGCGCCGCCTTGCTTCACGATGTCGGTAAGGCGTTCGTGCCGCTACCGATCCTCGACAAGCGCAGCGAACTGACCGACGACGAAAGCACCATCCTCGCCCAGCACACCCGGCTCGGATACAACGCGCTGAAGGAACAGCGCGGCTTTCCCGGCGAGGTACTCGACGTCGTGCTGCACCATCACGAGATGCTCGACGGCACCGGCTATCCCGACGGCCTTCAGGGACAACAGGTCAGCGACATCGTTCGCATCATGACGCTGGTGGACACCTACGCCAGCCTGCTCGAACCTGACGCCAGCACAGTGGCGATGACGCCGGAACAGGCCTTCGGCATCATGGAGTTGATGGGCGACAAGCTAGACGGCGCACTGCGCCAGGCCTTTCGCCCGGTGGCGCTGGGGACGTGAGCAACAGCGAATAGCCCTTCAAGGTCGCCCGGCGAAGGCCGGGACCCATAACCACCGAGCCATCTGCTGAAGGCAGGTGGTAGGCATCTTTCTTCAACTGCACCGACAGGGAGTACGGGTCCCGGCCTTCGCCGGGACGACTCTTTTGCCTGCCTTGACGATATTGCTTTTGGCTCGTTCCCGCGATTAGATGCACCTGCAACTAATTAAAGTGCCGGCCGGCACGTATCGGCCGCGCAGGGAGAACGTCCATGCCGATCGATACGTCGCTCACCCGCCGTTCGTTCATGACAGCCACCGCCGCGCTCGGCGCAGGTTTGGCTGCGCCCGCAGGTCTGAGCGCCCCCGCCTGGTCGCAGGCGGCCTATCCGGCGCGGCCGGTTCGTCTCATCGTTCCTTATGCAGCGGGCGGCGGCACCGATTTCTTCGCACGGCTGGTGGCGACCTCGATGAGCGCAACGCTCGGCCAGCAGATCGTGGTGGAGAACCGGCCCGGCGCCGGAACGCAGATCGGCGCCGAAGCCGCGGCCAAGGCGGAGCCCGACGGCTACACCTTCCTGCTCGGCGACACCTCGACCTACGCTTCCAACAGAAGCCTGTATCAAAAGCTGCCTTACGATCCGCAGAAGGACTTCGCGCCGATCTCGCTGACCGGGCGCTTTGCCATCGTGCTGCTGGTGAACACCGATAAGCTCAATGTCGGCTCAGTGCAGGCGCTGATCGACGCGGCGAAGAAAGCGCCCGGCTCCATCGACTATGCGAGCGCCGGCGTCGGTTCGCCGTTCCATCTCGCTGCTGAACTGTTCGCGCAGTCATCCGGCATCAAGCTCAACCACGTGCCCTACAAGGGCGCGGGACCGGCGCTGCAGGATCTCGCCGGCGGGCAGATCGGAATGATGTTCGTCGACTTCGCCACCGCGCGCTCGCAGCTCAACCTGAAATCGATCAAGGCCATTGGCGTGTGTTCGCCGGGCGAGTTCTACGGCCTGCCCGGCGTGCCCGCCGTCGCCGCCACGGTGCCGGGCTTCGAGGCATGGGCCTGGCAGGGATTTTCCGCGCCGGCGCAAGTCTCGCCCGAGATCATCGCGAAGCTGCGCGAGGCTTATCTCAAGGCGATCAACGACCCTGCGAACAAGCAGAAGCTGATCGATGCAGGCATCGATCCGCTGCAAAGCACGCCGCAGGAAATGGCTGCCTATATCGCGTCGGAATCCGCGAAGTGGGAGAAGGTCATCAAGACCGCGGGCATCAAGCTGGATTGATCCAGTCAGAGAAAAATCTGCAGCCGCGATACGTATCCGATGCCGCGAATTCACGTTTCTTTTGTGCTTGAAACATTCCGAAGTTCGGTCAAGCCGCTAACAAACATCTCGACCGCGAAGACATAGCTCTTTTGATACTCCATGGGCCGGGCCACCGGAGCCGACATCTCGTTGAGCACGAATCCGCGGACAAGACTCTTGAGGATGCGGATTGCATGCTTGGCCGCCTCGTTACTAAGACCGGCCTCGCGAAACGTACGCAGGACGGTCTGAGCCAATTGTCCAGCAGCTTTCTGGTACTCGGGGTTATCGACATCCGGATCGCGAAATGAAGCGACTGCCAATCCGGGGCTGCCGAGTGCAAAGCTGCGCATCGCATGCGCCATCGCCCGCACCGCATCCAGATGCGTTTTTCCATCAACGGCCTTTTCAATCTGACGCTGAAGTCCCTGATAGCCTGCGATGGCCAGGGCCTGCTTCATCTGCGGAATCGTATCCACCTTTCCGAAGAAGGCTTCCATTTCAGAAATCAGGTCAGCGGCAATTTTCTTGTCCCACCGCGATGCGGGCGCCTTTATGACGTGCTCAACCTCAGAAATGTTTGTGCGGTTAAACGGAGCCACGGCTCACCTCGCAACGTCAGCTCGCGTCAAGATACTCCCAGGCAATCAAAGTCATGACTCTGAAAACACATTAATTCTGAAATACATTGGTCAACATCTGAGGCGCAAACTCGAAGCTTTTCGATTCAAATGGTCGGCTTCACGCAGGAGCAGGCTGTTGCGGCTCACGCTGGGTTCGGCACGAGTTGATCGGCAGCATGAGCGTTATGCTTGCGAACGCTCGTCAGGAAGCAACGCCGCTCGGTCTCTCCCACTACAAATGGGAGAGGAAAAAGAACCTCACGTCTCCGCGACAGGCCCTATCTTCTTCTCAAGTGCGGCGATGCGCGTCTTCAGCGCTTCGTTCTCCTCGCGCGCCAGACGCGCCATATCCTTCACCGCCTCGAATTCCTCGCGCTTGACGAGATCGAGGTCGCGCAGGATGCGCTCGGCCTGGCTGCGCACGACGGTTTCCACCTCGCGCTTCACGCCAGAGGCAGCGCCTGCGGCGTCATTCATCAGGCGCGCGATCTCGTCAAAAAAACGGCTGCTGGTCTGGGTCATTATCAAACTCCGAGGGGCCGATTACCGCAGTTGGCGTGCCCAGACAATGGTGATGGCCTTGCCGGGACGCAAGATGTAAACATCCGGATCGTTAAGCGCGTATTCCTGTCGCAAACCGGTGCCAGTTTTGCGCACAACACGCCAAGGCTTTCGCACCGCCGGAAACAGCCCCACCTATGATGCTGACCATCGCGTTCCCCGTCTTCGACCCCATTGCCATCGCCATCGGGCCGATCGCGATCCGCTGGTACGCGCTGGCCTATATCGGCGGCATCGTGCTGGGCTGGCTCTATGCGCGCAAGATCATCCGCAGCGAGCGGCTGTGGGGCGGCAAGGCACCGTTCACGGTGGTCGATTTCGACGATTTCATCCTGTGGGTGACGCTCGGCATCATTCTCGGCGGCCGCGCCGGCTATGTGCTGTTCTACAATTTCGGTTTCTTCGCGCAGCATCCCACGGAGATAATCAAGCTGTGGACCGGCGGAATGTCGTTCCACGGCGGGTTCATGGGCTGCGTCATCGCGGTGCTGCTGTTCGGCTGGAAGCGCAAGATTCCTGTGCTGTCGCTCGGCGACGTGACCTGCGCGGTCGGCCCGATCGGCCTGCTGCTGGGCCGCTTGGCGAACTTCATCAACAGCGAGTTGTGGGGCCGCCCGGCGGACGCAAGCGTTCCGTGGCGAATGGTCTTCCCCAACGGCGGGCCGCTGCCGCGTCACCCGAGCCAGCTTTATGAAGCGGGGCTTGAGGGCGTGCTGCTCTTTATTGTGCTGGCGCTGCTCATCAGAGGGGGCGCGCTTAAGCGGCCCGGCCTAATCATCGGGGCGTTCGCCGCGCTCTATGGCGTCGCGCGCATCATCAGCGAGTTTTTCCGCGAGCCCGACCCGCAACTGGGATTTCTCTGGGGCGGATTGACGATGGGGATGATCCTGTCGGTTCCGATGATCGTCGCCGGCCTCGCCTTCATCGCGGCCGCATGGCGGCGGGGACCGCGAACGGCGGATGCAAAGCCAAGCAAGGCGTAATAGCGTAAGATAATATTTGAACTCGCGATTCCCGATTGTTCTGAAAGATTGCCGTGTCCGATTATTCCCCACTTGAAACCCTGATCCGGAAGCAGATCGCCGCAAGCGGGCCGATGCCCGTGTCGCGGTACATGCAGATTTGCCTGACGCATCCGCAATACGGCTACTACCTCAAGCGCGATCCGCTCGGCCGCGACGGCGACTTCATCACGGCACCCGAAGTCAGCCAGATGTTCGGCGAACTGATCGGCCTGTGGGCGGCGTCGGTCTGGAATGCGATGGGCATGCCGGAAGAAGTCAAGTTCATCGAGCTTGGACCGGGCCGCGGCACCATGATGGCCGACGCGCTGCGGGCGGTGCGGATTCTCCCAGCCTTCCATGACGCCATCAGCGTACATCTGGTCGAGGCGAGCCCGACGCTGCGCGACAAGCAGCGGGACAAGCTCGCCGATGCGGCCTATGTGGAATGGTACGACAGGATCGAGGACATCCCCGAAGGCCCCGCGATCATTCTCGCCAACGAATTCTTCGATGTGCTGCCGATCCATCAGGCGGTGAGGAAGGAAACCGGATGGCACGAGCGCACCATCGGCATCGATGACGGCATTCTCGCCTACGGCACGGCCGAGAATCCGATGCCGCGTTTCGAGGTACTGCTGCCGCCGCTGGTGCGCGCCGCACCGGTCGGCGCGATCTTCGAATGGCGCCCGGACAACGAGATCATCACGCTGGCGCGCCGGGTCCGCGATCAGGGCGGCGCGGCGCTGATCATCGACTACGGCCATCTGCGCAGCGACGCCGGCGACACCTTCCAGGCCGTAGCGCGGCACAACTACACCAACCCGTTGCGCAATGCGGGCCTCGCCGATCTCACCGCGCATGTGGATTTTCAGGCGCTCGCGCGTGCCGCCGAGGATGTCGGCGCGCGCGCCCATGGTCCGGTGGAGCAAGGCGCGTTCCTCAAAAGCCTTGGCATCGAGACCCGCGCGCAAGCGCTGATGAAGAACGCCACCGAGGACAGCCAGAAACTCACGGCCGCCGGACTGGCCCGTCTCACCGGCCCGAGCCCTGAAGGCATGGGGTCGCTGTTCAAGGTGCTCGGCATCTCGCATCCCGCGATCGACACGCTGGCGGCGCTGTCCGATCAGGACAGCAAACCATGACGTTCTCTTCGTCCCTGCTGTCGGCTGTGCCTGGCCTGCGCCACGCATTCTTTTCGCGTGAGGGCGGCGTCTCGAACGGCATCTATGAAAGCCTCAACGGCGGCATCGGCTCGAATGACGATCCGGCGCATGTCACGGAGAACCGCCGGCGCATGGCGGAGCATCTCGGCGTCGCGCCCGCGCAATTCCTCACCGTGTTCCAGATTCACTCGCCCGATGTCGCGGTCGCCACCACGCCGTGGAATACGGAGACGCGCCCACGCGCCGATGCCATCGTCACCAACGTGCCGGGGCTCGCGGTCGGCGTCACTGCGGCGGATTGCGGACCCATCCTGTTTATCGATCCGCAAGCGCGCGTGATCGGCGCGGCGCATTCCGGCTGGAAGGGCGCGATCGGCGGTGTACTTGAGAATACGATTACCGCGATGGAAGGCCTCGGCGCATCGCGCAGCGGCATCATCGCCGCGATCGGTCCGCTGATCCGCCAGCAGAGCTATGAAGTCGGCGCGGAATTCGTCGCGCGGTTCTCCGAAGGCGATGCGGGCAATGCGCGCTTCTTCGTGCCGTCCACGCGCGCGGACCATGCGATGTTCGATCTCGCCGGATACATCCGGTTTCGGCTGGAGCGCGCGGGCATCCTGATGATCGACGACGTCGGCGTCGACACCTATGCGGACGAGCGGTTTTTCAGCTACCGCCGCACGACCCATCGCAAGGAACCGGATTACGGCCGCAACATCCACGCCATCGTGCTGGACGGCTAAAAGCTCGGATTTGGCTCAAATGCCGGCGGCCGTGGTCGCGGTTTGCAAACCCTGCCCACGGCCTGCCCTAGACGTTAACGCTCATTAACGATATCGCTGGACCGAACCCCGCCGCGCAGGGCACAACCCGCCGGCGACGAAATCGGGGCTGGCATGGATTTCAAAGGGCGAACAATCACTTCGGCGGCGCTGCGGGTTGCGCGGGCGCCCCTGTTGCTCGTTCTGCTGAGCCTGACTGCGGCATGCACTACCAGCGGGTCCGGCCCGGTTGCGACCACCGCGAGTTTTGGGCCGACCGTTACCTTCGAATCCGTGGACGGGCCACCGCCGCAGGTGTTCGACCGGCTGGTGCGCGCGCTGGAGACGGAATCCGCTGCCCGCAGCTTCACCATCGTCTCCCGCGAGGCGCAGGCCTCGTACCGGGTCCGCAGCTACCTGTCGGCGCAGGTCCGGCGCGGAAAGACCACCATCGCCTGGGTCTGGGACGTCTATGACCGGGATCAGGAACGCGCCATCCGCCTCAGCGGCGAGGAACCCGGCGGCAAGGGCGGCCGTGACGCCTGGGCCACCGCGGACGAGCAATTGATGCGCCGGATTGCGCTGGCCGGACTGAACGGCCTGAACGGTCTGATCAGCGGAAGCGGGCCAGCCCCGGAAACCGCACCACCGGCCGCGCCGCGATCCGGCCCCGCCATCGCGCAGATCGACGAGAATCGGCCTGAATCGGCCCCCGGACAAATGCAGACGCTGGCCTTCAGCGCCCATTAGGGATGCCAGCCCTGCACGGCACGGGTTTTTGCAGGAAAACGCTCCCCAACCCTTGGCTTTGTATTGCCAGCCTCGTTCGGTCCTTGTTATCACGCGCCTGCAAAAGAACTGGATTACCCAGGTTCCATAGGCAGCGGTTGATATGTTGAAGAGCGTTTCCCCCACATCACGAGGAGAAGCTGCGATTACAGCGAAAAACGGCTCCATCAAACTTGTGGCCGGCAATTCGAACCCCGAATTGGCGGCGCAGATTTCGTCGGTCCTGAACCTGCCGCTGGCGAAGGCCAGCGTGCGGCGCTTCGCCGACAACGAGATCTTTGTCGAGATCCTCGAAAACGTACGCGGCTCGGATGTGTTCATCATCCAGTCGACGTCATACCCCGCCAACGACCACTTGATGGAACTGCTCATCATCACCGATGCGCTGCGCCGCGCCTCCGCGCGCCGCATCACCGCCGTGATCCCTTATTTCGGCTACGCCCGCCAGGATCGCAAAGTCGGCTCGCGCTCGCCGATTTCCGCCAAGCTGGTGTCCAACCTGATCACCCATGCCGGCGCGGACCGCGTGATGACGCTCGATCTTCATGCCGGGCAGATTCAGGGCTTTTTCGATATCCCGACCGACAACCTCTATGCCTCGCCCGTGATGGTGAAGGACATCAAGGAAAGATTCGACCTCACCAACGTCATGGTGGTGTCGCCGGACGTCGGCGGCGTGGTCCGTGCCCGTGGTCTCGCGAAACGCATCAATGCGCCGCTGGCGAACATCGACAAGCGCCGCGAACGCGCCGGTGAATCCGACGTCATGAACGTGATCGGCGACGTCGCCGGCTACACCTGTATTCTGGTCGACGATATCGTCGACTCCGGCGGAACGCTGGTGAACGCGGCCGACGCTCTGCTCGCCAACGGCGCGAAGGATGTCTACGCCTACATCACCCACGGCGTGCTCTCCGGCGGCGCGGTGGCGCGCATTACCTCGTCGCGGCTCAAGGAACTGGTCATCACCGACTCGATCCAGCCGACCGACGCGATGCGCAAGGCCCCGAACATCCGCGTCTTGTCGATCGCCTCGCTGATCGGCGAAGCCATCGGCCGCACCGCATCCGAAGAGTCGGTGTCGAGCCTGTTCGACTGAACGGCTCAACCTTCAAAAATATTTTTTCTTCGATCTGCGCGCACAATGAGCGCGCGCGACTCGCGCCTGGCGAGTCCGATTCCGTTTTGTTCTCATGCGTACGAGCGCCGAAACGTGAAGCGATCTCGCCTAAGCTCATGCGCGGACTCACGAATTGACTCGCGGCTCGACGCAAAACCGGAATCCATCCTCGCTCTCGCCGCTTCCTGTTGAAGACTGACGAAATTAACCCTTTGCCTGTGGACGGGATTCGGCACGGCGTTGCGCAGATTCCGCAAATCACCGATCAATCTTGACACAAGGTTGCCGTTGCGGCGCACGATCCGAAACCCGGACCGTCATGATCGTACGGAGAACTTGCAGCGACAGTTCTCGCTCGTTCTTTGCGTTTCGTTCAGCGTTTCACATCCCACGTCAACTCAGGGTGAAGGCAGCATGTCCCATCTGGACATCATCACGGATTCGCGGAACAGCCCACTGTCGGTGGTCGAAGAGATCGCATCGACGAACGACTGGTCGTTCGAACGCTCGGGTCAGGACGAGATCACAATCCTGACGCAGGGACAGTGGACCGACTATCAGTTGTCGTTCACCTGGATGGGCGACATCGACGCGCTGCATCTGGCCTGCGCCTTCGACATAAAAATCCCCGAGGCGCGGCGCAGCGAAGTGCAGCGCCTGATCGCGGCGATCAACGAGCAACTGTGGATCGGCCATTTCGACGTCTGGCTCACGACCGGATCGATCATGTACCGGCAGGCGCTGATTCTGCCGGGTGGCATGACCGCGTCGCCGGCGCAATGCGAACTGATGCTGGACGGCGCTCTGCATGCCTGCGAGCGCTACTATCCGGCGCTGCAGTTCGTGGTCTGGGCCGGCAAGACCGCCGCAGAGGCGATGAGCGCCGCGATGTTCGATACCGCCGGCGAGGCGTAGGCCTCCTAGGCACGGACAACTTGTGAGATGTCGTCCCCGCGAAGGCGGGGACCCATACTTCTGACGGTCGGCAAGCCGCTGCGTGTTGCAAATTCCCTGATTCAATGGAAAGTCGGTGGTTATGGGTCCCCGCCTTCGCGGGGACGACGCTGGTGTTTCCAATGACTTCGTCTCAATCCTCCGATGCGCTGACAAATTTTCACGGCTCCCTCGTGCTCGCGGGCGCGGGCAAGATGGGCGGCGCGATGCTGTCCGGCTGGCTCGACGGGGGACTCGACGCCGAACGCGTAACGATCATCGAGCCGTATCCCTCCGACGAGACGCGCGGCTTCGCGGCGCGCGGCGTGCAACTCAATCCGGAAACAAAGAGCATCGGCACGACCGATGTGCTGGTGCTGGCGGTGAAGCCGCAGATGTTTCGCGACGCCGGACCGCTACTGCGGCCGCTGGTCGGCGCGTCCACGCTTGTGGTTTCGATCATGGCCGGAACTACCATCACAGCCCTCACGGAAGTCTGCGGCGGCAAGGTGATCCGCGCCATGCCCAACACACCCGCGGCCATCGGACGCGGCATCACGGTTGCGGTGCCGGCGGACGGCGTAACGGCGGATCAGCGCGCCGTTGCCGATGCGCTGCTGCGCGCCACCGGCAGCGTCGAATGGGTCGAAGACGAAGCACTGATGGATGCCGTCACCGCCGTGTCCGGCTCAGGCCCGGCCTACGTATTCCTGCTCGCGGAAGAACTGGCACGCGCCGGCGTGGCAGCAGGATTGCCCGAAGCACTGGCGACCAAACTCGCGCGCGAAACCGTCGCGGGATCGGGCGAATTGCTGCATCGCTCAGACCTCGACAGCGCGACGCTGCGCAAGAATGTCACCTCACCCGGCGGCACCACGGCAGCGGCACTTGAGGTTCTGATGGGCGCCGATGGCTTTCAGCCGCTGCTGACCCGCGCAATTGCCGCGGCGACAAAGCGGTCGAAGGAACTGGCGAAGTAGCCTCTATTCGCCGTCATTGCGAGGAGCGTAGCGACGAAGCAATCCAGTCCTTCCTTGTGACTCTAGATTGCTTCGCTTCGCTCGCAATGACGAAGAAAACTACACCGGCACCCGCACCGTCGCCCGCAATCCACCCAGCGGGCTGTCGCCGAGCGTGATGTCGCCGCCGTGCGAGCGCGCGATGTCGCGGGCAATCGCCAGACCGAGACCCGTGCCGCCCTCGTCCTGATTGCGAGCATCGTCGAGCCGCAGGAACGGCTTGAACACTTCCTCGCGCATGTCGAGCGGAATGCCCGGACCATCGTCGTCCACGGTCACCGTCAGATAGCGATGATCGCGGTGACCGGTGATCGCTATCGCATCGGCATGACGCGCGGCGTTCGACACGAGATTGGCAAGGCAGCGCTTGAACGCCGCAGGCTTCACAATCACCACCGGCAGGCCGTGGAATACCACCGTCGCCGCATGACCGTGGCGCTCGGCGTCGCTGCGCAATTCTTCCAGCGCCTGCTCCATGTCGGTCGGCTGCGCGTGCTCACCGCTGTCGCCGCGCGCGAAGGCCAGATACGCCTCCAGCATGCCGCTCATCTCGTCGACGTCCTTGCGCATGCCCTCGACTTCCGGACTGTCGCCGATCAGCGCCATCTCGAGCTTGAAGCGTGTCAGGATCGTGCGCAGGTCATGACTGACGCCGGCCAGCATCGCGGTGCGCTGCTCGATGCTGCGCTCGACGCGGGATTTCATTTCCATGAAGGCGAGCGCCGCGCGGCGAACCTCGCGCGCGCCGCGTGGTCGGAAATCCGGCACCTCGCGGCCTTTGCCGAAACTTTCCGCAGCATCCGCGAGCCGCAGGATCGGCTTGATCTGGTTGCGCAGGAACAGCACCGCGACGATCAGCAGAATCGATGATGTGCCCAACATCCAGAAGATGAAGATTTCCGAATTCGACGCATAGGCTGCGCTGCGCTGCGCGAAGATGCGCATGACGGTATCATCGAGCTTGATGCGAATTTCCACCAGCGACGAGCGGCCAACCGTGTCGATCCAGAACGGCCGCCCGATCTGGCGGCTGAGCTGCACCGACAGGGTCTGGTCGAGCAGCGAGAAGAACGGCTTCGGCCCCGGCGCCGGCATGTCGTTGACCGGGAGAAAATCCACCACCAGCCCGAGACGCTGCTGCGCGATCCGCTTGATCTGCGTACGGTCCTTGTCCTGCGGGAAGGATCTGTAGACGTCGATCAGCGCGGAGATGTCCTGCACCACGGCGGCGGACAGGCGCCGGGTCACCGTGTTCCAGTGCCGCTCCATGAATACGAACGCGACCACCGACTGCAGGATGACCATCGGCACGATGATGATCAGCAGCGCGCGGGCATAGAGCCCCTTCGGCATCAGTTCCTTGAACCAGCGGCCCAGCCATTCGCTGGCGCTGGAGACGCGCCGCGACGCGGTGCGGATGAAGGTGAGGCCGGTGTCGAGGGTGCTCATGACGGCGCATCCGGCCCGGTCACGGCGACGCCACGAGGCGATAGCCGATGCCGCGCACGGCCTGCAGGAACAGCGGATTAGCGGGATCGCGCTCGATCTTGCGCCGCAACCGGTTGATCTGCACATCGACCGCGCGTTCGTTGGCGCTGCCGTCGCCGCCGGTCAGCGCGCCGCGCGGCACCGTTTCGCCCGGCGTCGCGCTAAGAATGCGCAGCATGTCACGCTCGCGGTCGGTGAGATGGATGATCTTGTCGCCGTCGCGCAGTTCGCCGCGCTCGAGATGATAGACATAAGGCCCGAACGCGACCGACTCCACCGGCGGCGCGATCACCGGCGCGGCACGCTTGAGGATATTCGCAATGCGCAACACCAGTTCGCGCGGCTCGAACGGCTTGGCCACGTAATCGTCGGCGCCGATCTGCAATCCCTCGATCCGGCTTTCGGCTTCGTGCCGCGCGGTGAGCATGATGATCGGTACCGCAGAAGATACGCGGATCGAGCGTGCGAGATCGAAGCCGGTTTCGCCGGGCATCATCACGTCGAGAATCAGCAGATCGAAATGCAGGCCGGTCAGCTTGGCACGCGCGTCGGCCGCGCTCTTGGCAGTGGTGACGCGATAGCCCTCGTTGCCGAGGAACCGCGACAGCAGATCGCGGATGCGGCGGTCGTCATCGACCAGCAGCAGATGCGGCGCATCGTCGGCCAGTTGCTGGCGGATTCGCTCCGGTGTTGCGATGTCGATCACCTTGCATCCTTCGCCGTCGTGCGGCCGCTTCGGAGGATTCCCTCCAGCACCTTGTCGGGATCGGTGTCGTCGATCATGCCGAGCAGAAACTGGCGTGCGGCGTCGGCGCCCTCCGGGCCGATCGCCTCGAGCGCGCGGTTGATGCGCGCGGTCTGCAATCCGGCCAGTTTTCCCACAAGGGCCTCGCCTTTCGGGGTGGCGAAAAGAAGACGCTGACGCCGGTCGTTGTCACCGGCCTTCTGAACGATATAGCCCTCGTCTAGCAGTTGCTTCAGGACACGCCCCAGCGACTGCTTGGTGATCCGCAGCACGTCCAGCAGGTCCGCGACCTTGAGGCCGGGATAGCGGGTCACGAAATGCACCACACGATGATGGGCACGGCCGAACCCGAACTCTTCCAGCACATGATCGGCGTCGCCGACGAAGTCCCGATAGGCAAAAAACAGCAGTTCGATGATGTCCCAGCGCTGGTCGCCGCGCGGCGAGGAACCGCCGGCCCCCTCCTTGGCGGGGGGGTGCCCTGCACCCTGCGCTTTGAAATTTACGTCAGGCATATTGACATATCTTGGGTTCAATATTACAAAAAGACCAAGCTTCACGAAATATTCGGATATTTCGCCGTTGCCGGGCTCTCGGAGTTCCTGAAAACTTCGGCCGGAAAAGAAGCGAATTTTTCGCCGTGCGATTGTCGGTCGACATTCCACGAAACATACTGGACTTAACCGCTCTCGACAAACGAACGAGCGCCTGCCGGCTCTGAAACTGGACCGGCCGATCTGGAGAAAAGCGATGGGAGTTTCGTTCGATAAAATCGATGGGGCGATGGTGCTGGAATTCGAAACGCAGCCCGCGGCGAATCCGACGCCTGAGAAGGAGCGCGCAGCGAAGCTCGTCGATCCCGGCTTCGGGCGGATCTTCACCGATCACATGGCTGTGGTTCGCTACAGCCAGGCGAAGGGCTGGCATGGCGCGCGCGTCGAATCCCGCGCGAATTTCCCGCTCGATCCGGCCACCGCCGTGCTGCATTACGCTCAGGAGATTTTCGAAGGCCTCAAGGCCTACAAGCGCGACGACGGCGGCGTGAACCTGTTCCGCCCCGACGCCAATGCCCGACGCTTCCGGAATTCGGCCGAGCGGATGGCCATGGCGCCGCTGCCCGAGCCTGTGTTTATCGAAGCGGTCGAGCAGCTCGTGCGCATCGACCGCGACTGGATCCCCGGTGGCGAGGGCAGTCTCTACCTACGGCCCTTCATGATCGCGAACGAGGTCTTCCTCGGCGTGAAGCCGTCCTCGGAATACATCTTCGCTGTCATCGCATCGCCGGTGGGCTCCTATTTCAAGGGTGGACCTGCGCCCGTGTCGATCTGGGTGTCGGAGAATTACACGCGCGCCGCGATCGGCGGCACCGGCGCCGTCAAGTGCGGCGGCAACTACGCCGCGAGCCTGCGCGCGCAGGCCGAGGCCATCGATCACGGCTGCGATCAGGTGGTTTTCCTCGATGCGGTCGAGCGCCGCTACATCGAGGAACTCGGCGGCATGAACGTGTTCTTTGCGTTCGATGACGGCTCGCTGCTGACGCCGCCGCTCGGCACGATCCTGCCGGGCATCACCCGGGATTCGATCATCGCTCTGGCGAAGGAAACCGGCACGCGCGTGCGCGAGGAGACTTACACCATCGACCAGTGGCGCGCCGACGCAGCCAGCGGCAAGCTGAAAGAGGCCTTCGCCTGCGGCACCGCGGCCGTCATCTCGCCGATCGGCAAGGTGCGTTCCGCGAGCGGCGATTTCACGATCAACGGCGGCGCAGCCGGCCCCGTCGCGATGGGGCTGCGCAAGAAGCTGGTCGATATCCAGTACGGCCGCGCGGCCGACACGCACAACTGGATCCGGAAGGTCCTGTAACCGGCGGCGGCGGAATCATTCCGCCGCTTCCGCTTCACGCACTGATCGCGCGGCGCCGCGCGCCACATTCGTTCACCATGAAATCCACCAGCGCGCGCACGGACGGAAGCAGTCCGCGGCGTGACGGGAACACGGCGTGAATGATTCCGCTCTTGGGAATCCATTGCGGCAGGACGTGAGTGAGCCGCCCCGCCTGGACATCCTGCCAGATCATCATCGTCGGCAGTTGCACAATGCCGACCCCCTTGATCGCGGCCTCGCGCAGCGCGGCCATGTCGTCGGTCACCAACCGGGGCGCATGCGGGACAATGGCTGTTTTGCCGTCGGACTGTTCGAGCGACCAGCTATGTTCACGATGCGGCGGCCCCAGATCGAGACTCGGCCAGTCGTGAAGATCAGCCGGGCCCTCGGGATGCTTTCGTCCCTCAAGCAATAAGGGGCTGGCCACCAGACACTGCGTGCTTTCGTCGAGCCGCCGCATCACCAGTTCGGAATGTTC
>JAUSAX010000016.1 GCA_030652315.1 Afipia sp. | reverse complement strand
GAGATCGGAGCGATTGATGACGGCGCCCAGACTTGGCTCAACCCAGTCAAGCGAAACCTCGGTTTGCCGATTATCGGACAATGAAATCTTCGCATCTTCAACTTCCATCGCCAGCGTATGACCCCGTTGTTCCTCGATCACACGAACGAGGCGGTCGAACAATTCAGGCTGCGCGGCCTCGTAGCGAACCTGGCGAACCTGGGTCATCACCTTCTGATCGTACATACTGTTGATACTCGACCAGGTTGCAAGATCATGGAAGTAACTCGACGGAGCATTTAGTCCTGCACGCTTCATCTCACTGCCATAGCCCAACAGCGGCATGATCACACCGAGGCTAAGTTGACGGTCGAAATCGGTGCCTCCGATCCTCACGCCATCATTGGCCAGAATATCGAGCTTACGATCAGTCTTTCGGTGACGCTCCGGGCTGAGACGCACAATCGAGAAGTCGGACGTACCGCCGCCGATGTCCGCGATCAGCGCTATTTGCTCTTCAGAGATTCCGCGCTCGTAATCGAGTGCCGCGGCAATTGGCTCGAACTGGAAGGTGACTTCTTCGAAACCAATCTCTCGCGCGATGTCGCGCAATGTTTGCTCTGCCCTGCGGTCGGCTTCCGACGCGTTATCGATGAAATGTACGGGCCGGCCATGGACGACATATCTCAACTCATGACCAACGGCCTGTTCGGCGCGACGCTTTACGACGCGGAGATAGTAAGCGATCACGTCACGGAAACTTGCGCGCTCGCGCCCCACTTTCGTTGTTTCGTCGATCAGCGCCGTGCCGAGCACTGATTTCAGGCTTCGCATCAGGCGGCCGGGCGCGCCTTCGACATATGCCTCAATGGCCTTGCGGCCGATCAGGACGGCGCCATCACGCTCATAAAAGATCGCGCTCGGGATGGTGGTATGACCAGCCTCCAACTCTGCTAATATCGGCGCGCGGCCGACAAGAGTACCAAGCGTCGTATTCGACGTGCCGAAATCGAGTCCGCAGGCTGACATCGTTGCTCCCAAGAAGAGCGCCCGTCTACCCATTCCGGAGCCATTGATCCACCACTATCTTGCGCGAGTTTACATATGCGCAAATCGGCCGAAATCGACCTTGCATGAAATTGAACAGTACTGCGTTTACTCCCATCGCGTTTGCGGCATATGGGACAACGGCCTGCCGTCGCCTACTGGGAACGCGGAGAGACAACTCACGCTAAGATATTCGGCACCATCCTCAACCACTGCCAGATGCTCCAATCCATCGGCGTCCGGGTGTCCGTTTAGGGGCAGAGGCAGACATTCAATGGCTCACCTACGATCAAGCAATACGAAGCCTAAAGATCATGGGCGTCGTCACCTTAGAAATCTGGGTGGCCTCGGCGATAGCATCGATCAACTGGTTCTAGATCGCCAAAGAAGACGTGACCTTGCCTGACGGCCCAATGACCTGGAACGAAGTCAAAACGGGGCGATCTCGTTGTCGCCCATCAAAACCACATCGAAGATTGGTGGGAGGCCACGGTCGTAGAGCGTGAGGGAGACATTCTGACGCTCACATGGATCGACTACCCTAGCTGAGGCAGCCGGTCACAAAGCTCGAAGCGAGAACAAAAGTGTAAACCGCAGAGGTTTCTGCAGAGGCCAAATCAGCTAAGTGCCTGATTTGGATGGTGGGCGCACCAGGGCTCGAACCTGGGACCCGCTGATTAAGAGTCAGCTGCTCTACCAACTGAGCTATGCGCCCGGATCCAACCGGATGTCCGTTGAGGACGGCGTCGTTTAGCAAAGCGAAACGGCCATGTCCAGCAAGGCTGACAGGTTTTTCCAGCTCTGGATAACTTCAGATCGGATCAGCTCCGGACAGCAAAAGCCGCCGGATTTCCGGCGGTTTCTGTCGTCCCGGAAGGGGCCGGCGGGCCGCCTCAGAGGCGTTCAGAGTCCCCCGCACCACGATCCCGGCCAGGACCGCGATCCCGGTCGAATCGGTCGCCGTCCAGGCCGCGCTCGAAGCCGCGTCCGCGCCAGCCGTGATGCCCGCCCATGCGGGTCAGCATCGTCAGCCGCCGCTTCTGGCCATCGTCGAGGCTCTTGTAGAGCGGATCGGCGGCATCGGCGATCTTCTTCAGGCCAGCGGCGGTCTCCGCCATCCTGTCGGCCCGGTCACGTAGCCGCGCCATCGGATCGCGGGTTTGATCGGCCGTTGCCGGCTTGCTGTCCTGCGAGCCCTTCTGATCCCGTTCCGCGCGACGCGCTTCGCGTTCGCTGGCGCGCGCATTGGCCATCGCAATCCGCTGCTTGGCGAAATCGCGCACGGCTGCCTCGACCGGCGGCCACATCTTTTCCTGATCCGGCGTGAGTTTCAGGCCCGCCTTCACGGCCGCGATCTTGGCATCGGCGAACGCCGCGCGGTCTTCGATGCTCATGCGGTGATGATGGTGCCGGTGCTGCGCATAGACGGCAGTCGAGCTGATGATCGCAACTGCCGCAACGCCGGCGAGGATAACTTTCTTCATGGGGGCATCTCCGGATGAAACTCCCCCGAAGATGGCAGCAACAGGCCCGCTTTCAACTTAAGCTTTGGACACCTAGGTGAACGCCCATTAATGCAGCAGGCAGCACTAACGCAACATTCCAAGCGTGCGGGGCAGCCAGAGCGAGATTTCCGGCACGAAGGTCACGACCACCAGAAAGCCGAGCATCGTCAGCAGCCACGGCCATACCGCAATGGTGAGTTCCGTGATGCCCATCTTGGCGATGCCGGACGCGACATAGAGATTAAGGCCCACCGGCGGATGGCACATGCCGACTTCCATGTTGACCACCATCAGGATGCCGAGATGCACCGGATGGATGCCGAGCTTCACAGCAATTGGAAACAGGATCGGCGCTGTGATCAGCACGATGGAGCTCGCTTCCATCACGTTGCCCGCGACCAGCAGCAGGATGTTGACGAAGATCAGGAAGGTGATCCAGTTGACGCCCTTGTCCAGCATCCACGCCGTGAGCTGCTGCGGGATCTGCTCGCTGGTCATCAGGAACGAGAACAGCACGGCGTTGGTGATAATGTAGAGGATCATCGCGCTCATGCTGGCAGAGCCGAGCAGCACGCGCGGCACGTCCCTGATCGTCAGGTCCTTGTAGACGAACACCGCGATGATGAAGGCGTAGACCGCGCTCATGGCCGCTGCTTCCGTCGGCGTGAACAGGCCCGCGTAGATACCACCGAGCACGATCACGATCAGCAACAGGCCCCAGATGCACTCGCGAAACGCCTTGATCCGCTCCGCCCAGGTTGCACGCGGCAGCCGCGGATAGTCGAATTTCCATGCGCGGTAGACCGTCGTCAGACCGAGCAACGAGGCCAGCATCAGCCCCGGAATGACGCCCGCCATGAACAACTGTCCAACGGACGCCGATGTGACCCGCTCACCGTCGGGGCCAAAGGCAACGCTGCCGCCGGTCGCGACCGCGTAAATCACCATCACGATGGATGGCGGAATCAGAATGCCAAGCGCGCCCGATGTCGTGATCACGCCTGCGCCGAATCGCTTGGGAAAGCCCTGCGCGACCATCGCCGGCATCAGGATCGAACCGATAGCGATCACGGTGGCGGGCGACGAGCCTGAAATCGCAGCGAACAAAGCGCAGGCCATGACGCCCGCAAGGCCGAGGCCGCCATACCAATGCCCGACCATCGAGGTCGCGAAATTGATCATGCGTTTGGCCACGCCGCCATGGGTAAGGAAGTTGCCGGCGAGAATGAAGAACGGGATCGCCATGATCTCGAAATTCTCGATGCCGGTGAACAGCTTCAACGCCACCGCTTCGATCGGCACGCTGGTCAGAAAAAAGAGGAATGTCAGAACCGTCAGGCCGAGCGCAATCGAGATCGGCATGCCGGTCAGCATGAGGGCGATGAGAAGCGCGAAAATGAATGCGGTTGTCATCGGACGCCCTCCGGCGTCGGACCAACCGCGGTATCGACCTCGATCCCTTCGACGTGCGTGTGATCGTGATGCGGCAGTTCACCGCCTCGCCAGTAAGTGAATGCGACTTGCAGGAAGCGGAAGCACATCAGGTATGACCCGAGAGGGATGCAGAGATAGACGATCCAGCTCGGCAGCTCGAGATCAGGCGATGTCTGATCGGTTTGGGAAAGACCGATGACGAAGCTGGCTCCCATGGTGCCGATGATGCCGGTGAAAAGCGCGCCGCAGAGCAGACCGAACAGGATCGTCCACTTTCGCCATTTCGGACTCAGCGCCAGCACCAGGACATCGACGCCGACGTGAATTCCGGTGCGCACGCCGTAGGCCGCGCCGAACTTCGCCATCCACACAAACATGTAGATGCAAAGCTCCTGCGCCCATGAGAGATGGATTTTGCTGAGGAAAACGTAGGCCTGCATCGCGCCGGGCCAAGTGCGATGATTGACCACGAAATCCGTGGTGTAACGATGCGCGACGGCCACAAAAATCACGATCGTCGCGGCCGCAATCAGCGTCGCAATCAGGAGTTCCTCGAGGCGATCGAGGATGCGCATGAATGATTTCAAGTTCGTCCCCACCCGCAGCGGCCGCGTCTTCGCGCGTTTCGAATTTGCTGATGCCCCGTCTGATCCTATCAGACGAAAGTGGTCAGGGTCGAATCCCGGACCACTTTCCTGTCACGAAGGTCGTCTTAGTTCGTCTTCGCGTTGGCTTCCTTCTTGAAGGCTGCGATGAGATCCTTACCGACACGCGAAGCCATGTCCTGGGTGACCGGCTCAAGAGCCTTCATCCATTCGGCGCGTTCCGCAGGGGTGAGTTCATAGAAGGTCGTCGTGCCGGCCTTCTTCATGGCCACGAGCGCGTCGTCATTCTCCTTCTGCGAGATGTCGTTGGAGAATTCCGTCGCCTCCGCCATCGCCTTCTCGACCTGCGGCTTCACGTCGGCAGGAAGGCCATCCCAAAACTTCTTGTTCACGATCACCGCATAGCCGATGTAACCGTGGTTCGAGATGGTGGCGTGCTTCTGCACCTCGTGCATCTTCTGCGTATACACGTTCGACGGCGTGTTCTCGTTGCCATCGACAACGCCGGTCTGCATCGCCTGATAGACTTCCGAGAATGCCAGCACCTGCGGAATGGCGCCGAGCGCACGCATTTCCGCTTTCAGAACCTTCGAGGACTGGATGCGCATCTTCATGCCCTGGAAATCGGCGACCTTATGCATCTGCTTGTTGGCCGTCATGATCTTGAAGCCGTTGTCCCAGTAAGCGAGACCCTTGATGCCCTTCGGCTCAAGTTTAGCCAGAAGCCCCTGCCCCACCGGACCGTTGGTGATACGGCCGAGGGCCGCCTTGTCCGGAAGGATGTAAGGCAGATCGAAAACTTCGAATTCCTTCACGCCGAGCGGACCGAACTTGGCGAGCGACGGCGCCAGCATCTGCACTGCACCGAGCTGAAGCGCTTCGACTTCTTCCTTGTCCTTGTAGAGTTGAGAGTTCGGATAGACCTCAACCTTCACCTTGCCGTTGGTATACTTCTCGGCGAGTTGCTTGAATTTCTCGGCGCCCTGCCCCTTTGGCGTATTCGGCGCGACGACGTGGCTGAACTTGATGACGATCGGCGATTGCGCGGTGGCGGGTCCAACAAACGTGAGTGCCGCGACTGAGGCCGCAGCCAGAATGAGTTTCTTCATGTTTCCTCCGAATGACGATTGAGAGCCGCGGCTTTTAACCGCAGCTCTGAACCCTTGATGACCCGATCATCTCAGATGCAGCAGGTCAAGACTATTGCCCCTTAGAAGGGGTCGATGCCGTGCTGCAACGCAAAAGGCGGCGCATCGTCAAGATGCACCGCCTTCCGGGGTAGCTGCAGAGAAATCGCGCGATCAGTGGCCCGCGGCGGCCACCGCAGGCATGTCACGCTGCTTTTTCATGACGATCTTGTTCAAGGCGCTGAGATACGCCTTCGCCGAAGCCACCAGTGTGTCAGGATCCGCAGCGCGTGCCGTGACGGAGCGTCCGTCCTGTGACAGCCGCACCGAAACTTCAGCCTGAGCATCGGTGCCAGCAGTTACCGCATGCACCTGATAGAGTTCCAGCTTCGCTTCATTCGGCACCAGTGACTTGATGCAGTTGAATGTCGCGTCCACCGGACCATTGCCCTCGGCTTCCTCGATCTTGATCTGGCCTTCGATGTCGAGCTTCATGGTCGCGCGCTGCGGACCATGGGTTCCCGCGATGACGGTCAGTGATACGAGATGAATCCGATCGTGCGAGTGAGCGATCTCCTGATCGACCAGCGCCTCGATGTCCTCGTCGTAGATATCCTTCTTGCGGTCGGCCAAAGCCTTGAAACGCACGAAAGCGTCTTCCAGCTGGTTGCTGGCGAGCTTGTAACCCATCCCCTCCAGCTTGTGGATGAAGGCATGGCGGCCGGAATGCTTGCCCATCACCAGCGAGGTCTGCTTCACACCGACCGTCTCCGGCAGCATGATCTCGTAGGTCTGCGCGTTCTTGAGCATGCCGTCCTGATGGATGCCGCTCTCGTGCGCGAAGGCATTACGCCCGACGATGGCCTTGTTGTACTGCACCGGGACCGACGTCGCAGCAGCCACCGACTTCGATGCTCGCGTCAGCATCGTGGTGTCGATGTTGTTCCAGTAGGGCAACTTGTCATTGCGCACGCGCATCGCCATCACGACTTCCTCGAGCGCGGCATTGCCCGCGCGCTCGCCGATGCCGTTGATGGTGCATTCGATCTGACGCGCACCCGCGCGCACACCGGCCAGCGAATTCGCCACCGCCATGCCGAGATCGTTGTGGCAATGAACCGAGAACACCGCCTTGTCGGAATTCGGCACCGTCTCGCGCACGCGCTTGAACAGGTCGTAGTATTCCTCCGGCACGCTATAACCAACGGTGTCCGGGATGTTGATTGTGGTTGCACCGGCCTTGATCGCCGATTCCACACAGCGGCACAGGAAGTCGAATTCCGTGCGGGTGCCGTCTTCCGACGACCACTCAACGTCATCGGTGTGGTTGCGCGCCCGGGTGACCTGCGAGATCACCAGTTCATGCACATCCGCCGGCTCCATCTGCAGCTTGTACTTCATGTGCACCGGCGAGGTGGACAGGAAGGTATGGATGCGACCGCGGCGCGCCGGGCGGATCGCTTCGGCGCAGCGGTCGATGTCCTTGTGGGCCGCGCGGGAGAGACCGCAAACCACAGCGTTCTTCGTGCGCTTGGCGATTTCGCGGACGGCTTCGAAGTCGCCGTCTGAGGCGATCGGAAAACCGGCCTCGATAATATCGACGCCCATGGAGTCGAGCAGATCCGCGACTTCGAGCTTTTCCTCGAAGGTCATGGTCGCGCCGGGGCACTGTTCGCCGTCACGCAAGGTGGTGTCGAATATAACGACGCGGTCCTTGTCGGACTTGTTCGCGGTGGTCATGGGAAAAATCCTTTGGTCAGATGCGCCACATCGGGACGCTCGGGTTTCGGTGCTGTCTTCGAACCCCTGAGTGCCCAGGCGCAAACGCCCAGACGGCCCTCAGGGGCAGATAAGAAGCAGAAGCCCGCCAAGAAGGGACGAAATCGCAGCAGCAGGGCGCGCGCCGAGGCCGGCGGCAAATGCCCCCGTGTCCTGCTGTCCCTGAATGCCGCCGCGAATCATCGATTCAGTCCCCGAAAAACGCATAGTCGGCCCAAAACCGTTGAAGGATGGTTGCCGAAGCGTCTGGTACGACCGTTTCTAGACGAGAAAGGCAAGGTCCCGCAACGCCAAAAATCGGTCAGGATGGCTGCCCTATCAGCAGGGGCGAAACCGGCGGCCTCGGAAGGGCCACGTCGCGCGGCTTAAAGCCTCCGTTGCGCGTAGGCGTCACGCCGGGAATCCGCACCGACCAAGGCATGCCGCAAGCCCTTCACGGTCGTCGTGATCTTTGCCCAGCCGCAGGACAAGGCGTCACCTTTGCAGACATCCTTAGGAACGCGTGGGCGACTGACAGGAGCGGGTTGCTTCGCAGCGACCTTCGGTTGCGCCTGCTTCTGATTGCCGACCGGCTTCATTTGATTGTTGATCGCCGCGATTGCCTGCCCGGCATCTGCAATTTCGATGGGAGTTTCCCGGTTCGTTTCGAGATAGGCCAGATATTCCTGATCCATCCGCTTGAGTTCTTGCGGCGTCGGATTAGGACCGGCGATGTCGAAGTGACGGTTCTGCATGAAATCAAAGTACGTGTAACCGCCGCCGGGTTTGCGGCGACCAGCAAATTTTGAATCGCATTCCGAAATGATCTTCGCCTGGGCGTCCTTCGACAGACCGGGTTGTTCCGCGCTCTGAGAACACGCCTCGAAGTCCTTCGGCGCGTAAATCTTCCACCACTCGGCATGCGCCCGCATCGGACCCGACGCAACGCCGAGGCCGGTCAAGAGAACCAACAAAACAACCGTGCGCAGATTAGCCACCAAGGAATCCTCACCCGTCCGCATAATATTTCCAGCGGGGCCCATGTGCAACCTGCGATATGCACGCTGTGAATTACGGGGGCGGGCAAATATGGGTCGCACTCCTTTCAGGTTCCCGCAGTCTTTGCTTTCGACACGCGAACCGGAGCCCGTCCCTCTCGTTCGAGAGCGACCTTCACCTTTTTCAGCTCACCGGCGTCGCTCTTGTCCACTTCGGGAAATTTGAGGTCCAGCTTTTCCATCGCACTGACGATGGCCGAACTGATCACAACGCGGGCGAACCATTTGTGGTCGGCGGGCACAACAATCCACGGCGCGTGCTTCGCCGACGTGTGATGGATCAGATCCTGATAGGCCGCCTGATACTTGTCCCACAGCTTGCGCTCGGCCACATCGCCCAGAGAGAATTTCCAGTTCTTGGCCGGTTCATCGAGGCGATCAAGAAACCGCTGGCGCTGTTCGTCCTTCGAGATGTTGAGAAAGAACTTCAGGATCAGCGTACCGTTGCGCGCGAGATACTTCTCGTACGCGGCAATATCCTCGAAGCGTTCCTGCCAGATGTTCTTCGTCACCAGTTCCGGCGGAATTCGCTGCTTCGCCAGAATTTCCGGATGGACGCGAACCACCAGCAATTCTTCGTAATAGGAACGGTTGAAGATGCCGATACGGCCACGTTCGGGGGTGCACTTCGATGTGCGCCACATGAAATCGTGATCGAGTTCCTTCGTTGACGGCTGCTTGAACGAATAAACCTGACAGCCTTGCGGATTGATACCCGACATCACGTTTTCGATCGCGCTGTCCTTGCCGGCGGCATCCATGCCCTGAAAGATCAGCAGCACCGACCAGAGATCCTGCGCATACAGTTCTTCCTGCAACTCGCGCATCCTTCCGCGATTGGCATCGACCAGTTCGCGCGCCGCCTCCTTGTCGAGTCCGCCCTTCTCGCCGGGCTTGTGCGACTTGAGATGAAACTCCTGCGAACCGTCGACCCGGAACGGGTCCACATAGGACTTCAACTGTTTGGCGCTCGGTTGCGCGGACTTGCCGTTCTTGGCCATGACGAGACATGCTCCGTTTGGTCGCGACGACGCTACACGGCAGCTTACCCGTCCGCCAGTGCCGGACCGTCGACAGGCTGACATCGATGGGCCATCATAACGGCATGATCAACGCCGTTCCCGCCATCGCCTACGAGAATGTCGGCAAGAGCTTCGAGCAGGGCCGCATAAAGGCGGTTGACGACGTTTCGCTCAATGTGGCCGCCGGAGAATTTCTGGCGGTGGTCGGCGGCTCGGGATCTGGCAAGACCACATTGTTGAGGCTGGCCAACCGGCTGATCGCTCCCGACAGCGGCAGGGTGCGCGTGCAAGGCCATGACGTGCGTAGCGTCGATCCGATCGCGCTGCGCCGGCGCATCGGATACGTCTTCCAGAGCGGCGGGCTGTTTCCGCACATGACCGTCGCCGGCAATATCGGCATCACGCCGCGGCTGCTGGGAACGCCTGCGCAGGAGATTTCGACGCGCGTCGATGAACTGATCGATCTGGTGCGGCTCGAACGCTCGCATTGCAATCGGTTTCCACATGAGATGTCCGGCGGACAACGCCAACGCGTCGGCGTGGCCCGCGCCTTGGCGGCGAAGCCAGCCATCGTGTTGATGGACGAGCCGTTCGGCGCACTTGACCCCCTCACCCGCGACGCGCTTGGCGAGGACTATCGCGCGCTCCACCACAGTCTCGGCCTGACCACGGTGATGATCACCCATGACATGACCGAGGCGCTGTTGCTCGCGGACCGCGTCGCGGTGATGCGCGCCGGCCGTCTGGTCGCGCAAGGCACGGCACAGGAGTTGTCGAAGAGTACGGACGCCTATGTCGGCGAACTGCTCAATACACCGCGGCGTCAGGCGGAGCGGCTGCAGGAGCTACTGCCAAAGGACCGGGCATGAGCCTTTTGTCCGATCCGCGCTGGAGCGACGCGCTGACACGGTTGCCGGACTATCTCGGCAGCCATGTCCGCGTCAGCCTCGCAGCCCTCGCGCTTGGCCTCGTGATCAGTTTTCCGCTGGCCCTGATCGTGCGACGGCAACCGGTGCTGCGCGACATCGCGCTCGGCATCGCCAGCATCGTGCAGACCGTGCCGGGCCTTGCGCTGCTGGCACTGTTCTATCCGCTGCTGCTGGCGCTGGCGGGCCTTTCGCTGCAATGGTTTGGGCACGGGTTTTCGGCATTCGGATTTCTGCCATCGGTACTCGCGCTCGCGCTCTACAGCATGCTGCCGGTGTTGCGGAACACCATCACCGGATTGCAGGGCATCGATCCGGCGATTCTCGAGGCCGCCGAAGGCGTCGGCATGACGCAGCGGCAGTCGCTGACCATGGTCGAGCTTCCGCTGGCGCTGCCGGTAATCATGGCAGGCATCAGGACCGCCGCCGTCTGGGTGATCGGCACAGCAACACTCTCGACGCCGATCGGCCAGACAAGCTTGGGCAATTACATCTTCGCCGGACTGCAGACCCAGAACTGGGTGTTCGTTCTGTTTGGCTGCGTTGCAGCTGCGGCGCTGGCGCTCGCTGTCGATCAAATGCTGGCACTGATCGAAAGCGGCGTGCGGTTGCACAGCCGCACGCGCATCGTTCTCGGTTGCTTCGGCCTCGTGGCGCTGATCGCGGCGACCCTGATGCCGTCAATGGCCCGCGCAAAGACGAATACCATCGTCGGCGCAAAAACCTTCACCGAACAGTATGTATTGTCGGCGCTGATCGCGCAGCGGCTGCAGGCTGCGGGACTGGCGGCGAGCCCGCGTGAGGGGCTCGGCTCCAACGTGATCTTCGAGGCGCTCGCATCCGGCGATATCGACGTCTATGTCGATTATTCCGGAACCCTCTGGGCCAATCAACTCAAGCGCAGCGATATCAAGCCGCGCAAGGAACTTCTGAGTGAGCTAACGACGACGCTCAAGGGCAAGTACGGCATTTCGCTGCTCGGCGAACTTGGTTTTGAAAACGCATATGCACTGGTGATGCCGCGCAAGCGCGCCGAAGAACTCGGCATCCGCACCATCGCCGATCTCGCGCCCCGCGCGTCATCGCTGTCGATCGCAGGCGACTATGAATTCTTTTCACGGCCGGAATGGGCGGCTTTACGCCAAAGCTACAACCTGTCGTTCCGCCAGCAGCGGCAGATGCAGCCGGATTTCATGTATGCGGCGGTGGCGTCCGGTGAGGTCGACGTGATCGCCGGCTACACCAGCGACGGGCTGATCGCGAAGTACGATCTCGTGGTGCTCGGCGATCCGAAATCCGCGATCCCACCCTATGACGCTATCGTTCTCATTTCGCCAAAGCGTGCCGGGGATCAAACGCTGCGCGCCGCCCTGCAGCCGTTGCTCGGAAAGATCGATATCGCCACCATGCGCGAAGCCAACCTGCGCGCGGCGAACGGCGACAGCACCAGTTCGCCAGATGCAGTTGCGCGATGGCTGTGGGATAAGATTGCGAAGCGCTAAAGATTCTTCACGAACCCAGCGTCGATCAGGAGGCGATTGAACCGCTTGGCCTCAGCGCCTTCCTTGCAGGCGTAGAACAGGCCCTTGCAGCGGAGCATGATCTTCTTCTGCTCGGCGAACGTGGAATCGAGCGGAATACCCGCCGCCTCCTGAACCGCGAGCGGCAAATAGGCCGCGTCGAGTGTGTCCAGCGCCGACGACATGTCCGGCTTGTAGTTAAGCGCGTCGATCGCGTAGTAGGTTTTGTAATAGCGCAGATCGTGCGTCATGATGCGGTTTGCCAGCCTCGCCTGAGGCAGATTCGGCTCCAGCAACTTCTGGGAGATCGCCGGCTGATGATCGCCGAAGCGCACCAGCAGGAACGGATCATCCGGGTAGTCGGCCTTCAGCCGTTCGACGAAGCTGGCGTAGTCCGAGGCCGTCATGGCCTGACGGCGGATATACTCGTCCACTTCGGCGGTGTTGCCGGGCGCTATCCAGCCCGCGGGCGTCAGATCCGGACGATAGCTCGTCGTCCAGGGGAAGTGATTGGCCGTGAGGTAGACGAGCACGAACATCGGCTGGTCGGCTTTCCGCTCACGCGCGATCAGTTGCAACGCTTGATCGAAATAGAACCTGTCGGGCTGCATGTCCTCGCTGACGCCCATATCGGCCATGTCGATGAACTTGTCGATCCCGGCGGATGTCTGAAAGCTGCGCGCGCTGAGGAAATCCCCGTAAGTCGGATACAGCGAGAACGTGCGGTAACCGCAGCGCTGCAATGCCTGCGGCAATCCGCGCGAAATCTTACCCGCCGCGATCCGCGTGACATAAAACTTGAGCTTGCCGAACGAACGCACCGACAGACCGGTCAGAACGTTGAACTCGGTGTACCAGGTCGGCCCGCCGGCGGATTCCGCGACGAACGAACGCTGCCGTCCGTCTGCGGACTTGAAGAAGTCGTGGTAATTCTCCGGCACTTTGATGCCGGGTGCGGCGCTGATGTCGAAGCTCGACTCGTCGAGCACCATGACGATGTTCGGCCGCTTGGCGCCCGGTGCACATTCCGTCTCAATCGGCGACGCCTGCGCGGACCCGATCATGTTCGGCGGATCGGCTTCGATCCAGCCCGTCGATGTCAGGTGCGACACCGACACGACGCCGGATCGCGCCAGATTTGAGATGTGATTGACGCCCTGGAACGGCTCCCACGGCTGCTCGGGATAGATCACCGACAGACCCACGATCAGAGCGATACACGCAGCCGCGCCAGCCGCAGACACTGCGCGACGAATACGGAACGGGTCCGCGCGCCAAACCAGCCAGATCACCGGCACGGCGATAGCCGCGAACAGGAAGGACTGCGTCTTCAGTTGCGGGAAGATCGAATGCAGGAACGAGATCGTATCGCGGTCGATAATGAGAAAATCCAGGAACGTCAGCGTGAGCTGCGTGATCCCGTATTTGAACTGAGACAGCGTAATCAGGATTGCAACCACAGCCAGCGACAGCGCCGCGGAAATACCCGGCCGGCGCAGCACGATCAGCGACAGGAAATTCAGCAGCGCCCATGTCAGTAGCGCCAGCGCCATCGCGAACGGTCCGTATTCGACCGATGCCAGGAGATAGATGGCGACCAGATGCATCGCGGCGATCAGCGCGACGCGCAGGCTCCAGAGCCATCCATTGTTGCCAAGCCGCTTCAGCAAAAGCTGAAGTCTGCCGATCCGGGTCGTTGTCGTGACGCTTGACATGAAGCGGGTCCGTTACGGCTAAAGGTTCTTGATGAACCCGGCGTCAATCAGCAGCCGGTTGAAGCGCCGCGCCTCCGCACCGTCCTTGCAGGAATAGAACAGCCCCTTGCAGCGGAGCATGATCTTCTTCTGCTCCTCGAAAGACGGATCGAGCGGAATACCGGCAGCGTCCTGAACAACCAGCGGCAGATAGGCCGCGTCGATAGTTTCCATCGCAGTCGGACTGTCGATGGGTTTGAAGTTGACGGAATCGATGGCGTAATAGGTCGCGTAATAGCGCGGGTCATAGACCATCAGCCGTTTGGCTATGTCATCCTCGGTCAGATTCGGCTCGATGATGAGCGACGAGAATTCCGGCTGGTGATCGCCATAACGCACAATCAAAAAAGGCTCGTTGGGAAACTGCTTCTTCAGCTTCGCAACGAACGCATTGTAGTCCTGCGCGCTCATGGTCTGGCGGCGCAGGTATTCATCGATCTTCGGCTCGTTGCCAAGAGTGCGCCATGCCGGCGTCTGCTCTGGCCGGAAGGTGGACACCCACGGGAAGTGATTGGCGCCGAGATAGACATACATGAAGACCGGCGTGCCCTGCTTTTCCTGCGACAGCAGCCGGACTGCGTTGTCATAGAAGAAGCCGTCGGTCTCGATACCTTTCGCGCCGAGATCCCGCGCGTCGTAGAATTTCTGAATGCCGGTGGTGGTCTGGAACGTTCGCGCGCTCATGAACGCGCCATAGGCAGGATAGAGCGATACGGTGCTGTAGCCACAGCGGCGCAACGCCAGCGGCAACCCACGCTCGACCCGGCCGGACGCGATGCGGGTCACGAAATACGAGAACCTTCCGAACGAGCGCGACGAAAGGCCGGTCAGCACGTTGTATTCCGTCAGCCAGCTAGAGCCGCCGTTGCTTTCGGCGAGAAACTTTCGCACCTTGCCGTCGCCGGACGCGAAATGGCTGCCATAACCGGCAGGCACCTTGATCTGCGGCGCCGAGCGGATGTCGTAGCTCGACTCGTCGTGGATCATGATGATATGCGGACGCCGCCCTGCCGGATGGCAGGCTTCTTCCAGCGGCAGTTTGAGGCGCTCGAGCGCGGCCGCGTCGGATTCCATGAATCCGCCATTGGCGAAATCGGACACCGCGATCACGCCGGACCGCGCGAACTTCGAGATGTAGTTGTCTGCGTAGTATCCGCGCCAGTCTTCCTGCGGCCATGTCAGCGAGAAGCCCGTAAGTCCCGCAATGCAGACGAGCGCAGTGACCGCCGCCGGCAGCCGGCGGATGCGAAACGGATCGAGCCGCCACAGGGCGATCATCAGCGGAACGATCAGCAGCGCTGAAATCACCGCAGACCAGCGCAGGTTCGGGAAGATCGTGAACAGGAACGCGGCGCTGTCGCGGTCGATCATCATGAGGTCGACGAAGTTCACGGTCATCTGCACGATGTCGTGCTTGAGGCGCGACAGCAGCACGAGCACAACGATCATCGTCAGCGATAGCGCGCCAGACAGCGCAGGTCGCCGCAGCACGGCGATCCACGAAAAATTCAGCGCGCCCCAGCACAGCAGGAAGACAAGACGCGAGCCGAAATCCGTTTCGGTTTGCAGCAGAACGCCGAGGGCCGCGAGATGCGGCATCGCCACCGCGAGAAGCCGCCAATACCCGACAGGCTCAAGCGTGCCCGTGACCGCGCTTGCGGGAGGCAGCGTAGGCGGCACTGAGGTCGGCGGGGGCAACATTGCCTTTGACGCGAACTACACCCGGCACTGTGCTGACGCCTTTACTGGCGGCGGCCAGGAGGCAAACCGTGCGGCCGGAAACCGCGACGTGTCACAAAACCGTAGTAGAACCGTCATAGACGCGCAACTTGATCTTTAGCCGCAGGGGTTTACCGGGGCTGTTCAGCGCCTGTTCAGCCCCCGGACCCGTACTGGAGCTGCGATCCGGCCCGGGCACCTCGCAACGAAAACGGGGCCGCGAAGGCGACCCCATTTAACGAGTGCTTGCTGCCCGTCCCCTTGCGGGGAAACGAACGATCAGTTCTTGGTCTTGTCGACCAGAGCGCCCTTCTTGATCCAAGGCATCATGTCGCGGAGCTTGGCGCCGACCGCTTCGATGTCGTGCGCGTTGGCGCGCGCGCGGGTCGCCTTGAACGAGGCCTGGTTGACCTTGTTCTCCAGCATCCAGTCGCGGGTGAACTTGCCGGACTGAATGTCGGCCAGCACGCGCTTCATCTCGGCTTTGGTCTCGGCGGTGATGATGCGAGGACCGGTGACGTATTCGCCGTACTCGGCGGTATTGGAGATCGAGTAGTTCATGTTGGCGATGCCGCCTTCATAGATCAGATCGACGATCAGCTTCACCTCGTGCAGGCACTCGAAATAGGCCATCTCGGGCGCGTAGCCGGCTTCCACCAGCGTCTCGAAGCCGCCCTTGATGAGTTCGACCAGACCGCCGCAGAGCACGA
>JAUSAX010000117.1 GCA_030652315.1 Afipia sp. | reverse complement strand
AGTACTGGTCACCGGGGGTGCAGGCTACATCGGCAGCCATACGGTTCGCGCGCTGGTTGATGCCGGCGAAAGCGTCGTGGTCGTCGACAATCTCTCGACCGGCTTCTCGCAATTCCTGCCGGAGGGCGTGCCGCTGTTCATCGGCGATGTCTCGGACGAGAACCTCGTCGAAGGTGTAATCGCCGCGCACAATGTCAGTTCAATCGTTCATTTCGCCGGCTCGGTGGTCGTGCCGGATTCGATGCGCGATCCGCTCGGCTATTACCGCAACAATACGATGACCACGCGCAACCTCCTCAACGCGGCGGTCAAGTGCAACATCAGCCGCTTCATTTTTTCATCGACCGCCGCCGTCTATGGCAATCCCGACAGGACGCCTGTTGCCGAAGAAGCGCCGACGCGCCCGATGTCGCCGTATGGCTCATCGAAACTGATGACTGAAATCATGCTGCACGATGTCGCCTCCGCGCATGGCATGCATTACGTGGTGCTGCGCTACTTCAACGTCGCCGGCGCCGATCCGCAGGCCCGCATCGGTCTCGCGACCGTCGGCGCAACGCATCTTCTGAAGATTGCCGTTGAAGCCGCGACCGGCCAGCGCGCGAAGATCGACGTGTTCGGGACCGACTATCCGACTGTCGACGGGAGTTGCGTTCGCGATTTCATCCATGTCAGCGATCTGGCGCAGGCGCATTGCGCGGCGCTTGCTTATCTTGAAGGTGGCGGCCCATCCGCGACCCTGAACTGCGGTTATGGCCGCGGCTATTCCGTGCTCGAAACCATCGAAGCCGTGCGCCGCGCCTCCGGCCGCAATTTCGCGGTCCAGTATGCCGAGCGCCGTCCCGGCGATATCATGACCATGATCGCGGACACCGCGCGTATCCGCGCCACGCTGGACTGGACGCCGCAATACGACAACATCGACACCATCGCCCGCCATGCGCTGGCATGGGAGGAAAAGCTGCTTGTTGAACGTCAACGGGACGGCCGGCAGGCAGTCTCAGCGTAGTGTAGAATTGACCAAAAAGCCCTGATTTCACTTGAAAATCCGGTCCATAGCGGGCAAGAGACGGACATCGCATAAACCCTGACGGGGCGCCGGTTGCGCCGACCGTTAATGGAACGCGGATGACCGAGCTTCCACGAAAAATCACCGACGACCCTTATGGGGCGGCTGCCCTCATTCGCCGCCTGATCACCGAACAGGGCCTCCAGCATTGGCGGCGCTACGCGGTCGCGTTCGCGCTGATGACAGTATCGGCGGGAACCACCGCGGCAGCGGCCTGGCTGCTCGGCGAAGTCATCAACCAGACCTATGTCAATCGCAGCATCAACGGCATCGTTGTGCTGTCGCTGGCGATCATCGTTCTGTTCACGCTGAAGGGTGCGGCGACCTACGGCCATACGGTGATCCTGTCGAAAATCAGCAACGCCATTCTGGCCAGCAACCAGCGCCGGCTGTTCGCCAAACTGATGCGCGAGAATGTCGGCTTCTATTCCGAACGTCATTCCTCCGAGTTTCTCGCGCGGCTGACCGCGGGCGCGCAATCTGTCACCCAGGTTCTGAGCCTTCTGATCAACGCCGTCGGGCGCGATTTCCTGTCGCTGGTCGGTCTTGCCGCCGTGATGGTGATTCAGGATCCGTGGATGTCGCTATCCGGGCTGCTGATTGCACCGCCTGCGCTGTTCGTCATCCGCAAGCTGGTGAAGAGGATCAAGCGTCTCGCGCACGACCAGTTCACCGGTACGGCGGACATTCTCGAAACCATGCAGGAATCCCTGCAAGGCATCCGCACCGTCAAGGCGTTCACGCTCGAAGACACCATGCAGGCGAGGATCGACAAAAATATCGGTCTCGTCGAAGCCAATGCCAACAAGATGGCGCGGGTGCAGAGCCGCTCCAGCCCGCTGATGGAAACACTCGGTGGGTTCGCCATTGCCGGCTGCCTGATGTATGGCGGCTATCGCATCATCGCGACCGGCGCGACACCTGGACAGTTCTTCTCCTTCATCACGGCGTTCCTGCTTGCCTATGAACCGGCTAAGCGTCTCGCGCGCCTCAACATCGAACTCAACAGCTACCTGATCGGTGCCCGCAAGCTGCTCGAGATCGTCGACAGCCCGGCGAGCGAGCCCGACGACAGCGACAAGCCTGCGCTGAAACTGACCGAGGCCAAGGTCGAGTTCCGCGATGTGACCTTCGCCTATCGGAACAACGAGACCGTGCTCAATCGCATGAGCTTTGTCGCGGAGCCCGGCAAGGTCACGGCGCTCGTCGGCCCTTCCGGCGGCGGCAAGTCCACCGTGCTGGCGCTGCTGCTGCGGCTTTACGAGGCCAAGTTCGGCGCGATCGTCATCGACGGGCAGATCATTTCCGATGTCTCGCGGCGCTCGCTGCGCCAGCAGACCGCCTATGTCGGGCAGGACGTCTACCTGTTCCGCGACACCATTCGCGAGAATATTGCCTTCGGCCGCCCCGGCGCGTCGGAAGACGAGATCGTCAACGCAGCGAAAGCGGCCTGCGCCCATGATTTCATCATGAACTTCCCGCTCGGCTACGATACGCCGGTCGGCGAACACGGCACGCAGCTCTCCGGCGGCCAGCGCCAGCGCATCGCCATTGCCCGCGCACTGGTGAAGGACGCGCCGATCATCCTGCTCGATGAAGCCACCGCCGCTTTGGATTCCGAATCCGAGAAGCAGGTGCAGGAAGCCATCGAGCATCTGTGCCAGAACCGCACCACCATCGTCATCGCGCATCGCCTGCACACCATCATGCATGCCGACCAGATTCTGGTGGTGGAGAACGGCACCATCGTCGAGACCGGCCGTCATGACGACTTGCTGCGGCGCGGCGGACGCTATGCCTCGTTCTTCCGCCTACAGCATCGTGAAGCCAACCCGCTGGCTCCGGTCGCCGCCAGCGCGTAAGGTCGTCTCTCCCGCCTTTTCCGTTTTCCCTTCCAGACACCGGAATTCCCATGAGCGCCAGCTTCGTCATTCCCGCACTCACGCAGCCGTCCATTCCCGTCGCCGGAGAATCGAAGGCCTTTCCGGTGCGCCGGATCTGGTGCGTGGGCCGCAACTACCTCGAGCACATTCGCGAGATGGGCAATGACGAGCGCCAGCCGCCGTTCTTCTTCGCCAAGCACGCCGACATGGTCACCGGCGACGGAGCAACGATTCCGTATCCGTCGCTGACCAAGGATTTCCAGCACGAGGTCGAACTGGTTGTCGCGCTGAAAAGCGGCGGCGCCAACATCGATCCCGCCAAGGCGCTGGATCATGTCTACGGCTACGGCGTCGGCATCGACCTCACCCGCCGCGACCTGCAGATGGCGTCGCGCAAGAAGGAACAGCCCTGGGAGATCGGCAAGTCGTTCGACTCTTCCGCGCCGTGCGGCGCGCTGCGTCCCGCCGCCGAGATCGGCCATCCGGTGAAGGGCAAGATCTGGCTCTCGGTCAACGGCACCGAGAAGCAGAAGGGCGATCTCTCCGAAATGATCTGGAACGTCGCCGAAATCATCGGCAAGCTCTCGTTGCAGGTCTCGCTCGGCGCGGGCGACATCATCCTGACCGGCACGCCCGCCGGCGTCGCGGCACTTGCGCCCGGCGACAAGATCGAATGCGGCATCGACGGCATCGGCACGCTGAAGGTCGCGATCGGCTGAGGCTACCAGCCTTTCCTTGTCATCACCGGGCATAGCCGTCTGAAGGACGGCGTCGCTTTGCTCGCCTATGTCCCGCTGATCCCGACTGATCAAGCACGGTGCTCACCTGATCGAGATGCCCGGAACAAGTCCGGGCATGACAATCGGATTTGTTGACACTGCGCGGAACGCCTCAGTCATTCTTCGACGTTCTACGCCCCCAACTGCTTTTCGACCGAAGCGGCAATGGCGAGCAGCTTGCGGTCGTCGCCGTGGCGGCCGACCAGCATGAGGCCGCAAGGCAGCGCGTTGCCGAGCCTGATCGGCAGCGAGATCGCGCAAGTGTCGAAGAAATTCCAGATCACGGTGTTCATCAGCGCCTGGACGTTGCGCTTGTTGAAGCTCTCCGGCGTGGAGACCTCGTCCATGGTCGGCGCGACAATCTGCACCGTCGGCATCACCAGCACATCGACCTGATCGAACACCGCGTCCATCTGTGCGATGCCGCGCTCGCGGTCACGCAGGGCAAGGATGTAGTCGGCGGCGGCGACCTTTTCGGAGCGCAGGAGGCGCATCCGCACGTTCGGATCGACGCCCTCGCCGGCTTCCGCGAGCAATGTGCGATGGATCGCATAAGCCTCCGGCGGCGCGACACCGCCGCGCTCGTTGGCGGTGTGCATGATGTCCAGCGCCTTCAGCGTGATGTCCTCACCCGACTTCCAGTGTGAGCCGAGCTTCGCCAGCGCCAACGGATAGGCCTTGCCAACGATGTCATCGAGGCCCTCGATCGGATAGCCCTGCACGAAACCGGCGCGCACATCCCTGAGCGCTGGCGGCGTGAGCGGCGACGGCGTCTCGCCCGCCAGCACGGCGTCGGCGTTGGCGCAATCGGCGACGCTGCGCGCGATCGGCCCGATGGAATCCAGCGTGAACGACAGCGGGAATGCGCCGGCGCGCGGCACGCGTTTCACCGTGGGCTTGAAACCGGTGATGCCGCAGAAGGCTGCCGGAATGCGCGTCGAGCCGCCGGTGTCGGTGCCGATGGCGATCTCGCCGATGCCGTCAGCGGCGGCAACCGCCGCGCCCGCGGACGATCCACCCGGGACGCGCTTGCGGTCCGCGGGATTGCCCGGCGTACCGAAATGCGGATTGGCGCCGAGGCCTGAATAGGCAAATTCTGTCATGTTGGTTTTCGCGACGATCACCGCACCTGCCTCGCGCAGGCGCTGAACGATCACAGCATCCGCGTCCGCCGGCTTGCCACGCGAAGCCAGCACCTTCGATCCGGCGCGGGTGACTTCGCCCTTGACGTCGAACAGATCCTTGACGGTCACGACCGCGCCGTCGAGCGGCCCGCGTGAGCTGCCGGATTTGATTCGCGCGTCGGCGGCGTCCGCAGCCTTGCGGGCCTCGTCGGCGTAGACGGTGAGGCAGGCGCGTGCGCCTTCACCTGCGGGATCTGCGATCTTGATGAGGGCTTGTTCGAGGCGGTCGCGGGATGAGGTTGTCATGTTTCTTCTTGGTCTGCTGGAATGAAGCCGGGAGAATGTATTTTCCGCAGGCGGAAGGCAATGCCTCTAAAATTTCGCATTCTCCGGACGCATCGCGCGATACCTGCCTGGTCGTACTCGCCACGGAGATGGCGCGTGATCGCGCTTCAATCACAGTTCGTCATGGCCGGGCTTGGCCCGGCCATCCCGATCATCCAAGCTCAGTGCTCCGCCAATCGGGATCACCGGGACAAGCCCGGTGATGACAATTGAGGATGATGTTGCATCCCGCGCCATTTCCGATCCAGTTTTCAAACAGTCACGTTGATTTGGTACGCGCGCTTGGGGCTTGCCCCATTCGCGCCGACATGACTTCGCGATCTCGCGACGCTTTCGCGCCCGAAGTCCTCATTTCCTCTGCCCTCAATTGAGGGCGCGCGGAGCGCCGGATGCTCATGCGCATCCGCAGCCCCGTGTGCAAAGGTAGAAAGCACACGAGTGTCGTCACCACGGTTGCGCCGGAGACATCTGGCGTTCCGCACACAATGGTTGGAACGGCAGATGGCTCCTATTGCGCCACACGTCTTGCGGCGCTGACTATTCCACCAGTTCGAAGTCGCCCGGCTTCCAGGTTTTGTTGAACCATGGCTCAAGTGGAGCGTAGAGGCGCAACAGCGTATTCCAGCCCTTGCCCGGCATGGTCTGCACCCAGTTGGACTCCTGACCCGCCGGGGCCTTGGGGCCGAACCATACCGTCACCGAGCCGTCGGCGTTTTTCTTGATGCTTTTGTCGTTGCTGTCTATGCCAGCAAGTTTCTGGTTGGTCTCCAGCATCGAGCGGGTCTGCCCGTCATAAACCACGAACGACCAGAACTGCCCGACAGGGATCGGCGCGGGCAACGTGATCTTGTAGGTCTTGCCGCCTTCAAGGTACTCACCCTTCGAGTCACGGGCGGCATAGGCATAGGCGGAGCCGGTGCCGGGCTTGGCGAAGGCCATCGCGGGCGTAATGCCGGTGGCGTAATAGTGAAACAGTGTACGCGCATCGAGCATGCGTTCGCCGTTGTTCAGGAACTCGTAGCTGCCGCCGACGAAGCCCGTTCCCCACTGGCGGTCGGGATAGAATTTCACGCGCTCATCGCGGGGCGCAAACAGGATCGCGCGGGCGGTTGCGTTGGCGACCGCGATGGCGTCGGTGAGAATGCCCTTCATACGTGCGTCAGGCGCGAACGGCTTGTCTTTCTTGATTCCAATCGAGGCGAACAATCCTACGATTTCCGGATCGAAGGCGTCGCCCGGTTCGTGCTGAACGATGGCGTTGATTTCTTCGTAAAAATGGAAGGTGTTGGCGTGAACCGTGTTGAACTGCATACCCGACAGATTGATGAAGGCTTGCTGCGGCGGACTACCGGCTGCAGAAAGCGGATAGATGCGCGCCTTGGCTTTGACGCCGTTGACCGTCGCGGCGATGTCGCCGTCTTTAACGAAGGCGCGATAGAACATCAGATTGCTGTAGGTTGGCGTCTTCACGACGATATAGCCCGTCGCAGGAAGCTTGCCCTTGTAGCCCGGCGGCACGAACAGATATTTACCACCCTTGCCCTTGTCCGGACCGGTCAGTCCAACGTCGGTCACGAAGCGAAAAAAGGCATCGTCCACGGGACCGAGAACGCCGGGCGGCACCTCCACGACCACCGGACCTGCCTTGAGGTCCATGCACATCAGAACATAAACTGTAGTGGAATTTCCCGTGAGAAACACCGAGCGCGCATCCATCAGGTTTTCCATGATACCGATGGCGCTGTTTCGTTTGACGCCTGCCCCGCTCAGGCCTTCGCACGCCGCGTAAACCGACGCGGCCGGCATGCCCGAGAGAAACGCCTCGACGCCACGCATGAAATCAAGATTGTCGTAGACCTTCTTGACGGTTTCAGCATCGGGTTGGCCGTCGAAGAATTTCAACGTTCCGATCCGGGTCTCCACCGTGTCCGGCGTCGTGATGTAGGACGGGACCTTGGCGGAGTACTTCGGCGGGGTTTGCGCGTGTGCAGCCGCTACACCTAAAGTCCAAGCGAGGAAGGCTGCAAAACAGAATGACGGGCGCAGGACATGCCCGCAAATAACGCTCTTTCGTAAAATCATTTTCATGTGGAGCACTCTTGACGTTGAACCATGGGTTTTTCGACGGCCGCTGAACAGCCACGCGACGATATCCTGCGCCAGATCACTTCATGCTGTCCATGGAAATGCCGTTGCGCCGAGAATCTGGCTTGGTCCTGCGAGAGACACATGCCGCGATTTGTCCGGCTATCTGCGAATATTTCAATCAAAGCCGACACATCTGCTTGCATGCGCAAAGCTTGGGCGCAGCGGCGTAAGCGACCCCGGATTGCGCTCCGCCTATCCGGGCTACGCCGGAGACCGCTGCCACATCCACCCGCCCACCACGACAGCGGCCAACATGCCGATGAGTTGAGCGGCGACGAACGCCAGCACACCTGCCGGCGAAATTCCGGCGAAGGTATCCGACAACGAGCGCGCAATCGTCACGGCCGGATTGGCGAACGAGGTCGAAGCCGTGAACCAGTATGCCGAGGTGATGTAGAGGCCCACGGCGTAAGGCACAGCTGAAGGCGCGCGCGCCACGCATCCCAGAATCGTCATTAGCAACCCGAACGTGGCTATGGCCTCTGCAAACAGTTGCCCCCCTCCCGACCGTACCGTGGCCGAGAATTGCCAAAGCGGCAGTTCAAACATCAGATGCGCAGCCCACACGCCCGCGATGCCGCCGATCACCTGCATTCCGATGTAAAGCGCGGCGGTGGACCACGGCAGTTCGCCGCGCATCGCAAAGGCGATCGAGACGGCGGGATTGAAGTGCGCACCCGAAATCGGGCCGAAGATCAGGATCAGGACGACAAGGATCGCGCCGGTGGGCAAGGTGTTGCACAGGAGCGCGATGGCGCCGTTTCCGCCCGCGAGCCTTTGCGCCATGATTCCCGAGCCGACCACGGCAGCAAGCAGAAACGCCGTGCCGAGCCATTCGGCAAAGGCGCGTTGCGCAAGCGAAGGCATCAGGTCGGCTCAGGCGCTTTCGTTGCACCTTCCATTTGGCCGATGTCCTTAAGCCTGTTCTTGAGCGTGAGACGATCCAGAGAGTTCATCGGAAGTGCGCTGAACACACTGATGCGCTGATTGAGCAGCCGGTAGGCTTCCTTGAAGGCCATCGCGATCTCGGCAGGCGTGCCTGTCGCTTCCGCCGGATCGGGAACGCCCCAGTGCGCCGTCATCGGTTGACCCGGCCAGATCGGGCATGACTCCGCCGCCGCGCTGTCGCAGACGGTGAAAACGAAATCGAACTGCGGCGCGCCAGGCTCCGCAAACTCAGCCCACGACTTCGACCGAAAGCCGGACGTGTCGTGGCCGAGTTCGTTCAACAACCGGATCGTCTCCGGATGAACTTTACCCTTGGGCTGGCTTCCGGCGCTGTAGGCGCGAAACTTGCCCGCGCCGATCTTGTTGAGGATCGCCTCGCCGATCACCGAGCGCGCGGAATTGCCGGTACAAAGGAAGAGTACGTTGTAGGGCTGGCCGGATATCACGAGATTACTCCTACGCGAGAACCTTGATGCGCTTGCGCGCGGGTTTGCAGGCAACATCGGGGACGCACGCGACGGCGCCACCGCAGCAGTTTTCGGTGAGGTATCCGATCAGGCCGTTCATGGTGTCGAACTGCGCCGCGTAGATCATCAAGCGGCCATCGCGGCGAACCGTGACAAGACCCGCTTCGCGCAACCGATCCAGATGAAACGTGAGGGCATTGGGAGACAGGCCAAGCTCCGCGGCAATCTCGCCCGCGGGCATCCCATCAGCCCCCGCCTGCACCAGCAGACGATACGTATCCAGCCTGTTTTCTTGCGAAAGGGCGGCCAGCGCCGCCAGAATATCCGGCTTGTTCATATTTCAATGATTATTGAAATGTTATTCCCGGCACAAGAGATATTTCAATAATGATTGAAATATCTCGACCTGTCCAAATAGCGCGCTGGGCCTCAAGCGCGGCTAAAAGACCAGCCGGATATCCCCACAACCCTATCCGCGATAAAAGCTCCTGAATTGGGGGAATCGCGATGATCCGGCTATCGATTCGACGAAAAATCATGGGCATTGCTGTGACGCTCATCGTTCTGATGGCGGTCACCGCGATCCTGTCGATGGTGTCGGTCATGCAGGTCAGCGCACGCCTCGAAGAACTCACGAACAGCTACATCCCGGCTTACGGCAATCTGGCGCGCGCGAACATCCGCTCCGTTGAGCGATCGCTGGAATTGCGCCGGATGGTCATCGAGCGGATTCGCTCGCCGTTCGGCAGCGACCGCCTGACGGCGATCCGCAGTGCTTTCGAAGCCAAGGGCGCGGAAGTGGAGCAGGAAGCGCAGGCCGCGCATTCGCTGATCAACGGCCTGATCGAAAAGGGAGCGAGTTTCAGCGACCCGACAGCACTGGCCCGGCTCGACACACGACTCGAGGCAGCGCTCAATGTCTCACGCCGCCATCTCAACAGCGAGATCGAGCGCATGCTGCCGCTGCTTGAAACCGGCGACACCAAGGCTATCGACGAAGGCCTTGCGAGAGTTGACGTCCTGCGCAACGAACTCAACCAGAGCCTCGATTCCATCCGGGCGGACATGTTTGCGCTGCTCCGCACGGAAGCCGATCACACCAGGCAGAAACAGGCCCAGGTCACGATCATTGCCGCAGTGCTGACAATGCTCGCCGCCGTCATGGGGCTCGTGTTCTCCATGCTGGTCAGCGCCGGTGTAACGCGGCCAGTTCGCAAACTGCTGGAGGGCGCGCGCGCCGTCGAAGCCGGACATCTCGGGGAAAAGCTGATCGTAACCACGCAGGACGAAATCGGCCAGCTGACCACCGCGTTCAACAGCATGGTCGAGCAGTTGCGCCTCAAGGAGCGTATCCGCGAAACCTTCGGCAAGTACATCGATCCGCGTGTCGTCGAAGGGCTGATCGACCGGCCCGCGCTTGCATCCGAAGGCCAGCGCCGTGTCATGACCGTGCTGTTCTGCGACGTAAAGGGATTCAGCAGCACGAGCCGAGGGACAACGCCGCAAGGACTGGTCAAGGTGATGAACCGCTATCTCTCGGCGATGTCTGGTCCGATACGCCAGCATGAAGGCATCATCGACAAATATATCGGCGACGCCATCATGGCCTATTGGGGGCCTCCCTTTGCCGCCGACGCGGATCAGGCGCGG
>JAUSAX010000104.1 GCA_030652315.1 Afipia sp. | reverse complement strand
GTCGTCGGCGCTTCGTGGGCCGACGGCCGCGGCCGGCTCGCCGGCAAATCCGGCGCCGGCCGCTGGAGCGGGCTGATTACCGGCGATCAATGCAGCGGAACCTGGCAGGCGATCCGCAGTTAGCGATCTGCGCAAACAAACCGGCCCGCCAGATGATCTGACGGGCCGTTTTGCTTGCCTGCAAAATTTTCGAACGACTTTCCGCGTATCAGCGCGGTGCCAGAACCATGACGACCTGACGGCCTTCGAAACGCGCGTCCTGCTCGACCTTGGCGTATTCGGCGACGTCGGCCTTGACCTTGTCCAGCAGCCTGGTGCCGATTTCCTGATGCGCCATTTCGCGGCCGCGGTAGCGCAGGGTGATCTTGACCTTGTCGCCTTCCTCGAAGAACCGCTGCATCGCGCGCATCTTCACGTCGTAATCATGGTCGTCGATCATCGGGCGGAGCTTGATCTCCTTGATCTCGACGATCTTCTGTTTCTTGCGGGCTTCGGCGGCTTTCTTCTGCGCCGAATACTTGAACTTCCCGTAGTCCATGATCTTGCAAACGGGAGGAGCGGTGTTCGGCGAAATCTCGACGAGGTCCATGCCTGCGTCCATCGCCATCTTCACAGCGGCCGACGTTTCGGTGACGCCAATATTGACACCGTTCTGGTCGATCAGCTGGATTTGGGCGTTACGGATTTCATCGTTGGTGCGCGGCCCATCTTTCGATGCAGTGGGCGGGGCTCTGTTGGGACGGCGAATGGGTAAATCTCCGGTGTTGTGAACGAAGTAATGACTTTGAAGGATTAAGGCCCGCCGGGCAAGCGGGAGCAGGCTTTCGTGTGCATTTTCCGGTGCTGCCGAGGAACACCCGGATCAGCCACAAAACCGTAAAATGCCTGACAAATAGCCGCCCCGGGCGTGTTCCGCAGCCCGCTCCACATAGAGGTCCGGCGTCCGGTTCGCAAGCATTACGAGCCACTTGACGCGGCCGCGTTGACGGACGGCGCCATCGGCCGCCATAACAGCCGGGACGGGGCATTTTTTATGACGCATGCATCAGACGGTTCCGCGATGCCGGAGCTCAGCTTTATTGACGTGGGTGATAGCGGCCCCAAACGGCGCATTGCCGTGCGTAAACGCGCGGGCGGCCTGCCCGGCGTGTTCTGGCTCGGCGGGTTCAATTCCGACATGAAGGGAACCAAGGCGCAGGCGCTCGATGAGTGGGCTGCCGCACAGCGCCGCGCCTGCGTGCGGTTCGATTATTCCGGGCATGGCGAATCCGGCGGCCCATTCGCCGACGGAACCATCGGACAGTGGCACGAAGAAAGCCTGAAAGTTTTCGACGCATTTTGCGACGGTCCGCAGATCGTCGTCGGTTCGTCGATGGGGGGCTGGATGGCCCTGTTGCTGGCGCGCGCGCTGGCGAAGCGTCCGGCGTCGCGCGCGACGCTCAAAGGTCTGGTGCTGATCGCGCCCGCGCCGGATTTCACCGAAGACCTGATGTGGAAAGGTTTCTCGCAGGAGATCCGCGACGAGATCATGACCAAAGGCGTCTGGCATCGGCCCTCCGACTACGGCGAGGCGTATCCCATCACCCGCAACCTGATCGAAGAGGGCCGCAACCATCTGCTGCTCGGCGGCACCATCGACGTCGGATGTCCGGTTCGTATTCTGCAGGGCGCGCAGGACCCCGACGTGCCGTGGCGTCATGCGTTCGCACTGACGCATTGCCTGCCGAGCGACGACGTGGTGCTGACGCTGGTGCAGGACGGCGATCATCGGCTGTCGCGGCCGCAGGACATCGCGCGCATGCTGGGCGCGGTGAGCGAACTGTCGAACGGATAGGCCACGATCCCAAAAAAGCCGGGGACGCAGGATGCAGACCGACAAACTCCTTCATGATTTCTGCCGTGCCGTCGAACAGCGCAACGGCAAGGCCCTCTCGGCCTTGTTCACGGAAGACGGCGTCTATCACGACGTGTTCTACGGCGCGTTCGAAGGCCGCGAGAAAATAGCGCAGCTGATCGACGACTGGTTCTACCGCACGGCGACGGATTTCCGCTGGGACATGCATGACCCGGTCAGCGACGGGCGAAAGCTCTACGCGCGCTATACCTTCAGCTATCGCTCGCTGTTGCCGGAAGCGAAAGATGCGCGCGCGATGTTCGAAGGTGTTGCGATCATGCAGTTGCGCGACGGACTGATCGCCGAGTACGGTGAGGTCGCAAATGTCGCGACCGGATTTCTCGACATGAACTTCGCGCCGGAGCGCATGGCGAAGATTTTCGCCAGGCAGGGTGCGGCGCTCAAGGCGCGACCGGAGATGGCGCGGCACATCGCTGATTAAAAGCTCGTCATGCCCGGCCTTGTGCCGGGCATCCACGTCTTTTCTTGAAGCTCACCAAGGCGTGGATGGCCGGGACGAGCCCGGCCATGACGACGAGAGTGCTATGGCCCACTCACCGCGCACCCCGTCATCATCGTCGCTTGAAATATCCGCAAGCGCGGCAAACTCCGCGCGGGGCAGCAACCGTGACAGCGCCCACACCGCAGCCCCTCGCACCAACGGACTGGCGTCGTCGAGCAGGCGGCGCGCCGCCGGAATGAGCGACGCATCGTTGCTGTTGCCGATGGCGGTGAGCACATTGCGCATGAAGCGATCGCGGCCGATCCGCTTGACGGGCGATTTGGTGAACAGCGCACGGAACGCCGGATCGTCGAGCCCCGCCAACTCAGCGAGCGACGGACCGCGCAATTCATCGCGTGCCGCGAGCTTTGTCTCGTGGCCTTGTTGCGCGAACTTGTTCCACGGGCAGACGCTCAGGCAATCGTCGCAGCCGTAGATGCGGTTGCCGATCGCTTCGCGGTGCTCGCGCGGAATCGGGCCCTTGTGCTCGATGGTGAGATACGAAATGCACTTGCGCGCATCGAGGCGATATGGCGCGGGAAAGGCATTGGTCGGGCAGATGTCGAGACAGGCCTGACACGATCCGCAGTGATCGACGTCGGCGTCGTCGCGCGGCAGCTCCAGCGTGGTGAAGATCGCGCCGAGAAACAGCCACGAGCCGTAGTCGCGCGAGACGAGGTTGGTGTGCTTGCCCTGCCAGCCGATGCCGGCCGCATGGGCCAGCGGTTTTTCCATCACCGCGGCGGTGTCGACAAACACCTTCACGTCGCCGCCGGCGGTGGCCAGCAGCCAGCGCGCCAGTGTCTTGAGGCGCTTCTTGATCAGGTCGTGATAGTCGTCGCCGCGCGCGTAGACCGAAATCGCGCCGCGTGTTTTCTGTTCAAGCAGCGCCAGCGGATTCTCATCCGGGCCGTAGTTCATCCCGAGCATGATCACCGAGCGCACATCGCTCCACAGCACCTTTGGACTGGCGCGGCGTGCGGGCTCGTTGGCGAGCCATTCCATGTCGCCGTGCGATCCGGCATCGAGAAAATTCTGCAGCCGGTCGCGCGCGCCTTCGATGGCGTCGGGATCGGTGATGCCGATGGTGCCAAAGCCGATGGCGCGAGCCTGCTCGATCAGCGCGGCCTTCGCGTCGGCAAGATTTGATGAGGCAAGACCCGAGCCGGTCAGAAGTCGAGATCCACGTAATGCGCCGATGCCGGGACGCCCGCCATCCACTCGCTCAGCAACGGGCGGAACGACGGGCGGGATTTGATCCGCACGTACCACGCCTTGGCTGCGTCGTCCTCGTTCCATGGCACATCGCCCAGATAGTCCAGCGCCGACAGGTGTGCTGCGGCGGCAAGGTCGGCATAGGTGAGCTGATCGCCGGCGAGAAAATTCCGCGTCCGCGCCAGCCAGCCGATATAGGCCAGATGATAGCGCACATTTGCCTTGGCGGCGCGCAGAACGTCGGTCGACGGCGGCCCGCCGCCATGTTCCGGTTTCATGAACCGCTTGTAGATGCGCTCGGAAACCAGCGGCCCGCTGGCTTCCTCGAAAAACTTGTCGTTGAACCACGACATCAGACGCCGCACCTCGATGCGGTCGTTCATCGCGCGCGGCAGCAACCGGTGATCGCCCAATGGCGCGCCGTGAATCTCGTCGAGGAACTCGGCAACGAGGCCGGCCCCCGGCATCGCGGGCGTGCCCTCGGCAATCAGCACCGGCGTATCGCCGGCCGGATTCAGCGCCAGGAAGGCTTCGCGGCGATCCCAGACCAGTTCTTCCACAAGCCGCGTATCCAGCCCGTGTTCGCCGAGCGCAAGCCGCACGAAGCGCGACCGCGGGCAAAACGGATGATGAAAAAGTGTGAACATAACTAGTGTCCTGAATCCGAAGTTCGTTTCATTTTGCAGCACTCTCCGTAGCGAACTTCGGATTCAAAAGGACACTAGAAAATATGAATTCTAGTGTGGTTTTGGTTCGCAAATCCGCAAAGGAGCGTGCGGTGGAACGATGCGGATTTGCGAACCACCACACTGGTTGTGATAGTCCGGTTGGATCAACCCAGTGATAGTCCGGTTAGGTTTAACAAAGGGTCTCGAATGGCGGTTAACGCGCCAGATGGAAAAGCCTGATAAGCAGGCAAACGGCCATTTGCCAATACTCTATTTCATGGATTTGGCGTTGCGGCGACTTTCCGAATGGGCGACAAACACGCCGCTCGCGGGGCCCTCATCCACAGCGGATCGCATTCATGTCATTCGATCTTTTCAAGGCTTTCATCCTCGGCATCGTCGAGGGGCTGACCGAGTTCCTGCCGGTGTCTTCGACAGGGCATCTCCTTCTGCTGGAGCGGTTTTTCGGTTTCGATGACGATGCGTTCGGCAAGACCTTCGTGGTGCTGATACAGCTCGGCGCGATTCTCGCCATCCTCTCGGTCTATTTTGCGAAATTGTGGCGAATCGCGCTCGGCATGTTTTCCGATCCGGCGGCGCAGCGTTTCGTTATCGGTGTGCTGATCGCGTTTTTGCCGGCCGCCATCATCGGCGCGGCTGCACATTCCTTCATCAAGGACGTGTTGTTCAATCCATGGGTGGTCTGTTTCACGCTGATCGCCGGCGGCGCCGTGCTGCTATGGGTTGATCAGCAGGATCTGCGCCCGCGCTTTCACGACGCCACGTCGTTTCCGTTACCGATGTATCTCGGCATCGGTCTGGCGCAGTGCCTGGCGATGATTCCCGGCGTCTCGCGCTCGGGCGCGACCATCGTGTCCGCGATGCTGTTCGGATCGGACAAGCGGGCGGCGGCGGAGTTTTCATTCTTTCTCGCGATCCCGACCATGACGGGCGCGTTCGCCTACGATCTCTACAAGAATCACGGGCAGATGACGGCGAACAACACGCTGCTGGTCGCGGTGGGATTCATCACCTCGTTCGTGGCGGCGATTATCGTGGTGAAGTCGCTGCTCGATTACGTGTCGCGTAGCGGCTTTGCGCTGTTCGCATGGTGGCGCGTGATCGTCGGCACGCTCGGACTGATCGGTCTGGCGCTCGGGAAGTAATCACCTCAGCGTGCAGTCACGCGCCGTTGGGCGCGAACTGTCCGGTCTTGCGGTAGCGCCACAGATAAGACGGCGCGACGGCTGCGAGCGAATCCGGCGTGACCCCCAAACCTTCCAGCGTCAGCCCTGCGGACTTCGCCGCATCCGACACCACGTTATCGCTGCGCAGCAGCTCGACCTGATCTGGCGTCAGCTTGAGATCGCCCGGCGCGAACTGCAGAAAGTACGACTGGATTTTCGCGAGTGGGAACGGCAGCGACATCAGCATGCGGTCGCGCTGGGTGATATTCAGAATGAGTTCGAGGATCTCCCGCATCGTCATGACCTCGGGTCCGCCGAGTTCATAGGTCGCGCCCGGCCGGGTCTTGCCGTCGACCGCATTGGCGACGGCGATGGCGACGTCGCCGACATAGACCGGCTGCATTTTCGTCAGCCCGCCGCCGATCAGGGGCAGCATCGGCGAGATGCGCGCGAGGCCCGCAAAGCGGTTGGTGAACTGATCTTCTGGACCGAACACCACCGAGGGGCGGATGATCGTGGCCGAGGGCGACGCCGCCAGCACGGCGGCTTCGCCGGCCGCCTTGGCGCGGGCATAGCCTGAGGCCGAATCCGCATCGGCGCCGATCGCCGAGATATGTACTACGCGTGCGCCGATCTCGGCCGCCGCGCGCGCCACGGTGTCCGCGCCCTTGGCCTGAACGGCATTGAAGGTCTGCGCGCCGCTTTCGGCGAGAATCCCCACCAGATTGACGACGATGCTGGCGCCGCGCGCTGCGGCCTGCACCGAGGCCGGATAGCGCAGGTTGGCCTGTACTGCGTGGATCTGGCCGACCCGGCCCAGCGGCTGCAGGTGCCCGGCCAATTCCGGACGGCGAACGCCGACCCTGATGCGATATTCGCGCTTGGCCAGCTCCCGGATCACGTGCCGGCCGAGAAAACCCGATCCTCCGAAGACCGTGACAAGCGTATCGATAGGGGCTGACATGCGTGGTTCCTGCGCAAAGTAAACGAAGTGGAAGGGCGGTCCCGCCAATTTCCGCGATACGCCATCATCCGCGCGCTGTACAGGCCATTCCGGCGGCTTCATGGCGTTTTCGAGCGAAGTGGGTACCGGTTCGCGTGAAGAAAACGCGTCAAGGCAAGAGCAATTTGACAAGCGCGCGCCCTGTCCTTAGTAACCGCGTCAATGCCCAGGTGGCGGAATTGGTAGACGCGCTGGCTTCAGGTGCCAGTGGCTTAACGGCCGTGAAGGTTCGAGTCCTTTCCTGGGCACCATCTTTTCAGATAGTGCTGTTACTGCTGAGCTCCCCGACCTTGCGGGGGCTAGCCGTCGCTTCTGGTACACAGGGGCGGTGCACGTGGTCCTGCGATGGCGCTTCCCTGGAAGCATTGTGCCACCGGTACCCGCTGCAATGTTCCGGCCAATGCCGGGCAGCCGTTCGACACCGACAGATCATCCAAGCGAGGCTGGTGGGGAAGCGTAAGGCTCACCACGACCGTCAATCTCTGTTGTCAGAGTTCAGCCGGACGACCTGCATGTCGGCTCCCCCCAAAGGGGGGAGCTCCATCTCTTCGCGATCTATGTTGCGATCGTCAGGCTGCGCGAACCGTGCCGAGGAATTTGGCAACCTCGAGCTTGAGGCGGTTGCTGTCCTGCGACAATGACTTCGCCGACGCCAGCACCTGTGACGATGCGGATCCGGTTTCGCTCGCGCCGTGCTGCACGTCGGAGATGTTGGAAGCGACCTGCTGGGTGCCCTGCGATGCCTGCATGACGTTGCGGGAAATCTCCTGCGTGGCCGCGCCCTGTTCCTCGACCGCCGAGGCGATGCTCGACGCGATTTCGGAGATGCGGCCGATGGTGACGCCGATCTCCTGGATGTCCGTCACCGACTGCTGCGTCGCCGTCTGGATGCTGCCGATCTGCTGACTGATCTCGCCGGTTGCTTTCGCGGTTTGCTCAGCGAGTGCCTTGACCTCGGATGCGACAACGGCGAAGCCGCGGCCTGCATCTCCGGCCCGTGCGGCCTCAATGGTGGCGTTGAGTGCCAGCAGATTGGTCTGGCCGGCGATGGTGTTGATGAGTTCGACCACGTCGCCGATCCGGTTGGCAGCCTGCGACAGCGCGTTGACGCGATCGTTCGTCCTGTGCGCCTGCTCCACCGCCTCGTTGCCGATCCTGGCGGATTCCTGCACCTGGCGGCTGATCTCGTTGACCGACGAAGCCATTTCCTCGGTCGCGGTCGCGACGGACTGGACATTGGCGGAAGCTTCTTCGGACGCCGAGGCGACCATGGTTGAAAGCTCCTGGGTGCTCTCGGCAGTCTTGGTCAGGCTGGTGGCCGAAGCCTCCAGTTCGGTCGAGGCCGCCGACACCGTCTCGATGATCTCGCCGACGGCGTTCTCGAATTGGTCGGCGAGCTGGTACATGTCCTTCTTGCGTTGCTCGGCAGCGATGCGGTCCTGCGCAGTCTTGGCTTCGGCCTCCTGACGGGCCTTTTCCGTGAGCATGACCTTGATCTCGTTGACCGCTCGCGCGGTTTCGCCGATCTCATCCTTGCGCTCGGTGCCGGTGATCTCGATCTCGTCGCCTTTCGCCATCCGCTGGAGCAGGCCGACGAGGACGCGCATCGGCTTGGCGATCCCGAACTGGCCGACCATGAAACCGATAGCCAAACCGAGTCCGATGCCGATCGAGGCGGCAACCATCATCAACTTTGACACCCACTTGTATTCACTGGTCGCGTCGCTGGAGACTTGCGCCACATCCTCATCGAGTCTCTCGGTCAGCGTGCGCAACTTGGTCCGGACCTTGTTTGCGAGTTCCCCGCTCGAAACTGCTTCCTTGCGCAGCCGGTCCATTTCGGCGCTCATTTGAAAACTGGTGACCGCATCAGCCGCTCGGAAGGTGCCGGCCAGCTCTTTCTGATAGTCAGCCCAATCGGATTCGACTTCCGCTATCTGGGCGCGAACCTCGGGACGCTTGATTTTATCCTTGAACCATTGGATCCGCTGGACGAACACCTTGCTCTCGGTTTCAACGGTTTCCTGGGCCGTCTTTTTGCTTTCCGGACGCGGATCGGTCGATACCTGAAACTCCGCGCGGTTGATGGCGAGCAGATTGACCGCGAGACGTTGCGCCATGACAGCCTGGCTGGCGGTCAGTTCCATCCGGTCGGTTGCGTCGCTCAGCGATTTGAGCGAGCTGACGCCGAGCCATGTGATGCCGGTGGCGACCACAGTCATCAGAATGACGACGGCCAAGATTTTGGTGAGCACGCGGAAGTTCGCAAGCAAGGACATGCCTATTTTCTTTCAGGAGTGAATTGAATGAAGGTGGGGAATGCAGTCTTGGATTAGCTCGTGCCTCATGAATTCAGGAGGCGAGCGCGAGTGGTCTCGTCGGCACCAATCCAAACCAAAATGAAACTATGAGATTATAGTTTACGAGCCGTTACGTCGTTACCGCGAGGCTCGCTCAAGAATGAGGTTTTCCAGATCGTGCACTCTTCATCCAAATCCAGCATCTTCGGTGGTGTTGTCGTGAAAAAATCAGCCTTTGTTCTGATGGCCGCGCTGTTGCAGGCCGCGCCGTCGTGGGCGATGGACGCCCGGTTCGCAGCGAGCCTGAAGAAGCTCGACCCGCAAACCCGGCTTGAACAGGTCTGCGATCTCGAGGCGATGAGCCGGATCAGCCGGGACGCCAAGCCCTATCGCCCCGACCGCGCCAAGACCGATGTGATGTCTCATCCGGTTCATGCCGGCCATACCGTCACGGGTAAGGGCGGCGCGTTTCGCAGCAAGGGGCGATGGTATTCGTTTTCCTTCACCTGCAAGGGCACGCCCGACCACATGAAGGTGCTGTCGTTCAGCTACAAGATCGGCGAACCGATCCCTGAATCGAAGTGGGCGACGCTGGGCCTGTGGCGCTAGGCCGGTGGCGTATCCGTTCGTCGCGATTTTGGCTGTCTGGGCCTTTTCGGCTTGGCCGCGCCGCCGCCAACGGCCTTGGCTTTCATGCGCTCCTGCCCGCTCTTGGTTTTCTCGATATCGAACGCGCCGGTTTTGCGAACGAGGTCGCTCAGCTTGGAGCAGCCATAGGTTCGCGTGTCGAAATCCGGAAACAGATTGGCGATGCGGCGTCCCACGGCACCAAGCATGACCCATCCGTCTTCATCGGTCGGCGATATTGCCTTTTGCAGAATTGAAACGGCTGCGTCCGGCGGTTCGAGCGGCGGCGGCCTGGAGGGAGCTTTCGCACCTGTCGCCGGCGTACGGGCAAGCAGATTCTCTGTGTAGATGAATCTGCGGCAGGCCTGCCGGAAACTCTCCGGCGTTTTCTGGGCGCCGAATCCGTAGACGTCGGCGCCTTGTTCGCGCAGTCGCGAGGCGAGGCGGGTGAAATCGCTGTCGGACGACACCAGACAGAATCCATCGAACCGCCCGCTGTGCAGAAGGTCCATGGCGTCGATCACAAGGGCGATGTCGGATGCGTTCTTGCCCGGGGTATAGGCGAATTGCTGATAAGGATCGATGGCGTGCTTGCGCAGGATACTGACCCAGGATTTGAGATGAGGTCCCGAGAAGTCACCGTAGATACGGCGCACGCTGGCCTCGCCAAAGGTGGCGACCTCTTCAAAAAGACCCTCCGCGATCTGCGGCGACGTGTTGTCGCCGTCGATCAGGACCGCAAAGCGGGGCAATCGTTGTTCGATCTTCATGCTCAGATTCTCGTCGGCGATCAAAGACGGATGATCTTGGGCCATTTTAGTCGATTCTAAAATGGCTGTAGCGCCGGTTATTCATGACGAAGGTGGCCGGCCGCGCGACGATGGTCGGTGATTTATCGGCATTTCCGGCGCAAATTGGGTTGATCTCCTCTCGTCGGCAGGAGATTTGAGCGATAGTTTGAGCCTCTTCGATTCGACGAAACCCAGACGAGGACGCTCGCAGACCATGACCATCCGCCTGCATCGCGGCGATTTGCCGGACCTTTCGCGCTACACGCAGTCGGTGGCGATCGACACCGAGACGCTGGGCCTCAACCCGCATCGCGACCGGCTGTGCGTGATCCAGTTGTCGAACGGCGACGGCACCGCGGACGTGGTGCAGATTCCGGCCGGTCACTCCGACGCGCCCAATCTGAAAAAGCTGCTCGGCGATCCGAAGGTCACCAAGATTTTTCATTTCGCGCGGTTCGATCTCGCCGTGCTGTTCAATGCCTTCGGCGTGATGCCGGAGCCGGTCTACTGCACCAAGATCGTGTCGCGGCTGGTGCGTACCTACACCGATCGCCACGGCCTGAAGGATCTGGTGCGCGAGGTGCTCGGCGTCGATCTGTCGAAGCAGCAGCAATCGAGCGACTGGGGCGCGGCAACCCTGACCGATGCGCAGCTCACCTACGCGGCGTCCGACGTGCTGCATCTTCACGCGCTGCGCGAAAAGCTCGACGCGATGCTGGCGCGCGAGAGCCGCGAGGCGCTTGCCGCCGCCTGTTTCCAGTTTTTGCCCACCCGCGCGAAACTCGACCTGCAGGGCTGGGAAAACGACGATATTTTCGCGCATTCATAATTCCGCCTTTTGCAGCCCAATCTCGCCTTTTGCAGCGAAGTTCGCCCGGTTTCGGTCACTTTTTTGCTCTTTGCCAAGTGCTTGGTAAAGCGTGACAAATGCCGGGCTGCAAAAAGCCCTGTCATTGGCGTAGAATGACCGGGCCACCCCGGCGCTTCGGAGCAAATGTTGGTTTCGGTCCAGAGCCAGAATTATCAGGCTGCTGCGGATGTGCGCTACGCGAAGGCGAAGCGTCACAGCCGCCGCGTGCGCCAGATGCGTCTGGCCGTGCCGGTGATGGTGGCCGCCGCGATGCTGACGATCGTCGGCATCTCGCTGTTCAATCCGTTCCGGATTCTTTCGAAATTGCCGATCGACATCGGCAAGCTCGGCGTCTCCGGCACCAAGATCACGATGGACTCGCCGCACCTCGCCGGCTTCACGCCTGATCAGCGGCCCTATGAACTGTGGGCGAAATCTGCGGTGCAGGACGTGACCAAACCGAACAATGTCGAGCTGCACGAACTGCGCGCCAAGGTTCAGATGGAAGACAAGACGGGCATCACCATGGACGCGCGCGCCGGCCTGTTCGATACCAAAACCCAGTTGCTGGATTTGAAGGACAATATCTTCCTGCAATCCACCACGGGGTACGAGGCGCGGCTGACGCAGGCCACCGTCGATCTCGGCGGCGGGACGGTGTCCTCGGATCAGCCCGTGGCGGTGAAACTGCTGAACGGCACGCTGGATGCAAACCGCCTCAGAATCACGGAAAACGGTGCGCTGGTGCGCTTTGAAGGCGGTGTGTCGATGATCCTGATTCTGGACGATTCTGCAAAGGATGCATCGACAGGCAATCAGGCGCCCGCACAGGACGCCGCTGCAAAATGATTTTTCGGATGATGACGATTCACAACAAGCTCAATGCCAGCACCATCTCGCGCGTCTTGTCCGCGGTGGCGGTCGCTGTTGTTTTGTGTGCGGCAGGTGATGCGCATGCGCAGAGTTCGGCGACGGGCGTTCCCAACGCGATGCAGGGCTTCTCGCAGAACCGCGACAAGCCGATTCAGATCGATGCCGCCTCGCTCGAGATGCGCGACAAGGACAAGGCGGCGACGTTCAGCGGCAATGTGAAGGTCGTGCAGGGTGACACCACCATGCTCTGCAAGACGCTTGTGGTGTTCTACGATAACGATCAGTCCAGCGGCGCCAAGAAGACTGCGATGAAATCCGCAACGCCCGGACCCGCCGGCAGTTCGTCGATCAAACGGCTTGAGGCGCAAGGCGGCGTCGTTGTCACCCAGAAGGATCAGACCGTGACCGGCGATCGTGGCGTGTTCGACATGCGCGCCAACACCGTCACGATGCACGGCAATGTGCTGCTGACCAAGGACAAGAACGTGCTGCGCGGCGACCGCCTCGTGGTTGATCTGACCACCGGCATCTCCCGGGTCGAATCGAACAGCGGGCGCGTGCAGGGTGTGTTTCAGGCGGCGCCGAGCGGATCGCAACCGGGCGGGAATCCAGCAGGCGCGCAGCCGTCGCCGACACCGGGCGGGCCCGGAAAGCCGCTCAAACTCAATGACTTGTCCAATCCGCGCAAGCGCAACGGTTGAACCGGATGCGTTGTGCCTGTATCACCCAGCCCCTGAACATTTGGGGATGGGCAACGCGCCTTCGCTCCATCATGCTCAGGCAACACTCCAAGGGCTGATTTGAAGCGGGCATGGTAGATCTCCTGCGCATCTTTCGTCGTCGAGGCCCGGGGCGTGGACGGCAGGGGTTTGCGCGTTCGCGCCGGGATGACCTGCGTCAGGACATCACCGCTCTCGCGGCGCGGATGGGCGACATCTTCAAGCCGTCCGCCGGTGAGAAGCCGTTAGCTGCGCGCGAGGCGTCCCGCGACAACGCGCCGGTCAGGCGCGAAACCGTTGCCGCGGCAATTCCCCGCGAGCCATCGCCGCTTGCGCCGCAGGACTCGTCGGCGTTCACGCATGATGCGCCGCCGATTCCGCGCAACCTGCAGCGCGAGGATGCCGTGAAGGAGCAGCCGCGCGCCAGCGCGCCGCGCACCCGCGCCGCAACCAACGGCACGGCACCGCGTGTGCAGCATTCCGGGTATCTCGCCGTTCACGGCGTCGAGAAGAGTTTCGGCACGCGCAAGATCGTGCACGGCGTCAGCATCTATGTCCGGCGCGGCGAAGCTGTCGGTATTCTCGGGCCGAACGGCGCTGGCAAGACCACCTGCTTCTACATGATCACCGGTCTTATCAAGCCGGATCGTGGCCGTGTCGAACTCGATGGCCACGACGTGACGCAACTGCCGATGTATCAGCGCGCACGGCTCGGGATCGGTTATCTGCCGCAGGAAGCGTCGATCTTTCGCGGACTGTCTGTCGAGGACAACATTCGCGCGGTGCTGGAAGTGGTCGAGCCCGACAAGCGCAAGCGCGAACGCGAACTGGATTCGCTGCTCGACGAATTCAACATCGCGCGCTTGCGGAAATCGCCGTCCATCGCGCTCTCCGGCGGCGAGCGGCGGCGCGTGGAAATCGCGCGTGCGCTGGCCTCGCGTCCCAACTACATGCTGCTCGACGAACCATTCGCCGGCATCGATCCGATTGCGGTCGGCGATATTCAGCAACTGGTGCGCCATCTCACACAACGCGGCATCGGCGTTCTGATCACCGACCACAATGTGCGCGAGACGCTCGGCCTGACGGACCGCGCCTATATTGTTTATGCGGGCGAGGTGCTAACCGAGGGCAGCCCGGATGAGATCGTCAACGATCCGGATGTGCGTCGGCTCTACCTGGGTGAAGAGTTCCGGCTCTGATTCACTCTGATCTGCGATCGGTGAGCGGGCGGCGCAGTATCCCGATTTTTCGAAACGTCAAGCCGTGTACAAGCTTGCAGGAAACATATAAGCAAGAAACGGACCAACTTTTGGACCGGATCTGGTTTTTATGGCGCTGACGCAGAGATTAGAGTTCCGCCAGTCGCAGTCGCTGGTGATGACGCCGCAGTTGATGCAGGCGATCAAGCTGCTGCAGCTGTCGAATCTGGACCTCGTGGCGTTCGTCGAGGACGAGCTTGAGCGCAACCCGCTGCTCGAGCGCGCCAATCAGGACGGCGCCCCCGATCATGGCGAGCCCCCCGCCGCCCACGCGGAAGGCGATGGCGCGGATTTTTCCGACGGTGCGGACTTCTCATCGGGAGCCGACGGCGAACGCTCCGGCGATGGCTTTGAGGCCGGCGCCGAGGAATGGATGGCGCCCGATCTTGGGACCCGCACCGAGATCGAGCAGACCCTCGATACCGGGATGGAGAACGTGTTTCCGGAGGAGCCTGCGGACGCTGCGGCGCGCAACGCGCAGGATGCGGCGCCAACCGCCTATACCGAGTGGGGCGGCGGTGCGTCGAACGATGACGACTACAATCTCGAAGCCTTTGTCGCGGCAGAGACGACGCTCAGCGGGCACCTCGCCGAGCAGCTCGCGGTCGCATTTCCGGATCCGATGCGCCGCATGATCGGGCAGTATCTGATCGACCTCGTCGATGACGCCGGCTATGTGCCTGCCGATCTCGGGGACGCAGACGAGAAACTGGGTACGTCGCGCGACGAAGTCGAGGCGGTGCTTGCGGTTCTGCAGAAGTTCGATCCCCCAGGCGTCTGCGCGCGAAACCTGAGCGAATGCCTCGCGATCCAATTGCGTGAGCGCGACCGCTACGATCCCGCGATGCAGGCGCTGATCGAGAATCTCGCTCTGTTGGCGAAACGCGACATCGCGTCTTTAAGAAAAATCTGCGGCGTCGATGACGAAGACATCGCCGACATGATCGGCGAAATCCGCCATCTCAATCCCAAGCCCGGCCTGAAATTCGGATCGGCCAAGACCCAGAGCGTCGTGCCGGATGTCTACGTTCGCCCGGGTCCGGACGGCGGCTGGCATGTCGAACTCAACAGCGACACGTTGCCAAAAGTTTTGGTCAATCAGGTTTACTATTCGCAACTGTCCAAAACCATCCGCAAGGATGGCGACAAGTCCTACTTCACCGATTGCCTGCAGAATGCGACGTGGCTGGTGCGCGCGCTTGACCAGCGCGCGCGGACGATCCTCAAGGTCGCGACAGAAATCGTTCGCCAGCAGGACGGATTTTTCACGCAGGGCGTGGCGCACCTGCGTCCGCTCAATCTGAAAGCCGTCGCCGACGCCATCCAGATGCACGAATCGACCGTCTCGCGGGTGACCGCGAACAAGTACATGGCGACCAACCGGGGCACGTTCGAACTCAAGTACTTCTTTACCGCCTCGATCGCCTCGGCGGACGGCGGGGATGCGCATTCCGCCGAGGCTGTGCGGCACCGCATCAAACTGCTGATCGACGCGGAAAGCCCCACGGCGATACTCTCGGACGATACCATCGTGGAACGATTGCGTGGCGACGGCATTGATATAGCCCGGCGCACGGTAGCGAAGTATCGTGAAGCCATGCGTATTCCTTCGTCCGTGCAGCGCCGCCGCGACAAGCAGAGCATGCTCGGTACAGCATTAACGTCGGCCGCTCCGGCCGTGGACAGGTCCCGCGACACAGCTACCGCTTGACTGCGAGGTCAAGAAGCGGAACGCTCCCTCATCCGAACTGCAAGTCCGAAGAAGCAAGTGAGGAACGTCATGACACTCCGGGTCTCTGGTAAAAGCATCAGCGTCGGTGAAGCCCTTCGTGATCGCGTCAGCGAACGCACGGATGAAGTGCTGCGAAAATATTTCGATGGCAATTACTCGGGCCACATCACGCTCAGCAAGGACGGCTTCGGCTTTCGCACCGATTGCTCGCTTCATCTGGATTCGGGAATCTCGCTTGAGGCGGATGCGATGGCAACAGATGCCTATGCCAGTGCCGACCAGGCGCTACTGCTGATCGAGAAACGTTTGCGCCGCTACAAGAGCCGCCTGAAGGATCGCTCGGCGCGCAAGTCACATGCGGCGTCCGCGGCGCTGTCCGATCTCAATGGCGCGGCGCTGGACGCGCCGAGCTATGTGATCGAAGCACCGTCGCACGAAGACGAGGATGTCAACGAGTTCAATCCTGTCATCATCGCCGAGGCGACGACCTCGCTGAAGCGCTACTCGGTGAGCGAGGCGGTCATGGAACTCGATTTGACCGGCGCGCCGGTCATGGTGTTCCAGCACGGCAGCAGCGGACGGGTGAACATTATCTACAGGCGGCCGGACGGGAACGTCGGCTGGGTGGATCCCCCTGTGATTGGCGAATCGGTTCGCCATTGACGCCTTCGGCGCGCCTAACTATGGTCCGCGACCTTTCAGGAATGCGGACCATAATTTGGCTCGCAGGGCCCTTGACGCCACCCGGTCTGAGACCGATTTTGTAAGTTCACCAACGGCTTAACCTCACCCTCGGAACGTTCATGACGATTACCGATCTGGTCGCACCCGAGGCGATTCTTCCTGCTTTGAAGGTCAACAGCAAGAAGCAGGCGCTTCAGGAACTCAGCGCGCGTGCCGCTGTTCTCACCGGACAGAACGAACGCTCGATCTTCGAGGTGCTTCTCCAGCGCGAGAAACTGGGAACCACCGCCGTCGGTTACGGCGTGGCGATCCCTCACGGCAAATTGCCGAAGCTCGACAAGCTGTCTGGCCTGTTTGCACGGCTGGATCGTCCGATCGATTTTGAGGCGATGGACGGTCAGCCGGTCGATCTGGTGTTCCTGCTGCTGGCTCCCGAAGGCGCCGGCGCGGATCATCTCAAGGCGCTGGCGCGCATTGCGCGGCTGCTGCGCGATCAGGATATTGCCAAGAAGCTGCGTGCATCAAAGGACGCGCAGGCGCTGTATTCGGTGCTGGCGTTGCCGCCCGCGACGGCGGCGTAATCATCTTCTCCGATCCCACAAAATAAAAGCGGCAGCGCTCGCCGCGCTGCCGCTTCGTTCATGATCGTCACATTTCACTGTGCGGCCTGCGCCGGCTTCAGTGAAGGCTGACGGTCTCTAACTCGTTGCTCCATGCATTCGCGATCGCCGCTTCGCGGCTGTCGGTCAGCATGATCGGCGTACCGTCGGCAGCATGAAGGGCGAACAGCTTCAGGCCGGGCGCGATCTGCGGCGCCTGCGGGAAAAGTCCCGGTACGTCTTCCGAGCGAATCTGTTTGACGTAGGCGATGTGGCCTTCGCCCAGAGTTGCCAGCGCCTCAAGCGAGACAGCCGGTTCGAAGATGACATTACCAGTCATGGTCTCGACTCCTTACAGTTGTTAAGCGGTCGAGTCCGCTTCCGTTCCATTATTCGTGCTCATTGATGGCTATCGTCTTAACGACCCGTTCAGGCTCGGGACGAGCCAGATCGATCGACAGCAGGCCGTTCTTCAGGTCTGCGCCGATGACATACATCCCGTCAGCCAGCACGAAGGTCCGCTGGAAATGACGCGCGGCGATGCCGCGATGGATGTACTGCCGGGTCTTGTCGTCCTGCTGACGGCCCCGGATCACGAGCTGGTTTTCCTCAGTGGTTACATCGAGTTGGTCGCGGGTAAATCCGGCGACCGCCAGCGTGATCCGCAGGCGTTCGGGCTGGCCGTCATCACGGCCGCACCGCTCGATGTTGTAAGGAGGATAACCGTCTGCGCCTTTCACGACGCGATCGAGCGCACGCTCGATTTCGTCGAATCCCAAAAGGAACGGACTCGATAGCGAAGGAACACGAGACATTCACAAAGTCCTCTCGAAGCGACTTTGGGTTGGAGCCCTTGCGGCACTCCTTCCTAGGTTCCCGGCAGCCTTGCGGCCTGCCGGTTAAAACGAATATGGCGATGTCTTTTGCGTTGTTCAAGAACCCCTAACCGCCCGTAAACAGGGATGAATCCGGCTAATCTCCGATCCGGCTGCGCCCATCTGCGCTGAACAGGTGCAGTTTGCCGCGCGCCGCCGAGACCCCGATCCGCTCGCCAATGGCGGGAGCCTCCTCTCCGGGCAGCCGGACGATGATCTCGCCAGGCGGCAATTCGCCAGGCTTGGCGCTAACGGTTGGACCGCCGTTGGCGCGCGGTCTGGTGCCGTAGACATACGTTTCGGCGCCGACCCGCTCGATAGCATCGACCATGAGTTCAAGCGTGAGGCCCTGGGGCGCCGCCGCGCCGGCCAATGAGAAATCCTCCGGCCGGATTCCGAGCGTGGCGTCGCCGGGTGACTTGATCTGCAACGCATCCAGCGCCCCGCCCAGATCGTTTGCCGCCACTGACAGCAAATTCATCGGCGGCGCGCCGATGAACGAGGCGACGAAAGTCGTCGCGGGCTTCTTGTAGATGTCGAGCGGCTTGCCGATCTGCTCGACCTGTCCGCCGTTCATCACCACCAGAATGTCGGCGAGGGTCATCGCCTCCATCTGGTCATGGGTGACGTAGATCGATGTGGTCTTCAGGCGGCGCTGCAGTCTGCGAATTTCGACGCGCATGGCGACCCGCAGCTTGGCGTCGAGATTCGACAGCGGCTCGTCGAACAGAAACACTTTCGGCTGTCGCACGATGGCGCGCCCCATGGCGACGCGCTGGCGCTGGCCGCCGGACAGTTGGCGCGGCTTGCGGTCCAGCAGCGGCGTGATTTCCAGAATCTGCGCGGCTTCCCGTACCCGCATATCGATCTCGGGTTTCGGGGTGCCGCGATTGCGCAGACCGTAGGCCATGTTGTTGTAGACGCTCATGTGCGGGTAGAGCGCGTAGTTCTGGAACACCATTGCAATGTCGCGGTCGGCCGGTTCGATCTGGTTCACGATGCGGCCGCCGATGTCGATCTCGCCACTCGTGACAGTCTCAAGACCTGCCACCATCCGCAGCAAGGTGGATTTGCCGCAACCACTGGGTCCGACCAGCACGCAGAACTGCCCGTCGCCGACCTCAAAGTCGATGCCCTTGATGGCATCGACCCCGCCGGGATAGGTCTTGCGGACGTTGCGGAGAATGACGTTAGCCATGAGGTTTGAGCGAATAGCGAATGGGGCGTAGCGAATAGGGGAAGGAAACAAATCCGACGGTTTTTTTCCGCTTCCCGCTTGCTACTCGCCATTCGCTACTCACTACCCGCTCCTTTCATTTTTCTGTTTCAACAAGGCCGCGCACGAACAGCCGCTGCATGAAGACGACGACTGCAACCGGCGGCAGCATCGCCAGAATCGCTGTCGCCATCGCCAGCTGCCATTCCGCCAGTTCGTCGGTGGTGGTCAGCATTTTCTTGATGCCGGTCACGATGGTCTGCATCGAATCCTGCGTGGTGATCAGCAGCGGCCACAGATACTGATTCCAGCCGTAGATGAACTGGATCACGAACAGCGCGGCGATGGTAGTGACGGACAGCGGCAGCAGCGTATCCTTGAAAAATCGAAATGGGCCTGCGCCGTCGATCTTCGAAGCTTCCAGAAGTTCCTCGGGAATGGTCATAAAGAACTGCCGGAACAGCAGCGTGCCGGTCGCTGAGGCGATCAAAGGCAGGATCAGTCCGGCATAGGTGTCGAGCATGCGCAGGTCGGCGACCACCTTGTAGGTGGGATAGATGCGGACCTCCACCGGCAGCATCAGCGTAATGAAGATGATCCAGAACGCGGTCTTCCGGAACGGAAAGCGGAAATACACCACCGCAAACGCCGACAGGATGGAGATGAAGATCTTTCCGACAGCGATGCCGATGGCGGAAACAAACGAATTGATCAGCATGTGTCCGACCGGCTCGCGGCTGGTGCGCGATCCGCCGACAAAGATCGCCCGGTAATAGTTTTCGAGGGTGTGGGTGCCGGGTGAGAGCGGCATGTTGCCATTGACCACTGTGGCCGCGTCGTGCGTCGAGGCGATCAGGGCGAGATAGACCGGAAATGCGACAATGAAGATGCCGAAGGTGAGAATGGCGTAGGCGACGAAATCGCGCAGGGGACGATGCTCGACCATCAGTACTGCACCTTGCGTTCGACGTAGCGGAATTGCACCGCAGTCAATGCGATGACGATGACCATGAGCACCACGGATTGCGCCGCCGAGCCGCCGAGGTCGCCGCCGAGCCGTCCGTCCGCGTAAACCTTGTAGACCATGGTAGTCGTCGCACCGGCCGGGCCGCCGCCGGTGACGGCGTCGATGATGCCGAATGTATCGAAGAAGACGTAGACCACGTTGACCACCAGCAGGAAGAACGTGGTGGGCGACAGCAATGGAAACACAATAGTCCAGAACCGGCGCAGCGGGCCCGCGCCGTCGATCGCGCTGGCTTCGAGCACGCTCCTGGGGATCGACTGCAGGCCGGCGAGGAAAAACAGGAAATTGTAGGAGATCTGCTTCCAGACCGCGGCCATCACCACCAGCGTCATGGCGTGATTGCCGTTCAGAAGTGGATTCCAGTCGAAGCCGAGAACGCGCAGCGGCCGCGCCAGCGTGCCGAGCGAGGGATGAAACATGAAGATCCACAACACGCCGGCGATCGCGGGCGCGACGGCATAAGGCCAGATCAGGAAGGTCTTGAAGGCCGGCGCCGCCTTCAGGTTCTTGTCGGCCTGGGTCGCAAACATCAGCGCGATGCTGAGCGACAGCAATGCGACGAGGGTCGAGAACACCACCGTCGTCCATATCGCTTTGTAGTATTCAGGCTGCGCGAACAGGGCCTGATAATTCTCCAGGCCGACGAATTCCGATGTAAGGCCGAAGGCGTCTTCGCGCTTGAACGACTGCAAGACCGCCTGACTGGCAGGCCAGTAGAAAAACACGAAGGTGATAACGAGCTGCGGCGCGAGCAGCAGGTACGGAAGCAGCCTGTTGTTGAAGGTGGCCGACTTTTCCATTCAGGGCGTCACTCGTGAACTGTCGGCGGATCGCTGGACTCCTGTCCGAACCAGAGCCAGTAGCCATCGGGATCGCGTAATTCGAATTCCTTCATACCGTACGCCGTGACGCGTAAATCTGTAACAGCCAGGTCGTCATCTTTCCATGTCGCATGAAGGGCTGCGACGTCGTCGGGGTAGAAGTAATAGACCTGAAAGTTCTTGGCATGCGGCGGCAACGTGTCCATTTCCTCGCGCGGAGGCTCGTTGAGCATGAGCTTGATGTCATCGCGGCCGATCATGCTCCATTTCGGCTCGGGGTCACCGAATACGTTGATGACATGAAAACCGAGCCGATCACGATAGAACGCGATGCTCCGCGTCAGGTCGGACACGCTCAACATTGGAACCAGCGCGGTCAGTTTCATGGCGGCCGCGCTCCGGAAATCTCACTTCGCGGTTTTCTCGAATGTCCGCAGCATGGCGTTGCCGCGGCTCACGGCGGAATCGAGCGCGTCCTTGGCGGTCTTTTGACCGGCGAGCGCCGCCTCCATCTCTTCCGCCCAGATGTCGCGCATTTGCACCATGTTGCCGAAGCGCAGGCCACGCGAATTTTCCGTCGGTTCTTTGTTGGTGAGTTCCTTCAGCGGCGTCTGCAGCGTCGGGTTCTTGTCGTAGAAGCCGTCAGTCTTGGTCTTTTCATACGCCGCCTTGGTGATCGGCAGATAACCGGATTCCTGATGCAGCTTTGCCTGGCGATTGGTGTCGGACAGGAAGGCAAAAAACTTGGCAACGCCCTTGTATTCTTCGGGCTTCTTGCCGCCCATCACCCACAGAGATGCGCCGCCGATGATTGAATTTTGCGGTGCGCCGGCGGCGTCCGGATAATAAGGCATCGGCACCGAGGTGAATTCGAACTTGGCGGTGCCCTTGGCAGTTGCATAGTAGCCCGACGAGGTCAGGAACAGCGGACACTCGCCGGAACTGAAGCGGCTCTCGCTCGCATTGGCGCGGCCGGAATAATCGTAAGTCTTGTCTTTCTGCAGATCCATCAGGTTCTGCAGGTGCTTGATGTGCAGCGGCGAGTTGAACTTCAGCACGGTGTCGAAGCCGTCGAGGCCGTTCGCCTTGGTGCCGATCGCGACGTTATGCCAAGCGGAAAACTGCTCGATGTGGGCCCAGCTCGCCCACGCGTTCGAAAAGCCGCAGGTGGTGTGTCCGGCCGCCTTCAGTTTCTTCGCGGCGTCGAAAACCTGCGGCCAGGTTTTCGGGATTTCCGCAATGTTGGCCTTCTTGAGTGCGTCGAGGTTGACCCACATCACCATCGACGAGGAATTGAAGGGGAACGACAGCATGTCGCCCTTCGCCGTCGAATAGTAACCGGTGATCGCCGGCAGATAGGCCTTCGGGTCGAACGGCTCGTTTGCGTCCTTCATCAGCTGATAGACAGGCTTGATCGCGCCGGTGGCGCTCATCATGGTTGCGGTGCCAACCTCGAACACCTGGATGATGTGCGGCGCGTTGCCGGCACGGAACGCGGCGATGCCTGCATTCATGGTGTCGGGATAGCTGCCCTTGAAGGAGGGGGCCACCTTGTAGTCGCTCTGCGAGGCGTTGAAATCCGCCGCCAGCTTGTTGACGATATCGTTGTTGCCGCCGGTCATGGCGTGCCACCACTGGATCTCGGTGACGGCCTGCGCGGGCGTTGCAAAAGCAAGAATGGTCGAAGCAGCGAGGCCAAAGCCCATCCGGCGGATTGTCATCGATAATTTCTCCCTGAAGCCGTCCTCATCGTTGCGCGGTAACAGCGCCGGATGACGTGCTGGTGACGCCGGATGGTAAGCGGGGAGGGTCGCCTGTGGGAAGCCTTAAATGACTTCGACCTTGGGGGCAGACGGCTGGCCGTTGCGGCGGGAGCGATCTGGTGCCGTGTGTGATCAGGGGGCGACGGAGTTGCCGTCGCCCCAAAGCTTGCGTTGCAGCCGAAGGCTGCGGCCTAGCGCTTCCGCTCCGGCCCCGCGACGACGCCCGAAGCGCGCAGGTCGGCGATTTCTTTCGCCGAGTAGCCGAACTCCGCCAGCACGGTATCGGTATGCTCGCTGAACTTCGGCGGCACGTGACGCAGCGAGGCCTTGGTCCGGTCGAAACGGATCGGGGAGGCGACGCCCTTGTACCAATCCTTTTCGATGATATCGCCGCGATGCTTGACGTGCTCGCTCGCCAGCGCCTTGTCGATCGATTGCACTGGGCCGGCCGGAAGGCCCGCCGCGAGCAGACGGCGGCACAGCGGCTCGCTGTCCTCATCTTTCAGGATATCAACGAGAATGGCGCGCAGTTCGTCGCGGTGCGCGATGCGGTCACGGTTGCGCGCGAAGCGCGGATCGGTGCCGAGTTCGGGCTTCCCGAGCTCCTTCATCAGCTTGCGGAAGGTGCCGTCATTGCCCACCCCCATGAAGACGTCGCCGTCGCGCGCCGGGAACACCGCGTACGGCACGAGGTTCGGATGCTCGTTGCCGGTCAGCGCCGGCGGCTT
>JAUSAX010000097.1 GCA_030652315.1 Afipia sp. | reverse complement strand
GAGGGGACCGTACTTCCGGGACAGGACAAGCGCTTTCACGCTCCGATCCAGCGGCTTTCGCCGCGTTCATCCTGCCCGCGTCCAGCCGCGAACGGCAGAGCCACGTAGTTGGCCCGGACGGTGACCCCAGCCTCCCGGACGCGTGGCTGCGAACCACACGCGCAGGCGCCGCATCCTGCTCCGCTTCATAGCGCCCTCGAGAAGCGCCCCTCACGAACAGGACATGCCGAACATAAGAGCGGTTCAGAGCGCGGGGATTTGTATCCCCATCACGAAATGTTTCGGCCTACGCTTGCTTGATACTATCCGCCGTCATTCCGGGGCGCGCGTCTTCGCGCGAGCCCGGAATCCATCGCAGGACTATTGATTCCCTCGCAGCATGGATTCCGGGCCTGCGCCAAAAGGCGCATCCCGGAATGACGAGCAAACTGAATTGCTGTCTGGATTGCTTCGCTTCGCGCGCAATGACGACTGCGCGTGTTGCAGCATCCGCGCCAAACGCAAAAACGCCGCCCGGAATTGGGCGGCGTTTGCAGTCCGGTCAGTGTAGAGGCTGACGGGTCAATTTCTATAACTCGGATCGATCCTGTCAAGCTTGCGCAGCAGCGGCGGCCAGACCAGTTGGGTCGAGCGAATATCCGAGCGCATCGCGTCGTTCACCAGCTGTTCGTTCTTCTCGATCACCAGCTTGTCGACCGGATAAGCGGTCGGCCCAAGCATGCGGGTGCGGACCTGCATCGTGCAGGCGCGCTCCAGGTGATACATGCGCTCGAACGCCGAAGCGACCGAACGGCCGACGGTCAGCGTGCCGTGATTGCGCAGCAGCAGGTGGTTCTTCTGGCCGAGATCCTTCTGGATGCGCGGGCGCTCGTCGTGATCGAGCGCGATGCCTTCGTAGTCGTGATAGGCAAGGTCGCCGGTGACGAGCTGCGCGGTCTGGTTCAGCGGCAGCAGGCCTTCCATGCAGCTTGCAACGGCGGTGCCGTCCGCAGTGTGGAGATGCATCACGCAGCCGGCATCTTCGCGTACTTCGTGAACGGCGGAGTGAATCGTGAAGCCGGCGGGATTGATGCTGTAGTCGCTCTCGCTCAACTGGTTGCCGTCGAGATCAACCTTCACGAGACTCGACGCGGTGATTTCGTCGAACATCAGTCCGTAGGGATTGATCAGGAAATGATGCTCGGGACCGGGCACCCGCGCCGAAATGTGCGTATCGACGAGATCGTCCCAGCCGTAGTGCGCGACGAGACGGTAGGCGGCGGCGAGATTGACGCGCTGTTCCCATTCCGCGTCAGACATGGAGGATTTGACTTCCGTGAGGCGTGCTTCGGCCGGTGACATGGCGACTTCCTCCGCGATTTATTGATCTTTTATGCCTAGTGGTCCGATTCTAACATTCGCATCCCATTTCCGCAGGCATTCTTGCGAATGTTAGAATAGACGGACCACTAGCAAATATAAGTTTCTAGTGGAGTTTTGGATTTGACATTCGCTTTACGGACTCGCCGCCCATTGGGCAGCGAATGTCAAATCCACTCCACTAGAGCCTAGCCCTGCGACCCCGCTATCGCAATATGCGGTCCTCGCAGGGGTGTCATCTGGCGGATCAGGGCGCGGGTATGGCGAGCAGGCTGGCGATGCTCTTGCCGCGGATGTCGTAAACCCGTGCAAACACCACGTCGTCACGCTTGATCTCGACGACCACGGGCGCGTTGAGGCCCTTGCAGTAGAACTCGCCGAGCGTCATGGCGAAGTCGGCGGCATGACTGTCCCAGCCGATCGTGAAGTCCGGGCCAAGCGCGACCTGCGCCGGACGCTGCGGGCCGCACACTGCGACACGCCACTTGCGGTTCCGGGGCGCAGGTTCCTGACGCTCCTCGATTTCCTGCCGCAACCCTTCGGACGCCTGCTTGAGTGCGAGACCCCAGTAATCGAGCATGTAGCGGTCGTCGGCGCCGCGAACGGTGCCGGCGATATGGTTGAAGTGCGTATATTGATAGGGATGCAGCCGGATCATTTCATTGAGCGGCAACATCAGTCCCAGCATGAACACCAGGGCAAACACGGCCTGCGCGGCGCGGCTGTGCTGCTTCAGCCAGCCGACGATGGCGGCGAAGGCGACGCCGGCAAGAACCGCCATCGGCGGGATGACGAAGATGAAATGACGAATGCCGTTGTAGAGAGCAGGGCGCTTCACCATCGCGATGATCAGCGGAAGCGTCGCGGCCAGCGTCAGCATCAGCAGGATGGTCTTCCGCCTGGAATCGACTTCCGAGCGCATCAACGCAACGAGCGTGCCGACGACGCCCGCGCCGAGCAGGCCGAGCATGACTTCCGGAAGCTGCAACGCGAACAGCGTGGGCAGATAGGACCACGGCATGTCCGGCACCGAGACGATCGCGCCGTTGAACAATTCCTTCCATGGCTTCTCGAAGAAATGCGAGAAGTATGTCAGCGCGCGAAATGGATTGGCGAGGTCGATAATCGACCAGGGCCAGATCAGACCCATGATCAGATAGCCCAGCAGCAAGCCGGGCAGCAGAACGTAAACGACATGACCGAGACGACGCGCGGCCTCACGCGCGCCGTGCACGCGAATGTCGGAAATCCAGAGCGGCAGGAAGCCGATCACGGCATAGATCAGCGCCAGACCGCCAAGGATGCGCGAGCCGACAGACAGGCCTGCGCCAATGCCGATGATGAGGATCGTGTGCGGCGTGGGCGCCGGGTACTCCTGCGCGAGCCGCACCAGCCCGAGCATCAGGATCGCCATCGACACTGCGAAGGGCGCGTCCTTCGGATTCATGAACATGTGCCCGTAGAATGTCGGACACAGTGCGAGCAGAACGATCGCCGCGAGGCCGGCCACTGGCCCGCCGACGCGCCGCGCGAGCCGCCAGGTGACGCCAATGCCGATCACGCCGACGATGGCGCCCAGCAGCCGCCGCGTCTCGAACAGTTCGAGCGGAACGATCTTGTGCAGCAGCGCGGCCGCCATGTCGAAGCCGCCGCCATACATGTAGAGGTTGGCGAACGACAGGGCGCTGGTGTCGGTGAAGCCGCTGCCGAACATCTTCAGCAGCAGATCGGCATATTCCGCGTGGGTGTAGTCGTCCCAGCCAAGGCCATAGTCTTTGAATGTCAGGCCCGCGATGACCGTAACAACAGCCAGGACTGCGAGCGCGAGATCATCGCACGTCTGCTCTATCGAGCGCCCGGCTGGCATGTCGAGTGCCGATGTTGTGACGGATGACATCTCAGCTAATGGATCCAGCGTTCCCGCGCCTGCATATCTTCCGGGCAGGCTTCCCGGGAACTTTGTATCTCAGTTCGGTGTTTAGGTAATTGTGAATTGTGGCACATTTTCTTAGATTGCAACGCAACATTGCGGTCAGGGTAAAATTACAACCACGGTCCGAACGCTTTTTGCACGCTAGGCAGACTAGGCTTCTGAATCTGAACGGCGCCTGAGCAACGGGTCATCTTTCGTTGAGGCTTGCTCAATTACCAATTGGTAATGCGCCTGCTTGAAACTATTATGGAACTCACCTCGTTGAGTCCGCTGGCGCGGGTTTGGAGCTTGTAATGATTGCGTTATTGATCGGCGGAACGGTCGTCCTGTGTATCGGCCTTCTCACGGTCGTTTTCGGGATTCCGATCAAGGAATTCAGCTTCGGCAACACGATGATCCTGGCAGGAGCCGTGGTGTCCTGCACCGGGCTGGTCCTGATCGGGCTGTATTTCGTTGGCCGGGAATTCAGAAACCTCGCGCGCCGACTGGAAACCGGTTTGCCGGCACCAGTCATGCTGCCGCGCGAACCGGCGGCTGACCTTGAGGCTCCGGCCATTCGTCCGGCGCGAGCTGAACCGCCGGCCGCTCCCCGTCCGATGTCCCCAAGGCCTCCTATCCGCGAAGAAAGAGCTGCCCGTGAAGAAAGGCTTGGCCGCGAGGATACGCTGTTCGCCCGCGACCAGCCGTCCGATGCGACCCGGGATCGGGACGATTTTGCTGCCGACGATACCCACGATCCCGGCCGCGCGCCGTCAGAACCGGCTGCCTGGGACGAACATCCGATCACCCGCAACCGCAATTTTGCACCGTCCAAGGACGAAGCGTTCGATACGCCTGCCGAACCCGCTCCTCGCCAGCGCCGCAACATCATGTTTTCATCGTCCCGGCGCGACAAGAACAGCGAACTGTCGTCGCGGGATGCGCCTCCACCGCCGGATGAAGGCCTGCATCAGCCCTCTGCGGAGGACCTTCCGCGTGGTGACGCTGAAGCGAAGGCACCCAATCTATTCGACAGCGCGTGGCCGCAGTCCGGCAGAATGCGGCAGGAGTCATCGTCTTCTTCTTCGTCGTTTCCAAACGGCCGGACCGCACCGCCGCCAGCCGCCGATGATGAGCAGGAGACGCCTGAACCTGCCCGCGAACGATTTCAGCTGCCAAGACGCGCCGATGCGTCATCGGTGACGATCGTGAAATCGGGGGTGGTCGATTCGATGGCGTACTCGCTGTATTCCGATGGCTCGATCGAAGCGCAGATGCCCGAAGGTATGGTTCGGTTCGCCTCCATCGACGAACTGCGCGCGCACCTGGACCAGCGCAGCTAGCCTGATTTTATCATGAGCGATGATCGCAAGCCGCGTCATTGTAGCTCGCTGAGTGTAGCCCTCAGCCAGCGCTTCTGACCGGTTGCCGCAGAATCGTCTTGAGCTTTTCCGGTGACGTCTTGCGTGCATCGCTCAGATAGATCTCGTGATGGGACCCTGCAAACGTCATCCCCTTTGCAGGCATAATCTCGTTGTGAAGCTTGGCGAGCGTCGGACCTTCGTCGTCATAGCTGCCGATATGCAGCGTCTGCAGGCATCGCCCTTCGTCCAATTGCTCAAGGCGCAGCGAGATCGGAGGCTCCCCGAGCTTGTCGCGGGACTTTGCCAGGGCAGCCTCGTACAGGGATCGCTCAACGAAGTCGGGCACCATGATCATCATCGTCCATCGCCACAGATGCTTCCGGCGCCCGACAAAATCGTCGGGATTGTCAGCCCACCAAAGACCTTCGAGGGGCGGAACGACGTAGTCTTTTCCCGATTTGGTTTTGGTGGCGAATTTCATCGCGTAGCTCACGGAATACAGCCACTCGATGGCATGCTTGTAGGCTGGATCGCGATTTGGGTCGCCCTTGCCGTCGATCTTGACGAATTGCATGACCGGCACGTCGACGGTAGCAAAACTGCCAGCAGGTGCGCTGTAGAGCGTTGAGAGTTTCTTCTTGAAATCAATCTTGTCCATGTTCGTCTCTAGTCTGTTAATGGTGCGCCGTGTCCAGACCAGGTCCGCCTGCAACTGCTCGATTGTGTAGTCGAACAGGCATTCGACGAAGTCGGGCAGTGGTCGCTGTCTGTCACGCTTTGCTTGGAGGCGGGCGATCTCGACCGATAGCCCGGTCAGACGCTTTTCGAGCGCTTTAAGGCCGCTTGCCTCATCGAGTCCTGGCCAGTTGGCTATTCCGAGCAGGACTTCCGGGAAAACGCGGCTGGGTTCGGCAAGCATTCGCACCGTGGCCGCCGTCAATGCCTCGCGCCCTTTGGGCGTGATCGAAAACACCTTGGCAGCCTTGGCCCCGCGCTTTGCCTTCGCGAACCGGGCCAGCCCGCGTTTGCTGAGCTTGCCCAGCAGGAAATAGATCGACGAGAAGCCGATCGCGGTCCACTCCCGCATTCCGCGGGCCTCGATCAACGCGTCAATCTCATAACCGTGGTGGTCGCTTTCGCCGAGCAGGCTCAGGATGGCGAACTCTCCATCGGACAGCTTTTTCCGATCCATATTCTCATACTAGAATAGCAAGCCGCATTTTTGCAAGCAGGCAGAGCCAACCCCGAACGCGGTCAAAACGTCGTTGAAAAGCCATTCGCAAACGCAGCCGTGCCGCGTGACGCCGCGTCATGGCTCGGACTGGTGACGAAAAACAGGTCAGGCACCAGCCAGGGGCGCGAACCGCGGCGGCTTCAAATAAAGCGCCGCAGTATTCAGTTCTCCTTGTCAGGCTGGCAATATTTCTTCCATACTCGCCAAGTAACTTGCCAAGTATAGACGCTGCCGCCGGGCATCTGTTTGCTTGGGCTGGCTCGTTTTTGACTGCGCATCCGATCGCGTCTGAAAGACATCACCATGAGCGAGATCGCCCCCAAGGGATTCGTCGACCTGACCGCGTCGATCGTGTCGGCCTATGTCAGCAACAACGCGACGACGGCGGCCGAAATCCCGGCGCTGATCAGTCAGATCCACGCCGCGCTCGTGCGGGTCTCAACCGGCGGCACCGAGGCCGCGGCCGAGCCGGCCAAGCCCGCGGTCTCCATCAAGAAATCGATGACTTCGGACTACCTTATTTGTCTGGAGGACGGAAAGCGCTTCAAGTCGCTGAAGCGGCACCTTCGGACGCAGTACAACATGAGCCCGGAGCAATACCGCGAGAAATGGGGCCTGCCGGCTGACTATCCGATGGTGGCTCCGAACTACGCCGTGGCCCGTTCCCAGCTCGCCAAGAAGATGGGGCTTGGCCAGCAGCGCCGGCGCCGGAAATAACGGGCTTGTGTGGGCGATAACAGGCTTGGACGACAGGCTTGTCTTGGCCTAGGAATAATTCCACATTGAGGTGATCCCGGAGTCAAGCCGGGATCACCTCGATTTTTTTCGGGGATCGCTATCCCCGCCGTTTGCATCGTCACTAGGATATAGGTATAAATTCCTAGTGAGGTTCCGATGCTTGAAGCCCGATCGCCTGCTTCCGGTTTTTCCCCGCCGCAATCCTCCAGTTCCCCGGAGCTTCGTCCGAACGACATTTGCCGTTTGGTCATCGCCTGCGTTGCGGCCGATTTTGGCCTCGTCGCCGCCGATATTGAAAACGGGCTGCGTGGCTCGCAGCGCGTGGCCTTCGCGCGGCAGATCGCGATGTATCTCGCCCATGTCGGGTTTGGCCTGACGTTCGAGGCCATTGGGCGCGCCTTCGGACGCGACCGCACCACCATCGCCCATGCATGCCGCGTCGTGGAGGATGCCCGCGATGACATCTGGTTCGACTGCCGTGTCGCGACGCTCGAACTGATGTGCCGCGCGGCGGCCGGTGGAGACGGCCGATGAAGCGACAGCAAGGCCGCTCGTCCGGCTCCGGCACGATTCGCCGACAGACGGCGCAAGCCTCCGGCCATGAGGTCGATGGGTTCTGCGCGCAACACCTCGACCTGTCGGTGCGCGATCTCATGACGGAAACCGGCATGACGCAGGTGCTCGTCAACGACAGCGAAAGCCCGCTTGCGTGGCTGGCGCGCCGTAAAGGCCGCGATGGCCGCGCCATGATCGGGCCGGATCAGTTCATCGCCGGTGAACGCCTGCGCGCGGACTTCACGCGCGGACATCTGACGCCGCGTGTCACGTCGAGCTGGACCGGCATCGGGCAGACGCGCGGAGCCGGCGGTGGAGGCGACATGACGGATATGATCGTTGCTTCGCGTCAGCGCGTGCGTCTGGCGCTGGAAGCCTGCGGCCCCGAATTTTCCGGGCTGCTGCTCGACGTCTGCTGTTTCCTGCGCGGTCTTGAGGATGTTGAGCGCGAGCGCGGCTGGCCGTCACGGTCGGCGAAAGTCGTGCTGCAACTGGCGCTCGATCGGCTCGCGCGCCATTACGGACTGCGCAGCGATACAACCGGCACCGGCGCGGCCATCAGGACATGGCTGGCCGACGACGCGATCTTCAGGCCGTGAGGTTCAGGATGCAGAAGCCAGCGTTTCGCGGGCGTCGTTCTTGATGCGCTCGACCATGGCCCGCAGGCCGTTGGAGCGCTGCGGCGTCAGGTGCTCGCGGAAACCGAATTCGTCGAAGACGGAGATCGGATCGGTCTTCAGAATTTCCTGCGGCGTCTTTCCGGACTGGATGGTCAGGAGGATTGCAATCAGCCCGCGCACGATATGCGCGTCGCTGTCGCCCTTGAAATTCAGCACGGGTTCGCCGTCGTCACGGTCGATGCTGCGCGACAGCCAGACCTGGCTGGCGCAGCCCTGAACCTTGTTTTCTGCGGAATGCTCGGCGTCGGACATCGGGGTCAGCGTGCGGCCAAGCTCGATCACATAGCGGTAGCGGTCGTCCCACTCATCAAGCAGTTCGAAATTGTCCCTGATCTCGTCGATGGTGGTCATAGCCGCCCGCAAACTCGTGTCAAATGTCTTGTGCCAAGGATGCTGACAAGGATCCTCGCACGAGCCTTATATGAGATCGCGGAGCGTCGATAGCCATAAGTTCCGGGCCTTTTCGGCCCGAAATATCGCGAGTTTGGGCGGCTTTTATGGCCCCGTTGTCGTTCCCGAAGCCGGCTGCTGCCAGTCGATGGCGAGATCGTCCTGAGACAACGTCTGACGCACGGTCGCGACGCTCTGGGATTCGTTCGTGTCGCGGTCATCCGGCGTGCCGATCGAACCGGTATGATCCGGCGCCTTCTTGTTGGCCTTGTCGGTGGGCTCAGGCGCTTTCTTCTCGGTCTTTTCGTTCTTTTCGTTCTTCTCGGCCTTGTCCGTGATGAACTGATAAACTTTCTTGGCGCCGGACTGGGCGCGTTCGCCGATCACGGTCGCAGCCTGTCCGCCCACCGTACATGCCGTTGGCTGCCGGTTGCAGAACTGGCTCATGTCGGACACGGCGGCGGTGGCCGCCGAAATGGCTTCCGATGCGCCGATCTGCGGACCCTTGTCCGGATCGGACGACTTGTCGGTCGGCAACAGCACGAGCACGAGCCCCAGCCAGAATGCCATGCGAAGAAGGAAGAACATCACACACCCCGTCGATCGCTTTCACCGGAGTTGCTTCACCGCTGTGAAGCGCTCCGCCCCGTTGCGATTGATCTCGCAATCATCGTCTGTCGTACCAGATGCGGATAAATCCCCGGTTCTTGTGCTGTGTAAAATTTGAATGGTTTGATTTGGCGTAAATTTTCAATTGATAAGAATCAGTTTTGTTTTGAATGACGCCGATGGGCCTGTTGGAGCGCTCAGTGTCCATGCACGATTTCGAAACCATAACGTCGCGGCATGGAAACTTCGCGTTCACCATTCCGGCCGAATGAAATCGCCGATTTCGCGCGAAACGGCGCATCCGAACGGTGTAACTCGCAATCGGACCCGCGCCTTAGCGTTCGCTTAAGTTCACTCTGACACGATCCGCCAAACGAAAAACGGGGGCGTTCCGGCCGTCGATGCGACGATCGGTCGAGCAGTGAGAACAACGTGAGATTGTCCGGCATCATACGCGATCATCTGGACTCGCTGCTGCATCCATCAGCGCGGCGGGACTTGATGACGAGAGCCCGTCACCGCGCCTTCATCGGGCCGCGGCTGCTGGGTGGTCTTGTCGCGCTTGCGTCGCTTCCGCTTTATCTTGCGGTTCGCGGAGCGCCGCAGGAAGTCGAGGTCATGGTGTTCGCATGGCTGATCGCGCCCATTCTCATCTCCTACTATCTGTCGCGCACAGGCCATTATGAGCGCGCGCATATCCTGTCATCGACCGCGCTGGCTGCGGTGGTCATGGCGGTGTGTATCAATACGGGGGGAATTTCGTCGTTCGCGGCGGTCTGGCTCCTGGCCGTTCCGCTCGATGCGGCGCTGTCGGCCTCGCGGCGTGCGGTCGTGATTGCTGTTGTGCTGGCACTCGGCTGTGCGCTGGGGCTCGTGATGATTGACGCCTTCGGAGCCTTGCCGGTGTCGAAGATTCCCGCCTCATCCAGTTCGCTGTTCGAGGCGCTGGGAATCGCAACCGCGACGATCTACGCATCGGCGCTGGCGTTCAGCGCGGAATCGCTGGCGCGGATGAGCGCAAAGCTGCGGATGGTCGAGGAGGAGCGTTATCGCCTTCTCGCGCACAACATCAGCGATGTGATTTCCCGGCACAGCCGTAACGGCGCGATCCGGTTCATTTCGCCGGCCGCGGAGGCCTTGCTCGGTACGCCCGCGGCGCTGCTGCTGGAGCACGGACTGTTCGACCGCGTTCATGTGGCTGATCGTCCGGCTTACCTGACCGCTCTTTCGGAAGCCGCGCGCAGCGGCGACGAACGCAGTGTCGAATTCCGTGTGAAGCGGGATCATGCACGCATGCCGGCCGCCGACTTCGTCTGGATCGAAATGCGGTGCCGGCCGATCGACGCGACGTCGCGGTCGCTCGCTGGTCCCGGTGTCGATGTGGTGGCCGTGATGCGCGACGTTACCGAGCGCAAGCTTCAGGAACAGGCGCTCGAGATGGCGCATATCGAAGCCGAGCGCGCGGGTGCGTCCAAGTCGCGCTTCCTCGCCACGATGAGTCACGAACTGCGGACACCGCTGAACGCCATTATCGGGTTCTCGGAAATGATCGTTCGCGAGAAGGAAATGATGATCGATGCGGCGCGCCGTCAGGAATACGCGCAGCTGATCAACGACTCCGGCTTGCATCTGCTCTCGGTGGTCAACGGCATTCTCGACATGTCGAAGATGGAAAGCGGCAACTTCGAGATCGTTCCCGAGCTGTTTGCCCCGCGCGAGTCCCTGATCGGATGCTGCAACCTGATGGTTCTGAAAGCGCGCGAAAACGGTATCGAGATCGCCACGCGTGCGCCGGCGGACTTGCCGCAGATCACCGGCGATCCGCGCGCCTTCAAGCAGATGATTCTGAATTTGCTGTCCAATGCGATCAAGTTCTCGGAGCGGGGCGGCACCGTCACCGTTTCCGCGGGCGTGGAAGGATCGCGCCTGCTGGTTCGTGTGGTCGATAGCGGCGTCGGTATCGGCACCGAGGACCTGAAGCGGATCGGCGATCCGTTCTTTCAGGCCGGAAAGACCTATCAGCGCCGCCACGAAGGGACCGGCCTTGGACTGTCCATCGTCAAGAGCCTGGTCGCGATGCATGGCGGCGAGATGACGGTACAAAGCCAGATCGACGTCGGCACAACGGTGACCGTTGCCTTGCCGATGGTGTTTACGCCGCCGGTTGAGAAACCTAGTAATATCGCCACCCTCGCGCCACAGCGCGCGGAACCACAAGACTATCAGGTGAAGAAACGTGCCTAGACAGATTGCCGAAGACGACGAGAAACCCCGCCGCCGCCGTCGCGCCGCCGCAGCTGCTGTTGAGGCGGAGCCGGAACGCGGCCTGATCATGCGCGTCCTGCTTCACAGCCCGAAGGATACACTGGCGGCAACCGCGGCACTCGCGGCTGTGATCGCCATCGTCAGCAATGCGATGTTTCTGCAGGCCGGCCGTCATCCGTCGCCGATGTTCAGCACCGCTGCGGTGTCGTCGCTGCCGGCGATTGCTCCAGCTTCCGCGCCGTTGCCGCGCGTTCGTCCGCCCGAAGCCGAGGCTCGCGTTATCGACAAGCCGCTGGAATCGGCGGCGCTTGCGCCTGCGAAGCCGATAGCGGCACCTGCCGCGCCGCGGCCTCCCGCTGCCGTCCCCACGGCAAAGAGCGATCCGGTCGGCGATCTGATTGTTTCGACCCGGCGCATTGCCTCAGTTCAGCGTGCGCTGACCGAGTTTGGTTATGGGCAGCTCAAGCCGACCGGCGTGATCGGAACGGATACGCAGGCGGCGATTCAGAAATTCGAGCGGGATCGCAAGATGCCGGTCACTGGCCAGTTGTCCGATCGCCTGATCCGGGACCTGACGGTTCTGACGGGGCGCCCGCTCGACTAAGCGGCGTCACCCATCAATGGTGAGACAGGCCGGCTAACATCGTCGGCTCCGACTATGGTAGCAACTCCCTGTCTTTCCATCCGCCTGATCGGTTCCGCCTCATGTCTCGCCTGAAGTCTTCCATATGGGTCGCGGGTTATCTGCGGCGATGCCAGAGCGCCGGCATGTTCGGCGCGGTCCGCCGCCGTGGTGCGGAAGAAGCGGGGGCGGTCTTCGTGAAAGTGGCTTTGATGGACGGGACCGCGCTGCTGTTCGTTCCGGCGCCGCAAACCGCCTACGACGACAGCCGGCCTATCGAGCGCGTTTTCACGCAGGCGCCGCCGCAGGCCGTGGACGAGTCCGCCATCGAAGCGCGCCTCGCCAAGGAAATCAGTTTCGATCCCGATGTCTGGATTGTCGAGATCGAGGACAGGGAAGGGCGGCACTTCCTCGATCTGGCGAAGAACTAGCCGCGCGAGGTATTGCGCGTCGTGATCTGCGTGCCCGGTTGAGCGGCGGGACGCGATTGCGCCGGTGCCGAACGGGCGCGCTGGCGCTCGTCATCGTAGAGCGTGGGGCGATATTTCGCCCGCGTGGCGGCCAGTGCCGCGCCACGCCACGCCGCTAGCATGATCAGCGCGGTTCGCAATTCGATCACTTCGTAAAGGCGCGCCAGCCGGTAGACATCCATGACCGATGCGCCGAGCGACGGATTCAGGAACAGCAACACGCGCTGATATGATTCACCCGGCATGCCGAGCGCCTTGAGTGCGCAGGCCAGAGGTTCGCCGCCCGGTTCATTGACGATCTGGGTCGCAACCTTGGAGGTCAGGATCAGGGCATCGGCAAGCTCGGCCGTGAAGCCAGAGGCATCGGCCGCCAGTGCCGCCTGCTCCAGGGCCGCAACCGCGCGCACGGCGCGGCGCGGATCGACCGGTGTGGACGGTTTCAGCGGCGTGTCGGTCAGGCCATGGAGCATCTGGGCGCGTTGGGTGCGGTCGGCCGCCAGAAACATCTCGATCAGTTGCGCCGCATCGTCCGGCTGCATCGACATGGTCGGCGCGGGCGTCATCGCAGGAGCGACCGACACCTCGGGCTCCGATACGATCTCCAGATCCGCCGGATCGATCAATGTATCGTCGAGAATATGCTCATCGCTTCCGGGCTGCGGTTTGCCCGTCGTGTATTTCAACTGCAGTTTCCAGGCGATTTCACGCGGGGTGTTCGGGTAGATGGCGAGCCGCGCCCGCACGGCGGCACGCGTGGCATCGTCCACTTCATCGATCAGGCGCGAAGCCAGTTCGGCGAACTGCCGTTCCTCATCGCGGGTATGGTCGGCGGTCTGGACATAGAGGTCCGTCAGCACGCGCAGCAGCGTCGGGCGAATATCAACGCCCTCGCGCCGGGACAGAGTCATCAGGCCATCAAAGCCGTGAAACATCGGGAGTGTCGTCATGCCGGATACGCGGGGTTAAGTCTCAGCCTGACGTTAACCGGCTGCTGTTAACAAGCCATTAACCATGCTCACTCTTAATGACCGTGTGCCGCCGGTCCTTGGGCCAATCCTTGGGGAAAAGCAGGGCGGCCAGGAGAGATCGATATGGGCACCATTGTTGAATTTCCGGTCGATGCAGCGGCGCGCCGCGCTGGACCGGATGTGAACATGGCCCCGCGCGAGGGAACGGCAACCATCCTGATTCTCCCCGCCATCCGGATCGAGCGCTACGCTGACGCCAGCGATGGCATCGGACCGGAGGAGGGAACGGCACCAGGCCGCCGTCGCAAGCGCCGGGCGCGTTCCTGACCAGCGTTCAGAGTCTCTGCCGGCGAGAGCCTCGCCGGATCGGCAACGCCGTAACACCGGGCCGCGATGTGTAATCCGCTCTATCTTTTGCCGTTCGTGGCGAGCCTCGCATGCGCGAGTGATGACTTCGGCCGCACGCGCTCGACGTTTTATCATGAAGACATGCACAAGTGGGTCGGCGTCGAGGCCACCACGGCCCTCGGTGGCCAGCCATCGCAATTCCAGTTGACCGATCTGGAACGATCGCTGCGCGATCTTGCCTACTACTTCATCGAGCCGCCGCACTCGCGCCCGGCGTGGAAAGCGGTGTTCGGTGATTACAAAACGATACCGGCGCCCTGGCGGCAGACGGTCGTTTTCGACCGGACGCTTTATGGACGGCGCATGATCGATGAACCGCACCGGTCGCAGGCCTCGGCCTACGGCGGATTAATGGAGGACGTGCGCAACGACGGCGTCATGCTCGATCAGTTCATTCCTGTCGCCCTGCGCGTCAACGATCTCGACATCAAGCGCAACAAGGCGCTCGGCATCGTCTCTGAACTGTCGCCGCGCGAATACGCCGATGCGCAGGCGCGCATGCGTGAGAATGTTCTGGTCGTGCAGTGGGTGCAGCAATGTCTGCAGCAGCGCGTGGCGTCCTACCGATGGGCGCTGGATCGGCTGGTGATCCACGCGCCGGATGCAATGGCTGCGGATGCCGATCGCCTGATCGTGCAATTATCCAAGCGCGCATCGGAAACGTGGATTAAGGCCACGCCGGTCGTCGGTCGCGCGCTGCGCGTAGGTGGTTGAATTTGCTTTTCTTTTGGCCTCTTCGCGCCGATATGTGCGGCAGAAGGTCGCGTTGAGTCCGCCCGCAATCGGTTGTTTGTTCCTGAGGCAATACGACAACTGATTTTCGCGAGATGAGAAATGGGGGATGGAATGACAGGTTCCCCACTTGCCAAGGTGTTTCTCTTCGGTCGGAACTTCGGAACGTTGATCGCGCTGAGTTTCACCGTTGCCGTGCCTACGGTTTTCATCGTCTATGCGCTTGAACAGCGTCTCGTGTTGCCTGCGCTAAGCGTGCTGTTTTTCGGAACAGCGGCGCTCGCTGCAGTGATGGCGCTCTCGACCAGGGCGAAGCGGAACACGGAGAATCTGAATCTCTGGGATATCGCCGGCGGGCTCGTTATTACCGGTTGCGCTGCGTCAGTGATGGGCGAACCGGAACAAGTCGTGCAATTGTTCGAGCATCTGTTCGAACGCCGAACTTATGAACAATAGGGAGATACTTGAGAGAGATACGTCGAACTTGGATAAGCGTAGAACGTAGACGACCAGGCCGGGCCCCTCTGGCAGCCGCGAGGCTGTGATGTCGGACTGGAATTCATTTAGAGTGGCCCCTTGGATATGCGGCAACGTCCGCCCGTGATGCACTGACTTAAGTGAGTTGGTGGGTGACAGGCAGCGAAGATCCGTATCGCCTGTGACAGGAGGCCGCTCTTCCTCAACAAAAAAGGGAAGCCCGGCTTATGTTTGAATTCCTCACCCCAGAAATCTTGTCCGCACTTTTTCAGGTCATCCTCATCGACCTTGTTCTTGCTGGCGACAATGCAATCGTCATCGGCCTCGCTGCTGCCGGCCTGCCAAAAGAACAGCGCAACAAGGCCATCCTGATCGGCATCATCGCCGCCACGGTGCTTCGCATCGTGTTCGCGGGTCTTACAACCCAGCTACTGGCCATTGTCGGCCTGCTGCTCGCGGGCGGCATCCTGCTGTTGTGGGTCTGCTGGAAGATGTGGCGCGAATTGCGCTCCGGCGCCGGGCACGAAGAAAATGCCGTGACGGACGAGGGGGTAGCGGTCGAAGGCGCCCCGACCAAGACGCTGGCTCAGGCCACCTGGCAGATCATCGTCGCCGACGTCTCGATGTCGCTGGACAACGTGCTGGCTGTTGCAGGCGCGGCGCGCGAGCATCCGTGGGTGTTGGTGTTCGGTTTGGCGCTGTCGATCGCGATGATGGGCATCGCCGCGTCGTTCATTGCGAAATTGCTGCAGAAGCACCGCTGGATCGCCTATGTCGGCCTCGCGGTCATCCTCTACGTTGCCGGCGAGATGATCTATCGCGGCGCGCTGGAAATCTGGCCGCATCTGAGCAAGTGATGACTGAGTAGTATTGCCGAGAACGCCGCCCGCGGTTTTGATCGCGGGCGGCGTTGTCATTTCGATCAGGCAACCTTGACCAGATTGTGCACCGGCAGCGGTCCGCCGGGAAACTGGACCAGCTTTCCACCTACGGCCAGCGACCCAAGATCGATGCCGAAGAAGCCGAGCTGGTCGATCAGGGCTGCGACTTCCGCTTTCGCGGCGGTGTCATCGCCGGAATAGAGCAGCACGCGCTTGCCGCCGTCTGCCTGCGGGTCACTCGCAAGCACGTGTGCTTGCAGATGGTTGAACGCCTTGACCACGCGTGCGCCCGGCACAAATCCAGCAAAGACTTCGCTCGATATCCGGCCATTCAGTTCAGCGGGCTTGAACAGCGGCGCTTCAATCGGGTTGTTGGCATCGATCACGATGCGGCCGTTCCAGGCGGGCAGGCCGGCAAGCGCGGCCGGGAGTTTCGACCAGTTCACCGCGACGAGAACGATGTCCTTGCTCGCGGCTTCCGTCACCGTGCCGGCCCTGATGGAGGGGCCAATCTCGCGAGCGAGATCCTTGAGTGAAGCAGGGCCACGGCTGTTGGCGATGGTCGCCTCTATTCCGGCACTGGCAAGCCTGCGTGCGAAGGCTGAACCGATTGAGCCCGATCCGATAATTCCGATTGTCCTGGTCATCGTGTGTTCCTTTCAAGTTTTGGACGTGTGAGTTGATTTCAAAGCCGGTTCAGCGCGCGCTGATCTGGCGCATCAGCGAGCCGATGTCGGTGACGCCCCAGTGATCGGTGATCTGGCCGTCGCGGACGCGCATGATGTCGATGGCCTCGAAGGTGATGTCGCGGCCGGTCGGGGCGACGCCGTTGAATTCTCCGAGATGCTTGCCGTGGTAGGTCTTGTGCGATGTTACGAGATCGCCCTCGGCAACCTGACGATGAATGACGGCGCGGAAGCCGGGGAAGGCTTTGCGAAGTGTGAGGTAGACGTTGCGGGTGCCCTCGCGGTCGTTGGCGAATCCCGGGAACGCAGTCCGGTCGACGTAGCTAGGCGCGAACAGCTTTTCGAAATTCGCGAAGTTGCCGTCGCGCTGCACGTCCTCGATGACCGTGCGCACCACGGCCTTGTTGGCCTCAAGGGGTGCGCCGGTGTTCTGGGCAAGAGCCTGGGTAACGCTGCCGGCGAAGGCGAGGGCGATCAGAAAACCGAGGCGGGTGGATGAGATTGGCTGGGACATCGTTGGCTCCGTTTGGCTGGTGACGGACCCGATATCGCCTGTTTATTGGCAACTGATTAGCTGGTAATTGCTGTATTTATTTTCAAGTAATTGTATAAAGTGGCGGTATGGAAACGCTGGCCAATCTCGAGTCTTTCGTTCAAAGCGCTGAAAATGGTGGGTTTTCTGCCGCAGCCCGCCGTCTGGCGCTGACGCCGGCCGCTGTCAGCCGGAACGTCGCGATGCTGGAGCGGAATCTCGGAATCCGCCTGTTTCAGCGCAGCACGCGCAAGCTGACGCTCACCGAAGCCGGGGAGCGTTTTCTGCTTGAGATCCGCGGAAATCTCGAAGGCCTTCAGGCGGCCATCGCCGGAGCGGCGACGGACCACGGCGAGCCTGCCGGCGTGCTCAAGGTCAGCCTCAGTCCGACATTTGGCGCGGATTACGTTCTGCCGCTGCTGCCCGCGTTTCTCGCGCGCTATCCGCGCGTTCGCGCTGACTGGCAATTCGAGAACCGGCAGGTCGATCTGATCGCCGAAGGATTCGATGCGGCAATCGGCGGCGGTATCGAACTCGCACAGGGCGTCGTCTCAAGGCCGCTCGCGCCGTTGCATATCATCGCGGTGGCATCGCCGGCATATCTGAAAGGCCGCACGCTGCCGCCAGATCCTTCGGGACTTGCCGCGTTCGATGGCATCGTGATGCGCGCCGCGCGGACTGGACGGGTGCGGCAGTGGACCATGCGCAACGCCGCGGGTTTGGAAGCCGATGTGCAGTTGCCCGGCACGACCGTGTTCAACGATCCTGCCGCGATGTGCCGCGCCGCGCTGCTCGGTCTCGGCGTGACATTGATCGCGGTGCCGGATGCATTGCACCACCTCGAAAGCGGCGCGCTCGTGCGCGTCGTGCCGCAATGGTACGCCGATGCAGGGTCGATCTCGGTCTACTATGCGACCCGCACGCTACTGCCGGCGAAGACGCGCGCGTTTGTCGATTTCGTCGCCGACACTTTCCGCCGCGAGCTTCTCGCCGAGCGGTTTGCGGGGAGCATCGGCTAGCAGGCTTATCGCTTGGCTTGCGGCGTATCGGTTTGTACGCGGCAGTTCGCAGCGGCCAGCGACGCCTGCGCCTGCGGCATCAGGCCGGGTTCTGCGGCCAGTGCCTTGAGCAGGATCAGGCCGGTTGTGGTCGGCGAGTCGATGATCAGCCGGTCGGCGGCGGTGACTTCCTCGTCTTCCGGCAGTTCGGCGTGTTGTGCCGCCGTCATCAGGTCGAGTTCGATCACGCGCCGCCCGGCCGAGCGATCATTGATCGCGTAATAGGCCACGTCGTTGCGCGTGTAGAACGACACCGATGTGTAGGCTTGACTCACCGGCACGGTGAGCTTGATCGGACCGTTTGAGAGATCGTAGCGGCAGGCGGCGCTTGCGAAAGCCGGGTCCATGAACGGCATCGGCGCCTTGCCGGGCTCCGCCGCGGGCAGCGCTGTGACGGCATTGAGCTTGGTGATCGGCGCAAGGCGCGAATAGGCATCGAGTGTGGCGACGCGGGGAAGCACAAGCACGCTGACGAGGTGGACGACTCCGCCGAGCAGTGCGCCGCCGATGATTGCGAACAGCCACCGGATCATGGGCACCCCACCGTCACGATGGAGGGCATCGGCGCATCTTTCTGCGTGCGCGTTCCGACGCCGACCGGCGTATCGTAAAGCCGCAGCGCCAGCATGTAGTGGTCGAGGCCGCCCGTCGGCAGCCAGTTTCCGGCGCGCGACCGCGACGTGATCCGCACCTCGAAGCCGCCGTCCGATCCTCGGACGATTTCCTGACTGGTGAAACCGTAACGCTGCAGCGAATTGGCGACGAGCCGTCCTTTGGGATCGTAGAACGTCAGGGTCCAGAACCGCGCGGCGGGGGTCACGCCCTTCACGACGACATCGCATCGTCCGTCGAGTTGGCGGCCGGTATCATCGGTCGTCGCCGTGAACATGACGCCATCGCCGGTGCCGACCGGAAGTTCGCCGCTGCGCGCCACCGAGGCACGCGAGTAGGGGTCGATGTCGCTCGTGCCGGTTTTCGGACGTGCGGTCCATGCGCCGATCTTGATGGTGCCGACGTTGACGCCGCGCGTCGCCGTCATCCATGTCGCGCCGAGGCCGACAATGGTCGCGATCATCAGTGTAACGAGGGTGATGAGGATCAGCCGCACGATGAAAACGCTATCATGACGCGATCAGTTCTTGCGCGGTGGCACAGGCGCCGCCGGATCGGACGTTGCCGAGGCGAAATTGTCCGGGAAGGCCACGCTGGAGGGGGATGCCGACCTGGCCGCGCCGTTTGACGTCGTCTTGCCGGGCACGCTCACGGTCTTGGCCGCATCGTCGAACAGCTTTTCAACGCGCACGAGAATGTTTGCGCCGCGCCGGGTCAGGATCGGCGGCGGGCCGGGATTCACCTCAGGAGCTTTTGCATTTGCATTAGCTGCGGCGAGGGCGTCCGGCGGAAGCCTCTTGCCGGGACCGACGCCGGGAATGTCCCTGACCTCGACACCCTGATGCGCGACCACCATGACGTCGTGCCATGTCTGCGCGGGAAGCGACCCGCCGGTCATGCGGTTGGTCGGCGAATAATCGTCGTTGCCGTACCAGACCGCCATCGAGAAGTTGCCGGTAAAGCCGACGAACCATGCGTCTCTGAACGCGTTCGTCGTACCGGTCTTGCCGGCGGCGGGAATGCCGTCAAGCCGGGCGCGACGCGCCGTGCCTTCGTCGACCACGTGGCTCATCATTTCCGACATGTCCGCAGCGACCGAGACAGGGATCGCTTGCGTCGGTTTCTTGCCGTCGCGATCCCACCGCCAGACCAGATCGCCCATGCCGGTGCGGACTTCGAGAACGGAGTGCGGCTTCGCCGCGCGTCCCTTGTTCGGGAAGGCGGCGTAGGCGACGGCATGCTCAACGAGGCTGACTTCGGTGGAGCCGATCGGCAACGATGGCGTATCGACGAGGGGAGCGGTGATGCCCATCTTGCGCGCGGTCTCGACGATCTTGGCGCGGCCGGCCCTCGGCGGGTTGGGACTGCCCTTGCCCATCGCGATCGACAGCTTCACGGGAATGACGTTGACGGAGCGGGTGATCGCTGTTGTCAGCGTCATTGAGCCCGAATAGGAGCGGCCGTAGTTCTGCGGGCACCAATTGCCGATGCAGACGGGTCCATCGACGACGATGGACTTCGGCGTAAAGCCGTTCATCAGCGCGGTGGCGTAGACATAGGGTTTGAACGACGAGCCCGGCTGGCGCATCGCATCGACGGCGCGGTTGAACTGGCTGGCTCCGTAATCGCGGCCGCCGACCATCGCGCGTACGCCGCCGTCCAGATCGGCCAGGACAAGCGCGGCCTGCGTTGCGTGATAGTCGCGGCCGAACTGACGCAACTGGTTTTCGACAGCCGCTTCCGCGGCGTGCTGCACGTTCATGTCGATCGCGGTGCGAACGACGAACACGCGCTCGGTGTAGGATTTCGGGAACGTCATGACGAGCTTGCGCATCTCGTCGAAGGCATAATCGAGATAGTAGTTCGGCGAATTCTCGTCGCGGCGGTCGACCGCGTTGGCGGGGTTGCGGCGAGCGCCGAACACCTGACCTTCGGTCATGAAGCCGGCATCCACCATGTTGTCGAGCACGACGTTGGCGCGCGCACGGGCGGCGGGCAGGTTGATGTGCGGCGCGTATTTGGTCGGTGCCTTGAACAGTCCGGCGAGCATCGCGGATTCCGCGAGGTTCACGTCGCGCGCGGACTTGTTGAAATAGAAATGCGCCGCGCCATCGACGCCGAAGGTGCCGCCGCCCATATAGGCGCGGTCAAGATAGAGCTTCAGAATCTCGTTCTTGCTCAGGCGCGTTTCCAGCCAGATGGCGAGGAACGCTTCCTTCACCTTGCGCTCGATGGTGCGCTCGTTGTTGAGGAACAGGTTCTTGGCGAGCTGCTGCGTGATCGACGAGCCGCCTTGCCGCACGCCACCGGCCTGGGCGTTGGTGACCAGCGCGCGCGTTGTGCCTGCAATGTCGATACCGAAGTGATCGTAGAAACGGCGGTCCTCGGTGGCCAGCGTTGCCTTGATCAGATTGTCGGGAAAGTCCTCGAGCGGGATCGAGTCGTTGTGCTTGATGCCGCGGTTTCCGATCGGGTTGCCGTAGCGATCCAGGAACGATACCGCGAGATCGGATTTCTTTAGCCAGTCGTCGTCGGCGGTTTCGCGGAAGGCGGGAACCGCCAGCGCGAGCATCAGCACCAGGCCGGCAAGGCCGATGGTTGCACCTTCCGAGATCGGTTCGATGAAAACCCAACGCTTCCAGCGGCCGACATAGAAGCGGTCCATGAAGGTCGAATAGCGCTCCCAGAGTTCGCGCAATCCCGCGCCCGACGAGAACAGCGTGGAGTCGATGCGTGCGTCGAGGTCCAGCAGGAAATGCCGGAACCGCCTTTTCCACTCGCTGGGTACGATCTGGCGCACCGGAACCCTTAATCCAAATGATGCGGCGACCTAGTGTCCCGTATCCGACGTTCGCTTCACTCCGCAGCGCCTTCGTCAGAACCGGATCACGAGTCGCCGGATGAAAAGCGCTGGTTAGACGATGCTGATCAATTTGCGGCATCCCCAAGGCGACCGGAGAGCCGATTTCGCCGTCGGGAATCCGCAACCTTCTAGCCGACCATGAACCATAAACCAATGGCCGCGTTGGTTTTTTGATGATGAGGGTGAACGCTGCCCACGCTTTTCGGTGGCGGAAAGGCCAGCCTCGATCTTGCCGCTTGCACCGCCTGCGCCAAAGTCCATAAAGCCTCCATATAGCGTAAGTACGTCCCGCGACCCCGACAGGTTCAAAGCCATGACAGCCCGGCCTCGGCCGCCTTCGACCCAGAGCGAATCTTTCTGGAAAACCAAGACGTTGGAGGAGATGTCCGACAGCGAATGGGAAAGCCTGTGCGATGGCTGCGCGCGCTGCTGCCTGGAAAAGCTGGAAGACGAGGACACCGGCAAGATCTACTTCACCCATATCTCCTGCACATTGCTCGATGCGGGGCTGTGCGCCTGCAAGGACTATCCGAACCGCTCGGCCAAAGTATCCGATTGCGTGCGGCTGACGCCGGAGAACGTCCGCACGTTGAGCTGGCTGCCGCCGAGTTGCGGCTACAAGCTCGTCGCCGAGGGCCGCGACCTGTACTGGTGGCACCCGCTGATCTCCGGCGATCCGAACACGGTCCACGAAGCCGGCGTGTCGGTGCAGGGGCGGGTGTGGGGAACCGAGGACGAGGTCGAAGAAGCGGACCTCGAGGACCATATCGTGCAGTGGCCCGGCGTGATTCCGAAACGCGCGCGGCTGAAGAAGCGTCCGGCGTCCAAATAGCTCGCGCCGTTCCTTAAAGACCCTTCAGGCCGCGGATAACGCGCAGGTGATGATCCATCCGCGCGGTGCACCCATGCGCCCGCGCTGCTTATGAAGCTGCGCGAAACAGGCTAAACGAACGTCATCCCGTGCATTTCAAGGTCAGGCCGGTCGAGGCTGGACCATTCGCTATAACGTCCTTTCCCGGACCACCTTTTCAGGCTCATGACCGAGACACATCGACAGCGCGGCGACGCGGACGAAGCGCAGGCGCTGGACCCGGACGACGTTTCCAACATCGCCACCGAAGTTATCGATCTTTCCGAAGCGCCGCCGATCGTGCCGGCGCCGCCGCTGTCGAAGAGCGAAGTGCGGACCATCCTGCTGAGCCTGATGCTCACGATGTTCCTGACCGCACTCGACCAGACCATCGTCGCAACCGCATTGCCGACCATCGGTCGCCAGTTTCAGGACGTCAGCAATCTGTCCTGGGTGATCACCGCGTATCTGTTGTCGGCGACGGCGGTCGCGCCGGTCTACGGCACGCTGAGCGACATCTACGGTCGCCGCGCGATGATCATCGTCTCGATGGCGCTGTTCCTGATCGGCTCGGTGTTGTGCGCGATCGCGCCGAATATTCTGACGCTGATTCTGGCGCGCGCGCTTCAGGGCATCGGCGGCGGCGGCATCCTGCCGCTGGTGCAGACCGTGATTTCCGACGTGGTGTCGCCGCGAGAACGCGGCCAGTATCAGGCTTACTTCTCATCGGTGTGGGTCGCGGCGGGCATCGGCGGACCTGTGCTCGGCGGCTTGTTCGCCGAACATCTGCACTGGTCGGTGATCTTCTGGATCAATCTTCCGCTCGGCGCGCTGTCGCTGGCGCTGCTGCTGCCGCGCATGAAAAAGATTCCGGTCTTCCATCGCAGGCGCAAGGTCGACTGGCTCGGTGGCATCCTGCTGATGGCGTCCGCCGTGATCGTGATGCTGGTGCTGACATGGGGCGGCAACCGCTTCGCGTGGGCCTCGCCGGCGATCCTTGCGATGATCGGATCGGCGCTGTTCCTCGGTCTGGCTTTCGTCTGGCACGTGCGCCGGGTTCAAGAACCGTTCCTGCCGATTCCACTGCTGTCGGGAACGGTGGTGCCGTATGCGATGGCCGCTGGCGGCTGCGCCATCGGCACCATGATCGGTCTCACCGTGCACATGCCGCTGTACTATGAAGTCGTGTATGGCCTCACCGCGAGCGAAGCGGGGCTCGCTCTGATTCCGCTGGTCGCGGTGTCGGTGCTTGGCGCATGGGCCGCGGGCCGCGCGATGATGTACACCAAGCACTACAAGCGCGCGGCGATCGGCGGTGTGTCGCTCGCGACCTGCGCTGCGTTTGCGCTCGCGTTGGCGACGCCGCTGCCGCTGTGGCAATTGCTCGCGGCGTTGTCGCTGATGGCGGTCGGTCTTGGCACCGTGTTTCCGGTCAGCGTCGTCTCGATTCAGAATGCCGTACCGCGTGCGCAGGTTGGCACGGCGACCGGCGCGATGAATTTCTTCCGCTCATTGCTGGCGTCGTTCACCGTCGCGATCTTCACCGCTATCCTGCTGATGGTGCTCGGCGGCAATCTCACCATCGGTGCCGAGCATCAGATCGGTTCGGCGCATGCGATCGCCGCGAGCGATATGATCGCCGCGTTCCGCTACGTATTCGGCGCTGCCGCAGCATTGCTCGCGACAGCCGCGATACTGGTGATGCTGATGGAAGAGCGTCCGCTCGCCGGGCCGCCGCAAGCCGCTGCCGCCGAGATGGCGGAATAGGCGGGATACTGAACAGCCGTTTCGCGCGAAAAGGCGAAACGGTGACAAACTCCGGCGCATAAGGCGAAGAGGCGCGCGGCCGGTTTCACCGCCGGGGTGTCGCGGACTTCTGCGGCGCGGCCCGGAGGGACGACGAGGTACCTCGTTCGCGATTGTCCAGCTAGCCAGACGGGCAGTTGTGGGTGACATGAAACGCTGCTGAACTCCGGCAAAGCATTTCCAAAATATTTCGAGGAATTTGCAAGGGAGGAATTCATGCTTCGCATTGTCTCGGGCTGTTTTCTGGCAACCTTCATCGTCGCTGCAAATCCCGCCAATGCCCAGAAACCCAGAGGGCAAGCCTGCACTTATGAGGCGTGCGTCGCGGGCTGCCAGAAGATGGGCGGTGGCGGCCGGCAGGGTGGATGCTCAACCTACTGCGACAGGACCATCCGCGAGCGCAAGGCGAGCGGCGTTTGCAAATAGTTAGCCTGTCGCTGACCAGCGGTTGAGGGAAACCCTCCGCGTTGCGCTGGACGCCAGGTCGTGTTGCACTCTCCCAACGGAGTGGGTGCAATGTTGAACGCCGCGTGGCTGATCGTTCATCTGATCGCAAGCGCAATGCCGGGGACGGCCGCTGCGGCCGGACCTGCCGGTATGACGTGCACCTATCAGGCGTGCATGGCGAAGTGCTCCCGGCTCAATGGGCCCATCTGCAACAGCTATTGCGACGCGAAGATCCCGCAGCGGGTCAGCGTCGGGATCTGCGCCGCACAGGGCGGCGGTGGTCTCATCGATAACGATATAGGAAATTAATCCTTGACAGCGTGACGCTGCCGGGTTAGGGTTCCGGCATGCTCCAGAATTGCGTTTTCCGGCCCTGACACGGGCCAGGTGAGGCCATTGACGCTCACAGGCAAGGTTCCTATCTTATGCAGACTTGCAGAGGATAGGCCAATGCCTGCAAATCCGCAGAATGCACCGGAACTAATTCCTGCCGACCGCCACGGCCTCGCGCTGGAAGGCTTCTTCCGGATCATGGCTCGGTGGGGTATCGGCAACAGCGACGCGCGGCGCATCCTCGGCAACCCAGCCGAGCGCACGTTCTTCCAATGGAAGAGCGGCAAGGTCGCGCGCGTGCCGGACGATACGCTGCGCCGGATCGGTTATGTCGCGGGCATCTGGAAGGCGCTGCAGATCGTCTACTCTGACGCAGCGCTCGCCGACGGCTGGGTGCTGCGCCCGAACCGCTCCTTCGCCGGACAGACGCCGCTCGCGCGGATGACCGCCGGCGATGTCACGGATCTCGCCGCAGTGCGCGCCTATGTCGATGCCGCCCGCGCGCCGTGGTCGTGACGGGAGCCGGTGCTGACACGACGCGGGTGCGCTGGCGCGAGGCGTGGCGCATCATCGCGTCGCGCTATCCGCCGATCGCGCTGTTCGAGCGCGTCTCGGATGATCCCGCCGTGTGGGATGTGCTGATCGAACTCGAACAGGCGACCAATCCGCGCGTGCGCGACGAGACAGGTGAGATTGCGCTGGTGCCGCCGGAACGGCGCGTGACCGGGCCGAACGCATCCTGGGTGATGGCGCCGTTCACCCATGTGAACCGCAACGGCTCGCGGTTTTCGGACGGCAGCTACGGCGTGTATTACGCCGCGCGCACATTGGACACCGCGATCAAGGAAACCGGCTATCACTTCGCGCGCTTCGCGGCGGACTCGGATGACCCGCCGCGCCGCGAGGACATGCGCGTACTGCTCGGAAGTGTGAATGCAACGCTGCACGATGTGACGAAACTCGACGATAAAACGAAGCGGCTGATCCTGGACAGCGAGAGCTACGCGCACAGCCGGCCGTTCGCGGCGGGGCTGCGCGACGGAGGCAGCGACGGCATCGTCTATCCAAGCGTGCGCGACGCGGGCGGCTCATGCATCGCCGCGTTCTGGCCGGATGTCGCGGGCGTGCCGGTGCAGGAGCGGCACCTGCAATACGAATGGGACGGCAAGCGCTTCAGCGGCTGGTTCGATTATAAAGAGGAGAGATGGGTGAGCGTATAGCTGTCTCCGCTTCCGCCATCGCTGCGCCAACCGCTTCCAGATTCAAAACGTTGACGGCCTTGGTCAATTTGTCGTCGGCAAAGATCGCGTAAAGCCTGCTGAGCGTCTGGGCACTGTCGCGCGGGCCTGGTTCGATATAGTCGGCCAGGACGCCCTGTGCCCGCAGAACCGCGTCGAGAACATGCTCTTGAGCTGTCATGATCGGTCTCCACAATGTGAAGTGGAAACGGCCTCCAAGGGTTCCGGTTCCATCGGTTGTGGTGCCATAATTTGAAATCTTGTCTCTTGGTGGCCAATCACCATGCCACCAGTTCCATGATCTGCTTCGCGCGAAGCAGAATTGGAGTCTGTTTAGATGGATAGCAGCGTTACTCTCGATGGCTATATTCTAACGGCATTGCTGACTATTGCCTCGATCGGTTGCATTTATCTTGCCGGTCGAATTGCTGAGCGCCGCGGACGCAGCTTCAGAAACTGGGCGAGCGTTGCGGTTGCAATCGGGCCCTTGGCGCTTCCGCTGCTTTTTTTGTTGCCGAACCTGCGCGACAAGGGCGGCAGCCATGCCTGAGGTTCCAGGCGGGTCCCCAGGGTCTTTGTCGGCAACTGCTTTCCAAAAAAAAGCTAAATTCGCGGCTCTGTTTCGCGCAGCCTGCGATCGGCGAATTTTGTCAGCTGCGCCGCGCGCTTTTCCAGAAGTTCGGCAACGAATTCAGAGACCTCGTCGCGGACCTTGCGTTCCTGTTCCGGCGTCATCGCTTGATGTTTTTGCGAGAACGCCTTCATCACACGCTCCACAACTTCCTTCATGACGCACCCCCGTTTTCGTTCAAACGTGCGGCGATGCCGTTCGTTCCGGCCCATTTCCCCTGAACTTCTTCGCCGCCCGCGCATTGCCCTTCTTCATGGAATGGGAGGCAACGATGGGACGCGCCCTAAAGCACACCGTTCTCGTGGTTGGAGACGACCAGCTGCAACGGGAACTCGTCAGCCTGATTTTTGAAGAAAGCGACATGAACGTGATCCAGTGCATAAGCGCGGAAGCCGCCGCCGTCGTGCTTGAGAATGCAGGAGCCGATCTGACGCTGATGTTCGCCGACATCGACCTCGACGGCGACATGTCCGGACTCGAGCTTGCATCGATCGCGAAGCAGCGATTCCCGCATATCGATGTCATCGTGACGTCGGGACAAAGTGTCGAGGACATTCCTGACAATGTGCTGTTCATGCGGAAGCCCTGGCTGCCGCTCGAACTGCTGCAGCAGGCCGAAATGTCCCGTCAGCGGCATACGGTGCATTGAGATTGAGAGGCTAGGAAAATAGTCCTTGACAGCGTGACGCTCCCGCGTTAAGGTTTCGGCATGCTCCAGAGTTGTGCGCTGAAGACATCTTGAAAGAGATGCCCTGCGGCGATTCGGCGGGAATCAGGAACCACCTCTGTCATAAGGCGTTGCCCTTCATACGCTGCGCGAGTTGTTTCGCGCATTCGAATGGATAAGGACGCAATGGCAAAAATCGAACACGTTGAGGGTGAGCGGCGCATTGTTGAGACGCCCACCGAAGCACGTGGGGCGGAGCCGGGGCCGTCCATCCTGGCGCTGCTGACCGTCAGCACCATCGCCGCCGGTTTTGTGCTGGCGATCGTCTGGTTTATTTTCTTCCGGACGTAGCATACCTGCTGGCGAGGATCGCATCTTCGCACGTGGGCGTTTCCTTCGTCATTGCGAGGAGCGCTTGCGACGAAGCAATCCAGCCCTGTTTGTTGCTTCTGGATTGCTTCGCTTCGCTCGCAATGACGAGCGGTAATGCCGGGAAAACGGCTTGCCATCCAATCGATCGCCGCGCCTTGTGCGCGGCGTTTCCGATTCAGAATGTGAGTCCTTCAAGATGCCGAAGAAGCCTTCCTCCGCGCCGGTGAAAAGGCCGGTGGCGAAGAAGGCTACGCGCAAGACAGTTGCAAAAAAGGTAGTGCGGAAAGTCGCGGGTAAGAAGACGGCAGCGAAAAAGCCGATTGCGACGAAGCGTGAGAAACAAAAGCGCCCGCGCGCAAAAGTCCTCAACGAACACCCAAATAATCTCGTTGTGGATGCGAGCGATCACGTAGCGATTGATGCGATCGAAAGCGCGAATGCGAAAGCGCGCGGACCGGTCCGTGTCAGCAACCGGCGATCCGCCGTGGATCGCATCAACGATCCGCCGTCGGATCAGCCTCCCGCGACGTCAATGGTCGAGCGTGTCAGCGACGCCATCGAGCGCGAACTCACAAAGATCGAGCGCATCGTCGGCAACCCGACGCGGATGGCTCCGGCCCGGCGCATCGAGACCGAAAGCCGCGCCCGCGTGCTGGCCTCGCTCGCGCGGACGCTGAAAGAAGTGATGCGGCTGCGCGAACAGGAGCGCGGGGCGGGAGACGACACAGCGAAGGCCGCCGATGACGACGCCATTCCCCGAGACCTCGACGAATTCCGCCGCGAACTTTCGCGCCGCCTGGAAGGGCTGGTCGCAGACGCAGCGCCGCTTCCTGCTGGAGGGGATGAGCCGGGCTGAACTGGAATTGCTGTTCGCACGATGGGATGTGTTCGCGCACGATCATCAGGTGGCGCCGAAGCTCGCGCCAAACGGGCAGCCGTGGCTAACATGGCTGCTGATCGGCGGGCGAGGGGCTGGCAAGACCCGCGCGGGTGCGGAATGGGTCCGCGCGCAGGCGCTCGGACTCGCGCCGCTGGCCGATGCGCCGATCTCGAACATCGCGCTGGTGGGCGAAACAGAACACGACGTACGCGAGGTCATGATCGAGGGCGTGTCCGGGCTGCTCGCCGTCCATCGCGATGAGCGCCCGGTGTGGACATCGTCGCGGCGGCGGCTCGAATGGAGCAACGGCGCGGTGGCCTATGCCTTCTCCGCCGAGGATCCGGAAAGCCTGCGCGGGCCGCAATTCGGCTGCGCCTGGTCCGACGAGATGGCGAAGTGGCGTTATGCGCAAGAGACGTTCGACATGCTGCAGTTCGGTTTGCGCCTCGGCCATCAGCCGCGGCAACTGATCACGACGACGCCGCGGCCGACCGCGCTGATCAAGCGGCTGATGCTGGAGCCGACCAGCGTCGTCACGCGCGCGGGGACCGACGCCAATGCCTATCATCTCGCGCCGACGTTTCTGAAGGGCGTGCTGGCGCGTTACAAGGATACGCGGCTCGGGCGGCAGGAGCTTGACGGCGAGATCATCGAGGACCGGCCCGACGCGCTGTGGTCGCGTGCGCTGATCGAGAGCTGCCGCGTTTCAGAAGCGCCGCCACTCGCGCGCATCGTGGTTGCGGTCGATCCGCCGGCCTCATCCGGCAAGCGCGCGGATGCCTGCGGCATTGTTGCGGCGGGCATCACCGGCGAGGGCGCGATTTACGTGATCGCCGACGAGACGGTGTCGCAGGCGACGCCTGCGATCTGGGCGGCGAAGGCAATCGCGCTGTGGCGGCGGCTCGAGGCCGATGCGCTCGTCGCCGAAGTCAACCAGGGCGGCGAGATGGTGCGTTCCGTGATCAACGAAGTGGAGGCCAGCGTGCCGGTGGTTTCGGTGCGCGCGTCACGCGGCAAGTGGCTGCGCGCCGAGCCGGTCGCGACACTCTACGAGCAGGGCCGCGTCAAACATGCGGGCATGTTTTCCGCGCTGGAAGACGAGATGTGCGATTTCGGACCGGCGGGCCTTACATCCGGCCGCTCGCCGGACCGGCTAGACGCGCTGGTGTGGGCGATAGCGTCGCTGACGTTCACGACACGCGCGGCGCCAAGGGTGCGTAGCTTTTAACGGGTGCGCAGTTTCTAGATTGGGATACATTCATGTTCGATAGTTTGAAGAAGATGCTCCGCGCGCCCGAAGCCAAGGCCAGCCGCACGGCGCAGGTGCTCGCTTTTGAGTCCGGCGGGCGGGCACGGTGGACGCCGCGCGATTATGCGGCGCTGGCGCGCGAGGGTTACCTCACCAACGCTATCGTGCATCGCGCGGTGCGCCTCATCGCGGAGAACGCCGCGTCGTGCGGCTTTCTGCTGTATGAAGGCGCGCAGGAGCGGGACGGGCATCCCTTGCTCGCGCTATTGACCAAGCCGAATGCGCGGCAGGATGGCGCGAGCTTCTTCGAGGCGGTCTATGCGCACATGCTGCTCGCGGGCAACGCCTACGTCGAAGCCGTCGCGCTCGGCGACCAGGTGCGCGAGCTTCACGCGCTGCGGCCGGATCGCATGAAGGTGGTGCCGGGTCATGACGGCTGGGCGGAGGCTTATGAGTACAGCGTCGCGGGACGCAGCGTGCGGTTCGATCAGCTTGCGTCAAACGTGCCGCCGATTTTGCACCTGACATTCTTTCATCCGCTCGACGATCACTACGGCCTCGCGCCGATCGAGGCGGCAGCCGTCGCGGTGGACACACACAATGCCAGCTCGGCCTGGAACAAGGCTCTGCTCGACAACGCGGCGCGGCCGTCCGGCGCGCTGGTCTATTCCGGGCCGGAAGGCGCGGTGCTGTCGGATTCACAGTTCGACCGGCTCAAGCGCGAACTCACCGACACCTATCAGGGCGCGGTGAACGCCGGGCGGCCTTTGCTGCTGGAAGGCGGGCTCGACTGGAAGGCGATGTCGCTGACGCCGAAGGACATGGATTTTCTCGAGGCGAAGAATTCCGCCGCGCGCGAGATCGCGCTGGCGTTCGGCGTTCCGCCGATGCTGCTCGGCATTCCCGGCGACAACACCTACGCGAATTTCCAGGAAGCCAATCGCGTGTTCTGGCGGCAAACGATCCTGCCGCTGGCCTCGCGCGTCGGAAGCTCATTTGCGCAATGGCTGTCGCCGCAGTTCGGCACTGAGCTGCGCATCGTGGTGGATACCGACAGGATCGACGCGCTGGCGAGCGACCGCGCCGCGCTGTGGGATCGCGTCGCCAATGCGCCGTTCCTGACGCTGAACGAAAAGCGTGAGGCGACCGGCTACGCGCCGGTGGCCGATGGTGATCGGTTGGGGTGAGAACCAAGGGTCGTCCCGGCGCAGGCAGGGACGACCCAGTAAGTTCCAAGAGAAATCCATGTCCGACCTGATCAAGACTTTCACCGAGCGCGGCGATCTCGCGCATCTGGCGCTGCTGCTGTGGGCGCTCGCGGCGAGCGCCGCATTCCTGTTCACACTGCGCGAACTGGCCGGCGCCACGCGCCGCTTTGATGAATTCGTTCGCCAGCTCTCGCGCTTCAACCGCAGGGCGAAGGTTCAACGCAGTCTCACTCATTTCATCAACGAGGATTGATTTATGGATACGTTGCATACGGTGTTGCGCGCGATACAGCCGGAGCGGAAATCCGCGCCGGACCATCTGACGGTGTTCCGCGAATTTCTCGCGCATCTCGATCGGATCCAGCACAAGGCGCCGGTGAAGTCGCCATCCAAAGCCGCGCGCATCAAACCGCTCCGTCGCAAGAGCCCGAAGCGCGGGAAATAGCTTCGCGCGATAAGTTCGCAATTTACCCCGATGTCGTCCCCGCGAAGGCGGGGACCCACACTCCCTGAGCCATCGATTTCGTCGCGATGCTTGGACACACCTTCCCGTAATCAACGCAACGACTGGTGATTATGGGTCCCCGCCTTCGCGGGGACGACCCTGAATTTGAATCTCGCTCTTCAGCGCGAGGCTGTCTTCAAAAATTCAAACCCACCCCAACCACGCGCACTTCGCGAGGATGCCCATGCACGCGCCGATTTCATCCACATCCCGGGTGTCGCTCGCGAGCGACGGTGCGGTGGAAGGTTACGCCAGCCTGTTCGGCGAGGTAGACCAGGCGCGCGACATGGTGATGCCCGGCGCCTTCACGCAGACATTGAAGCTGCGTGGCTTGCGCAAGATTCCGATGCTGTTCCAGCACGACCCGGCCGAGCCTGTCGGCGTCTGGCTCGATCTGCATGAGGACTTTCGCGGGCTGTGGGCGAGGGGGCGGCTGATTCCCGATGTTGCGCGCGGACGCGAGCTTCTGGCGCTGGTGCAGGAAGGCGCGATCGATGGGCTGTCGATCGGCTATCGCACCGTGCGCGGCCAGATTGATCCGAAGACGCGTATCCGAAAATTGTATCAGGTCGATCTTTGGGAGATTTCGATCGTCACGTTCCCGCTGCTGGCGGGCGCGCGCGTTCGCGCAGTGAAGCAGGCACTCCAAACGCCAAAGCTGTCACTGTCGCGGACGCGCGCTGAACAAGAGTGGCGGGGGTTGAGCAACGTCGCGGACGCGCCGGCCCCGCTCACACGACGCGGGAGTCCAATTGCGACCCGGCTGGATACCCGCGCCGGCCGCAAGCATGCGCTGCGCGGCATCGTGTCTCTCGGTACGGAGACGCGCTGATGTCGCGATATCGAGACGCTTTCGACGCGCATCAGCGCGAGCGCTTCATGCGGTCCGATGCGCACCGCTGGATTTGTCCCGACGCCGCGCGCTTCCTTACGCCCGGCACGGACCCGGCGACGGTTTACGCGGCGCTGGAGCAGAAATTTCGTGTGGACCAGTTGCGCGTTCCAAAGGGCTTCGGCGAGGAGAGCGGCCGATGGACGGATGAAGGCTCAAGCCTCAAGCCTCGTTCAAGCTGCTGGTGGCGGCAAGCCGATAACAGACATTGATGGACGGCCCGACTACGCGGCTAAAGGCCATCATGAAATGCCAAAAGGAGTGTACTCGAAATGGGACTTGTCACCTGAAACAAGGAAAGTCTTCGATCAATCTACAACTGGTAGCTTACCTACCCGCAATGTATGTCGTGTAGCTGGAGCCAAGGCGGCCACGTCAATAATTTGAAGTCAAAGTGACGAATATGAAGCACACAATCGCGGTTTCTCCTCCAAACTCGATGTTCTTCATCTCCGACAGGAGCGTCGAAGTGTTACCGGAAATCGATCGAAGGTCTGTAAGTCTCTGGTGGACGCGATCCTGCATCGTTACCGGTTGTCTCATGTTTGCAGATGGCGAGACCGAGTTGATCGTTTCCAGTTCAACAGGAGACGCTCCAGGCACTGAACCCGCATTTGACGGAATTCTCGATACACCGAGGCGAGTTGTTGAAGTATCGACTTCCGAGAAACAAGTTTTGCTGCGTTGTGATGTCAGTGGGAATTTCACGCGCGTCAGAATTTGGAGGGACCATCCAATGGAGCCGGAACACATTCTAATTGTTTTGGGGTAATTTGCTTCGTCCGGTACGGATGTTGCCAGCGTCTTTGGACAAGATCGACGTCGTGTTCGCTGACCACAGCCAACCCGCCCAAGGCGATAATCCTAAATTCAGTTCCCGCCGCCGCCCCTTCGGGCGGCGTTTTTGTTTGCGCATTTTCACTTTCAACCCGATCCCACCCCAGGAGAACCATATGGACTACGACATCCACGACACCGCGCCGGAGCATAAGTCCGGCATCTCGTCCGCCGCGCGCGGCGAGCACGACGCCATCATGGCGATGTTCGAGGAGTTCAAGGCCTCGAACGACGAGCGGCTTGCTGCTGTCGGCCGCCGCGTCGATGTGCTGCTCGACGAGAAGGTCGATCGCATCAACGGCGCGCTCGACGCGCAGATGAAGCGGATCGACGATCTCGCATTGAAGAGCGCACGTCCTTTGCTTGAAGGGGGCCGGCTCGACGGCGGCCGCGCGCGCTTCACTGATCCCTCGGCGCGCGAGCACAAGAGCGCGTTCGATGCTTATGTGCGCCAGGGCGAGAGTTCGGGTCTGCGCCTGATGGAGACCAAGGCGCTGTCGGTCGGCTCCAATGCCGACGGCGGCTATCTGGTGCCGGCGCAGCTCGAGCAGGAGATCGGCTCGCGGCTCGCCGCGATCTCGCCGATCCGCGCCATCTCAAGCGTGCGGGAGATCTCCGGCAACGTCTACAAGAAGCCGTTCATGACCGCGGGCCCCGCGACCGGCTGGGTCGGCGAGACCGACGCGCGTTCGCAGACCACGTCGCCGACGCTCGATGCCTTGAGCTTTCCGGCGATGGAGCTTTACGCCATGCCGGCCGCGACCGCGACGCTGCTCGACGACTCGGCGGTGAACATCGACGAGTGGATCGCCTCCGAAGTCGAGCTGACCTTCGCAGTGCAGGAGGGCGCGGCTTTCGTCAACGGCGACGGCAGCAACAAGCCGAAGGGCTTCCTGAACTATACCGCGGTCGCCAACGGCTCGTGGACCTGGGGCAATCTTGGCTATGTCGCAAGCGGCTCGGCGGGCGCGTTTCCATCGAGCAATCCGTCCGACGTGCTGGTCGATACGATTTACGCGCTGAAGGCAGGCTATCGCCAGAACGGTAACTTCGTGATGAACCGCAAGACGCAGGCGGCGATCCGCAAGTTCAAGGACTCGGGCGGGGCGTATCTCTGGCAGCCTCCGGCGCAGGCGGGGGGACGCGCATCGCTGATGACGTTCCCGCTCATTGAGGCCGAGGATATGCCGGATATCGGCGCGAACTCGCTGTCGATCGCGTTCGGGGATTTCCGCCGCGGCTATCTGATCGTGGATCGTCTCGGCGTGCGCGTGCTGCGCGATCCGTATTCCGCCAAGCCCTACGTGCTGTTCTACACCACCAAGCGCGTCGGCGGCGGCGTTCAGGATTTCGACGCCATCAAGCTGGTCAAGTTCGCGGCGAGCTGAGGGCTGCGAGCAGGCAGGGAAAATGACGATGTGGGTGGCCGGGATCACCCGGCCATTCAATGAAGTCCAATGGCGCGCTACTGTTTTACCGCAGCATATCCTTGAATCCTCCGGGTGTTGCGCGGCTGCTACATCCGATGCCCGCAGACTCGACCTAGAATGATGCTTTACAGTTGCGATATTTCCGAGGGGGCATTTCATGAAGCACTTGTTGATCGCCGCAATCTTGACGCTCGGGGCGGCATCCACCGCGCAAGGTGCCGATCTCATACGCAAGGCGGCGCCTGCACCGGTGTCGAACTGGAGCGGCTGGTACGCCGGTCTCAATGTGGGTGGCGGCTGGGGCAAAACGGATGTTGGCTATGCGCCGAACGATGCGCTTATGGCGTTTACGTTTTCTGCCCCGAACTTCTTCCCGATCTCAGCCAACGGCGACCGCAATCGCTCCTCCGGAGCGCTCGGCGGCATTCAGGTCGGCTACAATTATCAGTTCGCCTCGAGATTGGTGGCTGGCTTTGAAGCGGACTTCCAGGGCGCGGGCATTGATGGGAGCGGCACGACTTCGTATTTAGCCGGGCAAGTATCGACCACGGCAAGCCAGAGTATCGACTATTTCGGCACGGTGCGCGCCCGGCTCGGTTATCTGGCCAGCGACAGGCTGCTGATCTACGCTACCGGCGGCTTTGCCTACGCTCACCTGAACAACGTGGCGTCCACCTCCACCGTACCCAACTCAGGCTTCGCTGGAGGATTGCTTGGTCCCAATGGAGTGCCCTACACGTTCGCTTGCGGCAGCATTAACGCAGCTCCAGATCTGTGTTTTTCCGGGGCATCAAACGGCATTACTCCGGGTTGGACGGTGGGTGGCGGGCTTGAATACGCGCTTGGGCAGAAATGGTCCGTGAAGGGCGAGTATCTTTTCGCGCACTTCAAGGAGACTGTGAACGCGGTTGCAATAACCTCGGTGCCTGGAACGACGCCGGCATCCTATTCCGCAAACTTCACGACCAACCTGAACATCGTGCGGATCGGCTTGAATTACAAATTCGGCGGCTGATCTGCGGGCTTCACGCGGCTACGCCGCCTCATCGCTTGCTGCGCCCATTGCGGCAGCGGAACATTCCGGGCGGCGCAAGGTTGTCATCCGGAACTGGTATGCGCAGAGGCCGAACATGAGCTGTTGCACGAGGCTGGCCGCGGTATTTTCTTGTCTTCTGATCTCGTTGGCGCTCCCAAGCGTCACCCCGGCCTCCGCGCGCGGCGGCGGGGCGGCGAATATCATGGGCTCGCCCGGCTATCAGCGGGCGCTTGAGGAATCGCGCAAGCGTTATCGGGAATCTTACAGCCAACCCTATGTGCGTTCGCCGTCGGCGCATTCGCACAAGAAGTATCGGCATCGCGGCCAGCGTCATTGAGATCGATGAGTTGCTACGCGCCGTAGCGAAAACTTTTTACGAGCGCCGGAAACCGATCCCGACTATGGGGATCGTGCCCTAAGGCACGGTCCCCACACCGATGCCGACCGATCCGCCGAAACGGACGCAACTGTCCGAACCCGGCATACGCACGAAGCCCGCACCGAATTCAGAACAGGACATGGTGGTGCGCGGACGCGCGAGCGGCTTCTGCCTGGCGGTGTGATCCGGCTTCGCCGCCTGCGGACGTTGCCGGGATGTTTTTGTTTCCATCTGCTGCGCATGCGCGGCCGCCGTCAGTGTAACGGACAACGCCGCAACCGCGGTCGATCGAAGAATGTATGCGAGAGCCTGATGCATCGTCATATCCGTCGGCGAAGCTAGAATGGAATTAACCTGAATTGAAACACGTTCTCCGCTCATTCCCGCGAAAGCGGGAATCCAGCCTGGGTCCCCGCTTACGCGGGGACGAGCGAGGTGAGATTCCGGTTTTGTTTCGTGAATCGGAGAGTAGGGGATCGCCCGTCGTTTGTCAGGTCCCGGCGCGGGAACCTGCTCTTACGGAACCGCCGCGCCCCAGTTTCGCGCGGTCTTCACGATCCAGTCTCTATATAGTGTGAGCGGGGTCACGCCGGTGAGGCCGCCGCAACCCGCGGAATTGTTTGCGCCTGTCGACCAGCTCACCACACCGACAATAACGCTGTGGCCATCCTGATCTTCGAACGCAGGCGCGCCTGAGTCCCCGGTGCAGGCGCCCATGCCGGCGCTTCTGTTCTGGGTTTGCGGATCGACCAGGCGCACCTGCAAGGTGCCGGGCTGGCCGGTGACAGCGAGCGGCGCGGCGCGGGCGGTGCCGACGCCGGAGTCGCTGCCTGCAACCGTTGAACCGATGCCTACGACGGTGAAGCGCGACGCGGGCGTAAAGGGAATACGCGGCACCCCGAGAAGCGCAGCCGACTTGCCGGGCATCGGCGCAGACAAACGCAGCAGCGCGACGTCCGCCGTCGCCCGATGCGCCGCGATGGCCTGCGCGTTGTAGCGTGGATGCACTGCGACCTGTTGCGGCGCGATCAGCTGAGGTGGTTTCGTCGAGTAGTCGATCACGCGATTGGCTGTCCCCGGCGCGATGCAGTGCGCGGCGGTCAGAATGATGTTCGGCGCGATCATCGTGCCGGTGCAGACGCCGCCGCCCGCAGCAACGACCGTGACGATGGATTGCGCAACGCCGCTGCTCGGCGCGGAGCGGCTGCCGGTAATGGCATGCGACGGCTGCGCGAGCGAGAGCGTAACGAGTGCGAAAATGCCGAAACGGCGAAGAGGCAGGATCATCCGCAAGGTTGAGCCTCGTGGCACGCGCTTTGTCAACCGTTAGAGCAAGGCTGCGGCGATCGTGAGTGTTGGTCGTCCCGGCGAAGGCCGGGACCCATAACCACTAAGCCCTCAACGGATGACGGTTGCGGTTCTTCTTATCGATCGCGACGACAGGGGTTCTGGGTCCCGGCCTTCGCCGGGACGACGCAAGATAGTGTGATCCCAGCTAACACAGAGGTTTCAACCCATGCCTGCATATCTCGTTACCGCGCCGGCGGCCGAGCCGCTGTCGCTCACCGAGGCGAAGAGTTTCCTGCGCGTGGAGCACGGCGACGATGACGCCATCATCACGTCGCTGGTCTCCGCGGCGCGCAACCACGTCGAGGCGCTGACGCGCTGCGCCCAGATCACGCAGACCTGGCGGCTGGTGCTTGATCGCTGGCCGGACGGCGGACGCATCGCGCCGCGGATCGGTCCGCTGCGCGCGCTCACCGCCGTTCGCGTGTTCAGTGCGGAGAATGAGGCGAGCACGATCGATCCTGAGATCTTCGTGGTTGATACAGCGGCGGGTGTCCTCGCTGCACCGGCGTGGACGCTGCCGGTGCCGGGACGCAGCGTCGCGGGCATCGAACTCGATATCGAGGTCGGTTTCGGCGCGTCGGCGAGTGACGTGCCGCAGACATTGCTGCAGGCGATCCGCATGCTGGTGGCGCACTGGTATGACAACCGTGGCCTGATCGCCATCGGTTCGAGTGTCGCGATGATGCCGGCCAGCGTCAATGCCATGATCTCGTCGCACCGGGTGCTGTCGCTATGATCGATCCAGGGCAATTGAAAACGCGGCTGGTGATCCAGCAACCCGTCGAGACGCCCGACGATCAGGGCGGCGTGGTCCGCACATGGACGACGTTCGCCACGGTATGGGCGCAGGTGACGCCGCTTGCCGCGCGCCGCGATGTGGAAGCGGATGCCGACGGCGCGACGCAAAGCTATCGCATTGTCCTGCGCAGCCATCTCTCGCTCACGCTGCAGCATCGCTTCAGCGACGGCGCGCGGATCTACCGGATCGTTGCTATCCGGGAGCGCGACCATCGCCGCTTCATTGAGATCGATGCAGATGTGCGCATCTCCTGAACAGGAACGTTTTACATGACTATAGCCAACGTGGCGCTGCGCGCTGCGATTCATGACGCATTGCTGGCGGACGGCGCGCTCACCACAGCGCTCGGCGGCGACAGGGTTTACGACGAACCGCCGCGCGATGCCGAGTTTCCTTATGTCACGCTCGGGGAAGCGCGGCTGATCGATGCGTCGTCGGACGGCGGACAGACGCAGGAACATCAATTGACCTTGCACGCCTGGTCGCGCAAGGGCGGCCATCGCGAGGCGCATGTCATCGCCGGGGCGTTGCTGCAGGCGCTTGACGATGCGCCGCTGTCGCCCGAGGGGCACCGGCTGGTCAATTTGCGATTTTCGATTGCCGACATCCGCCGCGAGTCCGACGGGCGCACCTATCACGCGCTGGTGCGGTTTCGCGCGGTGACGGAGCCGTTGTGAACATTCTCCGTCATGGCCGGGCTCGTCCCGGCCATCCACGTCTTGTCGGATGATGCAGGAAGACGTGGATGCCCGGCACAAGGCCGGGCATGACGACCGTGGGCGTGGCCTGCACCGCATTCAATATCAAGGAGAGACCAATGGCCGCCCAGAAAGGCAAAGACCTGCTGCTGAAGATGAGCGACGGCGCGGGTTTCGTCACCGTCGCCGGATTGCGCAGCCGCAGGATCGCGTTCAACGCCGAGACTGTCGACGTGACGCATGCGGAATCCACCGAACGCTGGCGCGAGCTGCTCGCGGGCGCGGGCGTCAAGCGCGCATCGGTTTCGGGCAGGGGATTGTTCAAGGACTCGGCCTCCGACGCGATGGTGCGTCAGGCGTTCTTCGATGGCGTGCTGAAATCGTGCCAGGTCGTGGTGCCGGACTTCGGCACCATCGAAGGCCTGTTCCAGATATCGAGCCTCGAGTTTTCCGGCGAGCATAACGGCGAGGTGACGTTCGACCTCTCGCTGGAGTCCGCCGGCGCGCTGACGTTCACGGCGAGCTGAGCACGGCGTTGCCAATATTATGATGTCGTCCCGGCGAAGGCCGGGACCCATACTCCATCGGCTGGGAGTTCTACGCTGATCATCATGACCTTCGGTGGTTATGGGTCCCGGCCTTCGCC
>JAUSAX010000090.1 GCA_030652315.1 Afipia sp. | reverse complement strand
GGCGACAAGGTCAAGATCACGCTGCGTTATCGCGGCCGTGAAATGGCGCATCAGGAAATCGGGACCAAGCTACTCGACAAGGTGAAGGCCGCCGTTGCCGACGTCGCAAAAGTCGAACAGGACGCGCGTTTTGAGGGCCGTCAGGTCGTCATGGTGCTGGCGCCGCGTTAAGACGCGACACGGGGTCTGCGCGGTCGGGAAGACTGTTGCAGATTAACTGTTGCAGATTGATCGTGATCTCATTGAAACAGACGGCCCGTCGGGATAACTGACGGGCCGTTTTTCTTTGGTTTGTTTTTCTTTGGTTTGTTTTTCTTCTGCTTGTCTTCATCTGGTTTCAGGAAAATTCGATGCCCTCATGGATCGCCCGCCTACTCGACTGGTCTTATTTCGCGCTGTTCGCGCGTATTACCCTGACCTTTCCGTTCTGGGGCAGCGGCCTGTCCAAGCTGATCGACTTTTCAGGCGGCGCGGCCGAGATGGCGCATTTCGGCCTCAGCCCGCCGGCGTTCGTCAATGCACTGGTACTCGTCACCCAGCTCACTGGCGCGCTGCTGATCATCGCCAACCGTCACGTCTGGGTGGCCACGGGCGCGCTCGCTATCTTTACGCTGCTGACGATTCCGATCGCGCACGACTTCTGGAACCAGAAAGGCCACATCGCTCAACTCGAATTCTTTTTCGTGGTCGAGCATATCAGCGTGATCGGCGGATTGATGCTGGCCGCGATCCTGTCACGGCAATCGACGCACAAAGGCGCGTGAGTATCGACTTAAGCAACAGCGTCATTGCGAGGAGCGCTTGCGACGAAGCAATCCAGTCCTTCGCAGACTAAAACTGGATTGCTTCGCTTCGCTCGCAATGACGGCATGGGTACCAAACAAAAATGGCGCCGCGACAGCGACGCCATTTGAACTGATTGACCGCGATCGCTTACGACGCGCGCGCCGCTTCCCAGCGGCCCGAGCACATCATGCTCGACGACTTGCCGCTCCACTGGCCGGAACCGGAATTGGCCGAGAGCTTGCCGTTGGCACTGGCCTTCTGGTCGCCGCGCGCAATGGCGACGCTGACCGCGCCGGCATCGCCGACGTGACCGGAAATATCGAAGCTGCCGTCACCCGAATAGCTGACGCGGCCGCCCACAACCTTCACGGGATAGCTGTAGGCCGGATCGCAATTGCCAGACTGGGTGATGATGGTGACCTTCCAGGCACCATCGAACGAGGAACCGGCCTTGGCCGAACCGGCCAGCACGATAGCTGCTGTCAGGGCGGCTGCGGCGAATGCGGCCAGGGCGAACAGCCGGGCGGCAGGATTCACGGACAAAGCGATCGTCTTGGCGCGTACTGCCATCTGTATCCCTCGCGTTGGGTGGATGCTGAGAGGGATATAGTCAGATCGTGGCAAGAGTTCCAGTGCAACGCAGCAATTGCAGCCGCATCTTTCGAAAATCTTTAGTTATTCCAATAATATATTACCGGTGCGCCTCCCAGCGCCCGCTGCACCGGGCGCCGTTCAGGATGCCGTTCCAGCGCCCGGAACCGGACGACCCTGACAGCCGTCCGCTGGCCCGGCCGGACGAGCCGCCGCTGGAAATCGCCACGCTGACGCCGCCTCCGCCGCTGATCCGTCCGTTGATGGCGGCTCCGCCGGTCGAGACGACCCTCCCGCCGCTGACCTGCAACGGAAAGCTGTAGGCTGCGTCGCAATTGCCGGACTGGGTGACGATCACCACCGTCCACGGACCATCGAAGGAGGCGGCCTTGGCGGGCTCAACCGAAAGTCCGAGAACAAGCGACGTCAGGGCAAGGACGGCAAAGCCTATGACCTTCATGGCGGGGTGCCTCCAAAAGTTTGGGGCCGGACGGCGAAATGCCAGCCGGCGCGGGCAGGTGCCGAAACCGCAGAAAACGCTGTTAATCGTTGCCAATCTGCAGATCGTCTGCCATAAGCGCAACCTTCGTCGCCCGGCTGATCAAGGGCTGCCGTGGCGACGCCAGTGCTGATTTTCTCCATACGGGATTAAATCGAGCATTATCAACGCTCTAGCGAGCATTTCAGCCGCAACAGCGCCTCACGGGGCGCATTTGTTTTGCGGCAACAGGAGAGCCAAATGCCCAAGCTGAAGACCAAGTCGGGCGCTAAAAAGCGCTTCAAAGTGACCGGCACCGGAAAGGTGATGTCCGCCCATGCAGGCAAGCGCCACGGCATGATCAAGCGGACCAAGAAGCAGATTCGTCAGCTGCGTGGCACGCGAGTGCTGTTCAAGACCGACGGCGACAACATCAAGAAGTATTTCTTGCCGAACGCCTGATCGCGCAACTCACGTTGCCGCGTCCGCGCGGCTGTCTGTCACCATTTTTCCAGATGAAGGAGACCCGTCATGTCTCGCGTTAAACGCGGTGTGACCTCTCACGCCAAGCACAAGAAAGTCTACAAGGCCGCCAAGGGTTTTTCCGGCCGCCGCAAGAACACCATCCGCGCCGCCAAGGCTGCCGTGGACAAGGCAGGCCAGTATGCCTTCCGCGCCCGCAAGCTGAAGAAGCGCACCTTCCGCGCGCTCTGGATCCAGCGTCTCAACGCCGCTGTGCGTCCGTTCGGCATGACCTACAGCGTGTTTATCAACGGCCTCGCCAAGTCGGGCGTCGTTGTGGACCGCAAGGTGCTGTCGGATCTCGCGATCCACGAACCGGCGGCGTTCCAGGCGATCGCTGAAAAGGCCAAAGCCGCGCTCGCGGCTTAAGCTTGCCCTTCTTGGACGAGGCCGATGCGACCGGGGCGTAAGCGCCCCGCTCCGTTCGGCTGGGCTGATTGATCCCCGCCGGACGGTTTTGATGAAACCGTTCCGATGGGGCTTTTTCCAATGTCCGACCTCGCCACACTCGAATCTGAAATCCTTGCCGCGATAGCCGCCGCTTCCGATGAAGCTGCGTTAGAGGCCGTACGCGTCGGCGCGCTCGGCAAGAAGGGTTCGATCTCCGCGCTGCTTGCGACGCTCGGCAAGATGTCGCCGGACGAGCGCAAGACCGAAGGCGCGAAGATCAACCTCGCCAAGGACAAGGTGAGCGAAGCGCTGACCGCGCGCCGCGACATTCTGAAGAACGCAGCACTCGATGCGCGGCTTGCCTCCGAGACCATCGATGTCACGCTGCCCACACGCGAAACACCCGCCGAGCAGGGCCGCATTCACCCGCTCACTCAGGTGATGGACGAACTCACCGCGATCTTCGCCGACATGGGCTTCTCCATCGCGGAAGGTCCGGACATCGAGACCGACGATTACAATTTCACCAAGCTGAATTTCCCCGAGGGCCATCCTGCGCGGGAAATGCACGACACGTTCTTCTTCAACGCCAAGGAAGACGGCTCGCGGCCGCTGCTGCGCACCCACACCTCGCCGGTGCAGGTCCGCACCATGTTGTCGCAGAAGCCGCCGATCCGCGTGATCTGTCCGGGCCGCACCTACCGAAGCGATTCGGATCAAACGCATACGCCGATGTTCCATCAGGTCGAAGGCCTGGTCATCGATAAGAGCGCGCATCTCGGCCACCTGAAATGGATTCTGGCCGAGTTCTGCAAGGCGTTCTTCGAAGTCGACAACGTCAACATGCGGTTCCGGCCGTCGTTCTTTCCGTTCACCGAACCCTCGCTCGAGGTCGACATTCAGTGCCGGCGCGACAAGGGCGAGATCCGGTTCGGCGAAGGCGAGGACTGGCTCGAGATTCTCGGCTGCGGCATGGTGCATCCGAACGTGCTGCGCAATTGCGGATTCGATCCCGACGAGTATCAGGGCTTCGCCTGGGGCATGGGCATCGATCGCATCGCCATGCTGAAATATGGCATG
>JAUSAX010000067.1 GCA_030652315.1 Afipia sp. | reverse complement strand
TGTCGTAGCGCACCGTGCGGCGCGTACCGTCGTTGCGGCGCGGACCGGCCTCGATGGTGATGGCCTGCGCCGGACAGATCGCCTCGCACAGCTTGCAGGCGATGCAGCGTTCCTCGCCGTTCGGATAACGGCGCAGCGCATGCTCGCCGCGGAAGCGCGGTGAGATCGGTCCCTTCTCGAAGGGGTAGTTCAGCGTCGGCTTCGGCTTGAAAAAGTAACGCATGGCGAGAATGAACGCCGAGACGAACTCTTTCAGCAGAAGAGAATTGGCTGTGCTTGCTATGCCCATGACGACGACCTCATTTCGGAGCAAGCCCCCCGAATTGCAAAACAGCGGCGACGATCACGACCATCGCCAGCGACAACGGCAGAAACACCTTCCAGCCCAGCCGCATCAGCTGGTCGTAGCGGTAGCGCGGCACAATCGCCTTCGCCATCGCGAACAGGAAGAACATGAAGAACAGTTTCAGCACGAACCAGATGACGCCCGGCACCCAGGTGAACGGCGCGAACGGGATCGGCGACAGCCAGCCGCCCAGGAACAGGATCGTCGCCAGCGCGCACATGGTGGTGATGGCGACATACTCGCCGAGCATGAACAGCAGGTACGGCGTCGAGCCGTATTCGGTCATGAAGCCGGCGACCAGTTCCGATTCCGCTTCGACCAGATCGAACGGCGGACGATTGGTTTCCGCCAGTGCTGACACGTAGAAAATCACGAACATCGGGAACAGCGGCAGCCAGTACCAGCCGAGCATGCCGAGCTTGGTGTCCTGTGCGGCGACCACCGCTGTCAGGTTCAGCGAACCGACGCAAAGCAACACGGTGATGATGACGAATCCGATGGAGACTTCGTACGACACCATCTGCGCGGCGGAGCGAAGTGCGGCGAGGAACGGATACTTCGAGTTCGACGACCAGCCGGCCATGATGATGCCGTAGATCGACAGCGACGAGATCGCGAAGATGTAGAGGACGCCGACATTGATGTCGGCGATCACCCAGTTGAGATTGACGGGGATCACCGCCCACGCGGCCAGCGCCAGCACGCACGTGACCAACGGCGCGAGCAAAAACACGACCTTGTTCGCGCCGTCCGGAATCGTTGGTTCCTTGAGCACGAACTTCAGCAAGTCCGCGAACGATTGCAGCAGGCCCCACGGCCCGACCACGTTGGGACCGCGCCGGATCTGCACCGCCGCCCAGATCTTTCGGTCGGCCAGCAGGATGTAGGCAATCGCAACCAGCAGCAGCACGAGCAGCAGCAGGCTTTGCGCGACCATAATGATCAGCGGCCACAAAAAGCCGGTCCACAACTCGCTTGCGAAAAATTCGGTCATCGGATCACGCTCACTCCGCCGCCGTCAGAATTTGCCCGGAGGCGAGCTTCGAACATTCGGCCATCACCGCGGACGCCCGCGTGATGGGATTGGTCAGGTAGAAATCCTGGACGGCGCTCTTGAATGCGCCCTTCTCGACCGAACCGCCACGCGCCGCAAGCGCTTTCACACCCGCCGCATCGCCCGGCTCGATCTGGTCGATCCGCATCAGGTGCGGCACGGCCTTGAAGATCGCCTGCCGCAACTGCGCCAGCGAGTCATAAGGCAGTTTCTTGCCGACCGCTTCGGACAGCGCGCGGATGATCGCCCAGTCCTCGCGCGCGTCGCCCGGCGGGAACGCGGCGCGGTTGGCCATCTGCGCACGACCTTCGGTGTTGACATAGATGCCGGCCTTCTCGGTATAGGCCGCGCCCGGCAGGATCACGTCGGCGCGATGCGCGCCCTTGTCGCCGTGGGTGCCGATGTAAACCACGAAAGTGCCGTCCGCCGGATTGATGTCGTCGGCGCCCAGCGAGAACAGCACGTCGAGCGTGCCGAACGTGGTCATCTGCGCCACGGTCAGGCTGCCCGGACCCTGCGCGAAGCCGATGTCGAGCGCGCCGACCTGCGACGCCGCCTTGTGAAGCACCGCGAAACCGTTCCAGCCGTCCTTGAGCGCGCCGAAGTCCGAAGCAAGCTTCGCAGCCAGCGCCAACGCCGCCGCGCCGTCGTGACGGGCCGCAACGCCCGCGCCGACCAGCACGATCGGGTTCTTCGCACCCTTCAGCACATCGGCGAAGGAATGCTTGCCCGCGGCCAGATCGCTCAGCGTGTCGGTACCGGCACCCAGATGCTCGTAATCGTAGGTGAGATCGGCCTTGTCGCCGATCACGCCGATCTTGAGCGCGCCGGTACGCCAGCGCTTGCGGATGCGCGCGTTGAGCACAGCCGCTTCCTTGCGCGGGTTGGAGCCGACGATCAGCAACGCATCCGCCTGCTCGATGCCGGCAATGGTCGGATTGAAGATGTAGGACGCGCGGCCGGCCTTCGGATCGAACGCCGCGCCATCCTGGGTGGCGACATTCGTTGAGCCGAACCTGGTCATCAGGTCCTTGAGCGCGAACATATCCTCGACGGCGGCGAGATCGCCCGCAATCGCGCCGATCCGTACGCCGTGCAGCGGTGCGGTCTTCGCAGCAATCGCGGCAAATGCTTCGGACCATGATGCCGCGCGGAGCTTTCCGTTCTCGCGGATATACGGCCGGTCGAGCCGCTGCGTGCGCAGGCCATCGACGATGTGGCGCGTCTTGTCGGAGATCCACTCCTCGTTCACGTTTTCATTGATGCGCGGCAGGATGCGCATCACTTCGCGGCCGCGCGTATCGACGCGGATCGCCGAGCCGACCGCATCCATCACGTCGACAGACTGGGTCTTGCCGAGTTCCCACGGACGCGCCGCGAATGCATAAGGCTTCGAGGTCAGCGCGCCGACCGGGCAGATGTCGACGAGGTTGCCCTGCAACTCCGACGTCAATGCGCTCTCGAGATAGGTCGTGATCTCGACGTCTTCGCCGCGGCCGGTCAGGCCCATTTCCGGCACGCCGCACACTTCCGTGGTGAAGCGGACGCAGCGCGTGCACTGGATGCAGCGGGTCATCGAGGTCTTCACCAGCGCGCCGATGTACTTGTCTTCCACCGCGCGCTTGTTCTCGGCGAAGCGGCTGGTATCGACACCGTAGCCCATCGCCTGATCCTGCAGATCGCACTCACCGCCCTGATCGCAGATCGGGCAATCCAGCGGATGGTTGATGAGCAGGAATTCCATCACGCCTTCGCGTGCCTTCTTGACCATCGGCGACTTGGTCTTGATCGCCGGCAGTTCGCCGTTCGGACCGGGACGGCAATCGCGCACACCCCATGCGCAGCTCGCGATCGGCTTCGGCGAACCCGCGACCTCGACGAGGCACATGCGGCAGTTGCCGGCGATGGAGAGACGCTCGTGATAGCAGAAGCGCGGAATTTCAGCGCCCGCGGCCTCACACGCCTGCAACAGCGTGTACTCGCCCGGAACGTCGATCTCTTTGCCGTCGATGAGAATTTTGGTCATCGCCATTACTCCGCCGCGACCATGTGGACCGGATCGAGGACGCCCTGATCGTCCAACGTGGACTTGCGCGTGAAATCGTCGATGCGCCGCTCGATCTCCGGCCGGAAGGCGCGGATCAGACCCTGGATCGGCCAGGCCGCCGCGTCGCCGAGCGCGCAAATGGTGTGGCCTTCGACCTGCTTGGTGACTTCGAGCAGCATGTCGATCTCGCGCTTGTGGGCGCGGCCCTCGACCATGCGCGACAGCACGCGCCACATCCAGCCGGTGCCTTCACGGCACGGCGTGCACTGGCCGCAGCTCTCGTGCTTGAAGAAGTAGGAGATGCGCGCGATGGCCGCGACCACGTCGGTCGACTTGTCCATCACGATCATGCCGGCGGTGCCGAGGCTCGACTTCGCGGCCTTGGTGCCGTCGAAATCCATGATCAGATCCTGGCAATCCGCCGCCGGGATCAGCGGACAGGATGCGCCGCCGGGAATGACCGCCAGCAGATTGTCCCAGCCGCCGCGAATGCCGCCGCCGTGCTTCTCGATCAGTTCGCGGAACGTGGTGCCCATCGCATCTTCGACAACGCACGGCGTGTTCACATGGCCCGAAATGCCGAACAACTTGGTGCCGACATTGTTGGCGCGGCCGATACCCGCGAACCACGCAGCGCCACGGCGCAGGATGTCCGGCGCAACCGCGATCGACTCCACGTTGTTGACGGTGGTCGGGCAGCCATAGAGACCGACGTTCGCCGGGAACGGCGGCTTCAGGCGCGGCTGGCCCTTCTTGCCTTCGAGGCTTTCGAGCAGTGCGGTTTCCTCGCCGCAGATATACGCACCGGCGCCGTGGTGGACATACATCTCGAACGGATAGCCGTGGATGTTGTCCTTGCCGATCAGCTTGGCCTCGTAGGCCTGATCGACCGCGGCCTGCAGATGCTCGCGCTCGCGGATGAACTCGCCGCGCACATAGACGTAACAGACATGCGCGCCCATCGCCGCGCTCGCGATCAGGCAGCCTTCGACCAGCAAATGCGGATCGTGCCGCATGATCTCGCGATCCTTGCAGGTGCCGGGCTCTGACTCGTCAGCGTTGACGACGAGATAGCTCGGGCGTCCGTCGGCGTTGTCCTTCGGCATGAACGACCATTTCATGCCGGTCGGGAAGCCCGCACCGCCGCGCCCACGCAGGCCCGATGCCTTCATTTCCGCGACGATCCAGTCACGGCCCTTGTCGATGATCGCCTTGGTGCCGTCCCATGCGCCGCGACGGCGTGCGCCTTCGAGACCCCAGTCGCCCTGGCCGTAGAGATTGCGGAAGATCCGGTCCTTGTCGTCGAGCATAGTCGCTACCTTAAGACCCTGAACGCTTGGATTGCTGATACGCGAGCCCGCCCGCCATCGTTCCGAACCCGATGGCCCAGAACACGGCTGACTGAAGCTCGGTCTTCAAGATGTAAAAGTTCAGAAAGAAGATGAAGACAGCAGCACAGACCGCGTGAAAAGCGATGTGCTTCAAAAGCTGCGCGTTCATGACTTGTCTCCTTTCGGAGGGTTCTTGGCGGTGGCGTCGCCCATCGGTGGCTTCGGAGACGGACGCTCCTGCACGTTGGCGGATTCGGTCTGCTTCTTTGACTCGGCATCTGTCAGCACCGGCTTGCTCGGTGCGGACGCGTTACCCTTGTTATCGTTGTTGGCATCGGACGTGAGCGAGGTCAGGCCGGTGACGGGCGCGGCAAACTGGCGGTCGATCTGCGGGCCGGGCTTGGGCGGATTGCCCGAAGCAAAGCCGTCGAGCACCTTGCCGAGGCTCTCGGGCGTCAGATCCTCGTAGGTATCCTTCCAGATCATCACCATCGGTGCATTCACGCAGGCGCCAAGGCACTCGACCTCTTCCCAGCTGAAATTGCCGTCGGCCGAAACATGGAACGGATCGTGATGGATGCGGTTCTTGCAAACCTCGATCAAATCCTTCGAGCCGCGCAGCATGCACGGCGTCGTACCGCAGACCTGGACATGCGCCTTCTTGCCCACCGGCTCGAGCTGGAACATCGTGTAGAAAGTCGCGATTTCCAGCACGCGGATGTAGGGCATATCGAGGAGATCGGCGACCGCGCGGATCGCCACTTCCGACACCCAGCCCTCGTGCTGTTCCTGAACGCGCCACAGGATCGGGATCACCGCCGAAGCCTGACGGCCGGTCGGATACTTCGCAATCTGTGCTTTCGCCCACGTCAGATTCTCCGCGCTGAACGCGAAGCTGGCGGGCTGCTTTTCTTTCGGGGCCAAACGGCGGACGGCCATCGTTTAAATCTTTCGGTCTTTCATTGCGCCACTTCCTATCGCGACATGGCGCGGCGCGCGTTGCCAGAATTCATGCTGTAGATGCGCTGTTCCCAGAACGCGCTCGATGTCGCGAACACGTTGTAACCGACATGCGAGGCGACCTTGATGCGGTCGAGCGTGGACAGTTGCGTCAGCGCCTCGAAACGATCCGTCGCCGGATCGTGGATGATCGCCTTCATCGGCGTGTGTTCGAGGATGTAGCGCGACACGCTGTGGGTCGGATCGTTGCCGTGCTCCTCGCAGACCACGACCGAATCCGTCTCCAGAATTCGCTTGCCGCCCTTCATCGCGTCGATCTCGACGCCTTCGACGTCGAGCTTGATGATGTATTTGCCCTGCGCGGGGATCTTGCCGTCCTCGATCAGGTTGTCGAGCGCAAGCACCGTGACTTCCTCACCGCCCGCATTCTCACCCCCGGCGATGCTGAAGGCTTCATGCTTGGTGCCCGACAGACGCGCCGTGCCGCGCGCGGACCCGATGGCGGCGTTGATCGCCTCAAAGCGTCCGCCGTTGATCTTCGCATTGTGCGCGAGCCGTGGAAAATTCCGCGACGACGGCTCCATCGCGATCGAATGGCGGGAGCCGAAGCGCTGGCTGGAAACCATCACCGACCAGTAGCCATAGTTCGCGCCGCAATCGATCAGCGTGTAATCGACGTCTTTCGAATCCAGCAGGAACAGCTCAAGCTCGTCCTCGTACTTGAACGTGCGGTTGAGCAGCTTGCTCCAGTAACCGTCGCCATACGGAAACGAAAACGTCGCGTCCGGATTGAGCATGATGTTGATGTCGCGCGGAGGCAGCAGTGTCTTCAGAAGATTGGCGGCGCTGTTGTAACCGCGATGCGAGATGTACGCGCCGACCTTCGACCCCGCGAGCAGCGCGAAGCCGATGCTGCGCTCCCATGGCGTAGCACCGGTCATCTCGCCAGTAATGCGGTCAAAAATAATCGGCTGCTGCGTCATCAGCGATCCACCTCGCCGAACACGATATCGAGTGAACCGAGAATGGCCGACACGTCGGCCAGCAGATGACCTTTACAGATAAAGTCCATTGCCTGCAGATGCGCAAAACCCGGTGCGCGGATCTTGCACTTGTACGGCTTGTTGGTGCCGTCAGCGACCAGGAACACGCCGAACTCGCCCTTGGGCGCCTCGACCGCGACGTAGACTTCGCCGGCGGGGACGTGAACGCCTTCAGTGTAGAGCTTGAAGTGATGGATCAGCGCTTCCATAGAGCGCTTCATCTCGCTGCGCTTGGGCGGCACGATCTTGTTGTCCTCGACAGAAATCGGCCCCTGCCCGTCCGGCGCACGCAGCTTCTCGATGCACTGCTTCATGATGCGTACCGACTGGCGCATCTCTTCCATGCGGATGCAGTAGCGATCGTAGCAGTCGCCGTTCTTGCCGATCGGAATATCGAAATCCATTTCGGCGTAGCATTCGTAGGGCTGCGCCTTGCGCAGATCCCACGCCGCGCCCGAGCCGCGCACCATGACGCCGGAGAAGCCCCACTCCCACGCCTGCTCAAGGGTCACTACGCCGATGTCGACGTTGCGCTGCTTGAAGATGCGGTTGTTGGTGAGCAGCGTTTCGAGATCGTCGCACACCGTGAGGAACGGATCACACCACGCCTCGATATCGTCGATCAGCTTCGGCGGCAGGTCCTGATGCACGCCGCCGACACGGAAGAACGCCGCATGCATGCGCGAGCCGGATGCGCGCTCATAGAACACCATCAGCTTTTCGCGCTCTTCGAAACCCCAGAGCGGCGGCGTCAGCGCGCCGACATCCATCGCCTGCGTGGTGACGTTGAGAATATGCGACAGGATGCGACCGATCTCGCAATACAGAACGCGGATCAACTGTCCGCGGCGCGGGACGGTGATGCCGAGCAGCTTTTCCGCCGCGAGGCAGAACGCATGCTCCTGATTCATCGGCGCGACGTAATCGAGCCGGTCGAAATACGGAATCGCCTGCAGATAGGTCTTCTGCTCGATCAGCTTTTCGGTGCCGCGATGAAGCAGGCCGATGTGCGGATCGACGCGCTCCACCACTTCGCCGTCAAGCTCCAGCACAAGGCGCAGCACGCCGTGCGCCGCCGGATGCTGCGGTCCGAAGTTGATGGTGAAATTGCGCATGCCAGGCGTTTCGGTGCCAAGTGCTTCGGTCATCAACCACCTGCCTTCGGCACGTCGGCCTTCTCATCGCCGGGCAGCGGATAGTCCGCGCCTTCCCACGGCGAGAGGAAGTCGAACTTCCGGAATTCCTGATTGAGTCGCACCGGCTCGTACACCACGCGCTTTTCCGCGTCGTCGTAGCGAACCTCGACGAAGCCGGTCAGCGGAAAATCCTTGCGCAGCGGATGACCGTCGAAACCGTAGTCCGTCAGCAGGCGTCGCATGTCCGGATGCCCGGTGAAGATCACGCCGTAGAGATCGTAGGTCTCGCGCTCGAACCAGTCGGAGCCCGGAAACACGCTGATGATCGACGGCACCTGCGTGGTCTCATTGGCCTCGCCGCGCAGCCGGATGCGCTCGTTCAGAACCGGAGACAGGAAATGATAGATCACGTCGAAGCGGTTCTCGCGGCCGGGATAGTCCACCGCCGTGACGTCCGTGAAGTTCACGAAGCGGAAGCGCGGATCGGTCTTCAGCACGCGAACGACATCGATGATCTTCGCCAGATCGACCGCGATCGTGAGCTGGTTGAACGCTACCGAATGACCGAGCGCCGCGCCCGGAAGCGCGGCCAAGATCGTTTGGCCAAGTGCGTCTAGTTTCGCATCATCCATGTGCGATTACCGTTCAATCGTTCCGGTGCGCCGGATCTTCTTCTGCAGCAGCAGCACGCCGTACAGCAGCGCCTCCGCCGTCGGCGGACAACCCGGAACATAAATATCGACGGGCACGATACGGTCGCAGCCGCGCACCACCGAATACGAATAGTGATAGTAGCCGCCGCCGTTGGCGCACGATCCCATCGAGATCACGTAGCGCGGCTCGGGCATCTGGTCGTAGACCTTGCGCAGCGCGGGCGCCATCTTGTTGGTCAGCGTGCCGGCGACGATCATGACGTCCGACTGGCGCGGCGATGCGCGCGGCGCGAATCCGCAGCGCTCGACGTCGTAGCGCGGCATCGAAACCTGCATCATCTCGACCGCGCAGCATGCGAGGCCGAAGGTCATCCACATCAGCGAGCCGGTGCGCGCCCAGGTGATCAGATCGTCGGTCGCGGCAACGAAGAAGCCCTTGTCGGACAGTTCGCTGTTGATCTCGAGGAAGTACCTGTCGTCCGCGCCGACCGGCAGACCGGTGCGCGGATCGAGAATCCCCGTTGCTGCCTGCGAGACCGCCGGCTGCATGATCGAGGGCGCCGTGTTCGGGCTCAATCCCATTCCAGCGCTCCCTTCTTCCACTCGTAGGCAAACCCGATGGTCAGCACGCCGAGGAACACCATCATCGACCAGAACCCGGCGAGGCCCAGTTTGCCGAACGCCACCGCCCACGGAAACAGGAAGGCGACTTCCAGATCGAAGATGATGAACAGAATCGCGACGAGATAGAACCGGACGTCGAATTTCATGCGCGCATCATCGAACGCATTGAAGCCGCATTCGTAGGCCGAAAGCTTTTCCGGATCGGGCTGCTGATAGGCAACGATAAAGGGCGCAACCAGCAGTGCGAGACCGATCACGGTCGCGACTCCGATAAACACCACAAGTGGCAGATAGTTCTGCAAAATTCCGCCCATCGGCGACCCTTATGCTGTCGGCTTTGTTCCGGAGATTCGCGGAACATTGGAATGGTTCTGAGGGATAGCGCAGCGCAACACGCAGGGCAAGACAAGCTATTTTTATTGCTCAGGTTCTTCGCAATTTCGACATGGCGCCATGCAGCGGGCGCGCAGGACGCGCGCCCATCTCGTTCGCTGCGAGGACTTGGGGCCTCTGGAACTAAAGGATAAGGGCGCGCCGTCCGGTCTGACAAATCAGCGGAAAATTGGACCGGACGCGTTAGGGCTTCAGGACAGAACGCGCGCGATTTCCTTGCCGCATGCAACCGTGTCAGCCTTGCCGCCGAGATCCCTCGTTCGCAGTTTTTCGTCGGCCAGAACGGTCTCGATGGCCGTCACAATGGCCTTGCCGGCTTCGGGCTCGCCGAGGTGATCCAGCATCATCGCCGCCGACCAGATCTGGCCGACGGGGTTGGCGATGCCCTGCCCGGCGATGTCAGGCGCGGACCCGTGCACCGGCTCGAACAGCGAGGGAAACTTGCGTTCCGGATTGAGGCTGCCGGAGGGGGCAATGCCGATGGTGCCGGTGCAGGCCGGTCCCAGGTCGGACAGGATGTCCCCGAACAGGTTCGAGCCGACCACGACGTCGAACCAGTCGGGATGCAGCACGAAATTCGCGGCCAGAATATCAATATGATACTTGTCCCACTTCACGCCGGGATAATTCTTGGCCATTTCTTCGACCCGCTCGTCCCAATAGGGCATCGTGATCGAGATGCCGTTCGACTTGGTCGCGGATGTCAGGTGCTTCTTCGGGCGGCTTTGCGCGAGCTCAAAGGCGAACTTCAGAATCCGGTCGACGCCGATGCGCGACATAACGGTTTCCTGAAGCACCACCTCGCGGTCGGTGTTGGGGAACATGCGCCCGCCGATCGACGAATATTCGCCCTCGGTGTTCTCGCGCACGACGAAAAAGTCGATGTCGCCCGGCTTCCGCCCTGCCAGCGGTGACTTCACGCCGGGCATCAGACGCACCGGGCGCAGGTTCACGTACTGGTCGAATTCCCGCCGAAACTGGATCAGCGACCCCCACAGCGAAACGTGGTCCGGGAGAATCGCGGGCATGCCGACCGCGCCGAAGAAGATCGCATCGTGGCTGCCGATCTGGGTCTTCCAGTCGTCCGGCATCATCTGGCCGTGCTTCAGGTGGTAGTCGCAGGAAGCAAAGTCGAAACTGTCGAGTTGCAGTTCGAAATTGAACTTCTTGGCCGCCGCCTCCAGCACCCGCAGCCCCTCCGGCACCACTTCCTTGCCGATGCCGTCGCCGGGAATCACGGCCAGTCTGTATTTTCGGTTGGTCGCGGCTCTGGTGGCAGACATACGGCGCTCCTCGGCTGAGTGCGGTTCTGATGCCGGGAACGCTGTTGATCCCGGCATATCTAGGGGTACGCGGTGTTCCTACATGAAGCCGGACGGTTTCCAAAATTGCGAACAAACAAGAACAGCGACGGCGCATCTTGACTTGGTATGTCCCCCCCTTTAAGTCCCACCTCCTGCGGACCGTTCACGGTCTTGCGGGAGTAGCTCAGTTGGTTAGAGCGCCGGCCTGTCACGCCGGAGGTCGCGGGTTCGAGCCCCGTCTCTCGCGCCAGATTTTCTTCTGAAAACAAACACTTCAGCAAAACTGGTTCGTTCCCACCCCGCGTTTCGCGCGGCGTGACGTCTGCTGTCGGCGGCCCGGCTGTGCTGCGCCGCATCGGCGGAAAAATCACGAATCCCTCTAAAAAACAGCCATTTTAGTCCTGTCGATTCAAAAAATAGGCTATTTACGGGCAAAACTCGTAGGCAGATCGCCCCCGAATCAAATAAGCCCTTATTTATCAGCAGTTCTACAGCCTAGTATCCACGAGGAGGGCCACACATGGCGAAGAAAGCAGCAGCGACCCCAGCAACAGTTACCCTGAAGCACCTTGCCGCAGCACTGGCCGAAGAGCATGAGTTGTCGAAGAAGGCCGCCGAAACGATCCTCGGCGATCTCGTCGCCAAGATCACCAAGCACCTCAAGAAGGGCGAGCGTATCCGCATCGTCGGCCTCGGCATTCTTCAGGTTCGCAAGCGCGCCGCCCGTATGGGCCGCAACCCGGCCACCGGCGAAGCGATCCAGATCAAGGCCAGCAAGAAGGTTGCCTTCCGCGCAGCCAAGGAATTGAAGGAAGCCGTCTAACACCGGCATTCTCGACTTGAAGGCCCAACGCCATTCCGGTCCACCGGGATGGCGTTTTTCTTTTTGTGGCTCCCGTCATTGCACAGGCCGTGCCCGATTTTCCTGGCTGTCATTGCCGGGCTTGACCCGGCGATCCATCTCTCAGGAAATGCATTTCACGAAGTGTGATGGATACGCGGGTCAAGCCCGCGTATGACGATCGAAACCGGAGCTGTCATCTTGCCCCCAAACTTCTCCCACACCGTCCTCGACCGATTCCTGCGCTACGTGCGAATCGATACGCAGTCGGACGCGTCGTCTCCCACCTGCCCCTCCACCGAAAAGCAGAAGAACCTCGGCCGCCTGCTCGCGCAGGAATTGCGCGACCTCGGGCTCAAAGACGCGCATCTCGACGAGCACGGCTATGTCTACGCCACGATCCCGGCGAATACCGACAAGACCGTTCCGGTGATCTGCTTCTGCTCGCACATGGACACCTCACCGGACTGCACCGGCAAGGACGTCAAACCGCAGATCGTGAAGAACTATCGCGGCGGCGACATCGTGCTCCCCGCCGATCCCAGCCAGGTCATTCGCGTCACCGATAATCCGGCGCTTGCGGACCAGATCGGCAGCGACATCGTCACCACCGACGGCACCACCCTGCTCGGCGCGGACAACAAGGCAGGCCTGGCCGAGATCATGGATGCGGCGCAGATCCTGATCGCCAACCCGCAGATCAGGCACGGCACCATCAAGATCCTGTTCACGCCGGATGAAGAAATCGGCCGCGGCGCCGACAAGGTCGATCTGAAAAAGCTCGGCGCGGCCTTCGGCTACACCATCGACGGCGAAAGCGCGGGCCACCTCGAAGACGAGACGTTCTCGGCGGACGGTGTGACCATCACCATTCAGGGCGTCAGCATCCATCCCGGCTTCGCCAAGGGAAGAATGGAGCACGCGCTCAAGATCGCGTCCCGCATTGTCGACCGGCTGCCGAAAGACTTAGCACCCGAAACCACCGAAGGCCGCGAAGGCTTCCTCCACCCGGTCGGACTTGAAGGCGGTCTCGATAGCGCGACGCTGTCGCTGATCGTCCGCGACTTCACCGAACAGGGCCTGAAGGACAAGGAAGCCCTGCTTGAGGATATCGTGCGCGGCGTCATGAAGGACTTTCCGCGCTCGTCCTACACGTTTGAGGTCAAGCAGCAGTACCGCAACATGAAGGAGGTGCTCGACCGTCATCCCGAAGTGGTGGAGTACGCACTGGAAGCGATCGATCGCGCGGGGCTGCAGCCTATCCTTAGCAGCATCCGGGGCGGCACCGACGGCTCGCGCCTGTCATTCATGGGGCTGCCCTGCCCGAACATCTTCGCCGGCGAACATGCGTTCCACTCGCGCCTCGAATGGGTCAGTGTGCGGGACATGGAGAGCGCGGTGCGGACCATCGTGCATCTCGCGGCGATCTGGGAGGAAAAGGCATGATCCGGACTTTGAACCGTCTCAGCGCGTTGCTGGCGCTTGCGCTGCTCGTGCCGCTGAGCGCACACGCAGAGGAACAACGCTTCGACATCACGGTGACGGCGGATGCCACGAAGACCAACGGCAGCCCGTGGGACGGCGTGCCGCGGCTCGGCAATTCAAAACTCAATATCAACGCGGCGCCCGACATCGCGGTGTGCCTCGTGCGCGCCAATGCAAAGCCGGAATGTCTGTGGCGGCCACAGGGACGCCGCCTGCTCTCAATCTGCCAGAATGCATCGACCTGCACGTTCAGCAATGTCGCATTGCAGCCGCTGCCGATCGGACTGGTGTTCGTCGATATCGACGCGCGCAACCACGACATCATCGACGTTGCGATTCTCAGCGACAGGATTGACGCCAAGGCTAACGAGGACATTAAGGATTCGCTGCGCACCGCGATGACCGTGCTGACGCCGCACCGCTCCGAGGACACCAAGGAGCACCTCGTTCGCGGCGCGAAGTTGCTCCCCCTCGCCGATTGTGCTGGCGGAAAGCCCTGTCGCCTAACGCAGTCGCAGTTCACGCTGACCAGGCGTTAGGACGTCTCTCCATGCTTAACCGCCCGGCGGAGCAAATCCGCGGTCAGCCCCGCATCCGAAGCTGAAGCATCGGCAGCACGTCGTAGCGTGCGCCGACATTGGCCTTGATCATCGGGTCCTGCGCAACGATGGCGCGGACATCGTCGGCGCTCTCATTGTCAGCCATTTCGAACAGCGACATCCCCCAGCCGCCCGACGGATCGGCCACCGGCCCGTGCGCGACAACGCCGCCCTGCTCCAGCAGCGCCTGCAGGAACTCGCCGTGCGACTTCATCAGCAGCTTGTCGTCCGGCGTCATGGTCTTGAGGAAATCCGGCCCCGGCGGAACAAAGCGGCACATGAAATATTTCATTGAACCAACTCACGCTGAGGAGCAATCAAAATTGGGCAGCTAAGGCTGGCCGGATAAAATCATCTAGATTGTCAAAATGGCGGCGACGTGACGAAATGCGCCTCCGAATGACTTGCGCCGGCGCGGACGACAGGGCAAATACAGCACTGACGGGCGGTTAGCTCAGCTGGTTAGAGCATCTCGTTTACACCGAGAGGGTCGGCGGTTCGAATCCGTCACCGCCTACCATTCCCCTGAATATCACCTGTATCAATTCACCCCGCCTGCGAGACCGCAAGGCGGCGCGCCGTCAAGGCTGACGGATTGCGGACGGCAACACACGAGCGGAGCGCCGCTCACTGCGGCACGATCCCCCAAAAGAAAACGGCGCCCCGAAGGACGCCGTTTCCATTCATTTTACCGTTTCGCTCAGTGCGCGGTGAGACCGCCTGCAGCCTCATCAGCGTCAGGCTTTGCCAACGCCTTGACATCCTCTTCCCAGACGATCGGCGTCGGCATCCGCACCAGCGCCTTCGCCAGCACTTCGTCCATCCGCGCGACCGGGATGATCTCCATGCCGCCCTTGATGGCGTCGGAAATCTCCGTGAGGTCCTTGGCGTTGTCTTCCGGAATGAAGACCGTCTTGATGCCGCCACGTCCGGCCGCAAGCAGCTTCTCCCTCAGACCGCCGATCGGCAGCACACGTCCGCGCAGCGTGATCTCGCCCGTCATGGCGACATCATGCCGGATCGGAATGCCAGTCAGCACCGAGACGATGGCAGTCGTCATCGCAACACCGGCCGACGGACCATCCTTCGGCGTAGCGCCTTCCGGCACGTGCACGTGGATGTCACGGCGCTCGAACAACGGCGGCTCGATGCCGTAGTTGATCGCTCGCGAGCGGACGTAGGACGCTGCAGCCGAGATCGACTCCTTCATCACGTCACGCAGGTTGCCCGTCACCGTCATGCGGCCCTTGCCGGGCATCATCACGCTTTCAATCGTGAGCAACTCGCCGCCGACATCCGTCCACGCCAGACCGGTTACGACGCCAACCTGGTCGTCGGTCTCGATCTCGCCGTAACGGTACTTCGGCACGCCCAGGAACTCTTCGAGCGTCGCTTCCGTGACCTTCACCGACTTCTTCTTCGAGATCATCAGCTCCTTCACCGCCTTGCGGGCCAGTGTGGAGAGCTCACGCTCAAGATTACGCACGCCCGCTTCGCGGGTGTAGCGGCGGATCATCATCAACAGCGCGTCGTCGTCGATCGACCATTCCTTCGGGGTCAGGCCGTGCTTGCTGATCGCGTTCGGGATGAGATGCTTGCGGGCGATCTCAGCCTTCTCGTTCTCGGTGTAGCCGGCGATGCGGATGATCTCCATGCGGTCCATCAGCGGTCCGGGAATATTGAGCGTATTCGCGGTCGTGATGAACATCACGTTGGAGAGGTCGTAATCCACCTCGAGGTAGTGATCGTTGAACGTCGCATTCTGCTCGGGGTCCAGGACCTCAAGCAGGGCCGACGACGGATCGCCGCGGAAATCGGCGCCCATCTTGTCGATCTCGTCCAGCAGGAACAGCGGGTTCGAGGTTTTCGCCTTCCGCATCGACTGGATGATCTTGCCAGGCATCGAGCCGATATAGGTGCGGCGGTGTCCGCGGATTTCCGCTTCATCCCGCACGCCGCCCAGCGACACGCGCACGAACTCACGTCCGGTCGCCTTCGCGATCGACTTGCCAAGCGAGGTCTTGCCGACGCCCGGAGGGCCGACGAGGCACAGGATCGGTCCGGTCAGCTTGTTGGCGCGGGACTGCACGGCGAGGTACTCGACGATGCGGTCCTTGACCTTCTCAAGCCCGTAGTGATCCGAGTCGAGCACTTCCTGCGCGGCAACGAGGTCCTTCTTGACCTTGGACTTCTTGCCCCATGGAATCGACAGCAGCCAGTCGAGATAGTTGCGCACGACCGTCGCCTCGGCGGACATCGGAGACATCTGCCGCAGCTTCTTCAACTCGTGCGTCGCCTTCTCGCGAGCTTCCTTCGAGAGCTTGGTCTTGGCGATCTTCTCTTCCAGATCGGCCAGCTCGTCGCGACCTTCGTCGTCGCCGAGTTCCTTCTGGATCGCCTTCATCTGCTCGTTGAGGTAGTACTCGCGCTGGGTCTTCTCCATCTGGCGCTTGACGCGCGAGCGGATCTTCTTCTCGACCTGCAGCACCGAGATTTCGCTCTCCATCAGACCCATCACCTTCTCGAGGCGCTGGGAGACGGACAACGTTTCCAGGATGGTCTGGCGGTCGGAAATCTTGACGGCGAGATGCGACGCCACGGTGTCCGCGAGCTTCGCGAAATCCGTGATCTGCTGAACGACACCCACCACCTCGGCGGAAATCTTCTTGTTCAGCTTCACATAGCTTTCGAAGTCGGACACGACCGAACGCGACAATGCTTCCGCCTCGACGCTCTTGGCATCGACGTCGGCAAGCGCCTCGGCTTCGGCTTCGTAGAAGTCGCTGCGATCGGAATACTTGCCAGCCTTGGCGCGCTCCAGGCCTTCCACCAGCACCTTCACGGTGCCGTCGGGAAGCTTCAGGAGCTGCAGCACGCTGGCGAGCGTGCCGATCTCGTAAATTGAATCGGGAGCCGGATCGTCATCGGACGCGTTCTTCTGCGTCGCGAGGAAAATCAGCGCATCGTTCTTCATCACCTCTTCGAGCGCCTTGATCGATTTCTCGCGGCCGACGAACAGCGGCACGATCATGTGCGGGAAGACGACGATGTCGCGAAGCGGCAACACCGGATAGGAGTGGCTTTCGCCGTGAACGATGACTGGACGAGGCTTCGAGGCAGTTGTCATGCCCATATTCCTTTTGTTGCGCCCCCTTGCACGCAATCCGCCGTTCCTGACGCGACTGCCACAAGGTGCCTTGTGTGCCGGATAAAGAAAGAGCTCTTTTGAGCCAGCGGCCGTGGTGTACGGCCTCTCCCTGCCCGGTTCGATTGCTGCGACTCGGAAGACTTTCCTTTCGCAGCACACCATTAGGTGGCTATGGCCTATGGGGGTGTCAAGAGAGCGAAAACCCCCGCCAATCTTGGGTTATTCTAACGTCGTATAAGAAAAGAAACCGGCTGCCGAGGGTGCTCGGCAGCCGGTTCCTGTTGAAAACCTCAACGGTTTCTATGGGCTCGTTCAGGCGCTAGCGCTGCTTTCCGCCTTGAGATCTGAACGGTCCGCGTAAATGTACAGCGGACGCGCCGTCGCCTCGACCACTTCGCGCGAGATCACGACTTCCTCGACCCCTTCCAGGCCCGGAAGATCGAACATGGTCTCGAGCAGGATGCTTTCGAGGATCGACCGCAACCCGCGCGCGCCGGTCTTGCGCTCGATGGCCTTGCGGGCCACCGCGCCAAGCGCCTCGTCGGCGAAGGTCAGCTCGATATTCTCCATCTCAAACAGCCGCTGGTACTGTTTCACCAGCGCGTTCTTCGGATCGGTCAGGATCTTCTTCAGCGAAACCTCATCCAGATCCTCGAGCGTCGCCACAACCGGCAGACGGCCGACGAATTCGGGGATCAGGCCATACTTCAGCAAATCCTCAGGCTCGACCTCGCGGAAGATTTCGCCGGTGCGGCGGTCTTCCGGTGCCATGACCTGTGCGGCAAAGCCGATCGAGGTCGAACGGCCACGCGCAGAGATGATCTTCTCAAGACCTGAGAATGCACCACCGCAGATGAAGAGAATGTTGGTCGTGTCCACCTGCAGGAACTCCTGCTGCGGATGCTTTCTTCCGCCCTGCGGCGGCACGGAAGCCACGGTGCCTTCCATGATCTTCAGCAAAGCCTGCTGCACGCCCTCGCCCGACACGTCGCGGGTGATGGACGGGTTGTCGGACTTGCGCGAAATCTTGTCGATTTCATCGATGTAGACGATGCCGCGCTGCGCGCGCTCGACGTTGTAGTCGGCCGCCTGCAGCAGCTTCAGGATGATGTTCTCGACGTCCTCGCCGACGTAACCGGCTTCGGTCAGCGTCGTGGCGTCGGCCATCGTGAACGGCACGTCGAGGATGCGGGCAAGCGTCTGCGCAAGCAGCGTCTTACCCGAACCGGTCGGACCGATCAGCAGGATGTTCGACTTCGCAAGCTCAACGTCGTTGTGCTTGGTCTGATGGTTGAGACGCTTGTAGTGATTGTGGACTGCAACCGAGAGCACCTTCTTGGCGTGCTGCTGACCGATCACATAGTCGTCCAGAACCTTGCAAATCTCCTTCGGCGTGGGAATGCCATCACGCGACTTCACCAGCGACGACTTGTTCTCCTCGCGGATGATGTCCATGCACAGTTCGACGCATTCATCGCAGATGAATACGGTCGGGCCCGCAATGAGTTTGCGGACTTCATGCTGGCTCTTCCCGCAGAACGAGCAATAGAGAGTGTTCTTTGAATCGCTCGTACCGACCTTGCTCATTCCTATCTCCGTCCGCCGCTCGATCTTGTCTCAGGGGTTTGCCCCATCCCGGCACACACCGGGATAATGTGTAGATAGAGCAAAAACCGTACCAAAAAAGACCCACCACTCCATTTGCCGCACGAATCACGGCTCAATCGAATCCCGATCATCGGGACCTAGCCAACCATGGTGCCACCCGACTATCAAGAATTCGCTAATCACCGAAGTACCCAACACTGTGATCTTGGCGCAATTTTGCGCGTTTTCAGGCGCTTGGCCCGTCGAATTCATCGCAGCGTTGCGGGAATAACACGCGTCTTGGCCCGTTGGAACTCCGCTGGCGGGCACCGAGGGGCTGCCAGTGGTCCGATTCTAACATTCGCATCCCTATCCAGCAGGCATTCCTGCGAATGTTAGAATCGACGGACCACTAGCAAGTACAAGTTTCTAGTGGAGTTTTGGATTTGACATTCGCTTCGCGGACTCGCGGCGCGTTGGGTAGCGAATGTCAAATCCACTCCACTAGGAGCCCAGGATCCCCTTGAGGCCCGCATATATCGAACCTGCAGCTGTGGACAAGATGCCAATTAGGGGCCCTGCCGTCCTCATCAGTTCCTGAATAATCCTGGCGCGGCGGCGAAGCTGGTCCTCTCCGACATAGGGCCCGAGCAGCCGCGCCGCGCGATAGGCCGCAGCGTTGGGCTTGTCGCCCTGCGTTACCGAACTGGCCAGAAGCTGCAGCATCAGAATGCCGAGGATGTTTCCGGTCAGGAACGCGAGCGCGATGCTCGCCGAATACTCCAGCACCTCGCGCCACTCAATCCAGGATGCCGGCAAAATCGGAACGTGGTCGTTCAGGCCGGTGACGGTCAGCATGCAGAACACGCTGAGCAGCGCCGTGATGATCCCAACGAGGGCCGCGCCGCGGTATCCGACCTTCTGAACCGCGAAGATCGCAAACCCGAACGGCAGCGGAATCAGCACCGAGGCGATGCGCAGATACAGCGGCGACACGTTCAGCACGATGGTGACGATGACATGCGCCGCGACCAGCAGGACCGCCGGAATCAAAATGTAACCGATGCTGTGGATGAGGAAGTATCTGACCGGATGGCGTCGCCGGTAAAGCCGCGCGCTGACGCCGTCGAACTCACGCCGGATATTTTCGATGTCCGCGACGACGTCCTCGATTTCGAGAAGCACCGGGCGCACCACCCGCAGGTCGCGCGAGCAATGCTTGCATACCAGCGCCTCGTCTTTCACCTTCTCGGCGCAGAACGGACACTCCATCAGACGGCCGAGGCGTGGGGCGTGAAAGCACAGAAATTGAAAGCACAGAATCTGGACATGTCAGCTCCGCCGCAGTGAGATGCGCTGGCGCCGCCGCAGCGCCTCAAGCTCTGCCTTCGCCTGCTCCAGTTCCTCGCCAGCCATGGCACGCTTGCGGATAAGGTCATCCCGTTCGGCAATCAGCGATTCAGGAATGGCGATGTCGCGCGAACAGGAACTGCAAACGAGCGCCTGCGGGACATTGGGCTGCGCGCAAAAGGGGCAAGCGGCCGTCATGCGGCTCAGGGCGCGACTTTAAGGGTGAAGCTGGTGCTCGCGCTGCGGCCTTCCGAATCCTTCACATCCACACGAATGACGTGATCGCCGGCCGGCAGTTCCGCATCGGGCATATCGATCCCGTCCGCCTTCACGAACGGCTTCAGCCGCGGCGTCAGATCGACCGAAGGGCTCTTGATGTAAGTCACTTTCAACGAGTCCGTGTCGATCTTGGCCCCGCCGAACGACTCGAACTTCAACTGCAAACGCATCGGCGATTGTGCCTTATCGGCAGTGCCGATATACGCGACCTTGGGTCCGCGTGTGATGCCGCGGGTGGCAACCGCGACCGCGCCTTTCGGCGGCGGCAACTTGGCCTCGTCGGCGGAAATAAGGACCGTGCCTGCGCTGACCGGCGTGGCAACTGTCAGGGCAAAGCCAGTTGCCAGAACCGCAATCTGCAACAACGACCGTCGCATTCTCAAATCTCCTTGCGCGCAATGACCTGTTCTACCGCACCGCGGGGCCGTCCGAAAGACAATTGGCAATCTTCCTCAGCGCCCTCCGCCGTCGCCGATAATTGAATACGGCGCCCAGAACAACGGATGCGCGTAGGCAAACTCCGTCTTGCCATCCGTGCCGAGGTAGCCCGGTCCGTCCGCGAGCGCCATCATCGCCTGCCGCAGCGCCTCTCCGCGCGTCAGTTTCGGGTCGGTCGCCTGCCGCTTGAACAGATCGGTCACGAGTTCTCGGGCCGACTGCGAATGCACCGACCAGTTCGTCACCAGCAGCGCGCGGGTGCCTGCGTAGAAGAACGCGCGGCCGAGGCCCGAGGCAGCTTCCGCGCCGGCGCCTGCTCCCGCCGCCGTGTTGCAGGCGGACAGCACCACCCAATCGGCGTCGAGCTTCAGCGACAGGATTTCTTCCATCGTGAGCAGCCCGTCACCGTCGGAATCCGACAGCGCAGGCGCTGACAGCGCCAGCGCCGGTTGCGTCAGGCCGTCCAGTTCGCCGGGCACCAGTCCATGGGTTGCGAAGGCGACGATCTTGAACCCCGAAAGGTCCATCGACTTCACCTTCTTCTCGTTCGCGTCCTTACCGAGGTTGAGAACCTTGGTGGGATCGGCCTGAAGCGCCAGTGCAATCGACGTCAGTTCCTCGGACGTGTCGGGCAGACGCGGCAACTGCCCGAGTTGGGCGCTGTCGACGCCCTCAAGTTGCGGGCTGTTGCGCCGCTTCAGCGGCACGCCGCGTGTCGCGATCGATGCATCGGCGACCTGGATCAGCTTGTCGGTATTCGCCGCATCGTCCGCCTGTTCCTTATTGAAGTAAGGATCGCCGAACGCGATCAGATCCTGCCGCGTGGCCTTGCCCGCCGGCAGCTTGCGCAAGGTCTGCAGCGCGGATGCCGACGGCACCAGGGTGACCGCGTGGGTTCGCGCCAGCCACGGTACGTTGCGATAGCTCGCAAACAGCGGATCGTCGTCCGTCTTGACCTCCGCCGCTGCGATCGGCAGCAGCGACAACGGCAGCAAGCCGAGCGCGCCGTTGGTCACGACGATCAGGCTTTTCGCCGGCTTCCAGCTGCTCTCCAGCGGCTTCAGCAAATCGACGTAAAGCTGCGCCGCCAGCTTTACGTCGAACGGAGGGATGTCCGAGATCATCGCCGCCTTCGGCTCCAGCGCCTCGCGCAGCTTGGTTACGGTCGTGTTCAGGTCGCCAAGCGACATCTTGATCCGGGCAAACTGCACCGGGGCATCTTTCCGCAGCACCCAGACGAAACTGTCGAAGCGGCCGAAGTAGAACGACAGCAGCGCCTCGTCGTCGGTGAGCTGCTTTTGCAGATCGCCCGCGTTCGGCGGCGGCGGGTTCACCAGATTGCCGTAGTCGGGAAACTTCTTGGCAATGTCGTTCAGCGTCTGGGTACGCGCCGCCTGCAACGCCGCGATTTCCGCCTGCGTTGCCTTGACTGCCTTCTCCTCGCGTTCAGCGGGCGGAAGCGTCAGCAGGTTGTTCAGCGTGGCAATCGCCGCGCCGATCCGCTTTTCGTTGTCCTGCGATGCGCGCATCAGCTTGGCGAGTTCAGGATTGCTGGTGGACGCGCGGGCGGACGACGCCTGCAACGCGCGCTGCACGGATTGTCCGCGCAGCAGATCCGCATAGCTGAAGGTTTCCTCGGCGACGTTCGCCGGTGCGACCGTCGGGTTGAGCGCAAGCGTGCGGAGATAGCCCTCGACCACGAAGCGAACGCGGCCTTCGCGCGCGGCTGCGGTCGATCCGCTGTCGTCGTCGCTCCCGCCGGACGCCGTCTGCAGCACCGGGATAGAGTCCTTGAACGCCTGCAGCGCCTCCGGAACCCGACCCTTGCGCGCCAGCGTCACTGCGTAATAGCCGCGCGCGACCGCCGTATTGAGACTTTTGTCGCCGGAGCGTGCCTTTTCGCGCTCATACGACCGCTGCGCAATCTCAAGCGCGTTGTCGAAATTGCCCTGCGTGAGCATGATTGAGACGCGGGCAAGACCGCCGCTGATGCCTTCCCGGCGCGACGGCTCCCATTTCGCCGTCCAGACATCGACCTGATCGTAGAGATTCGTCGCCTCGTCGTACTTGCGTTCAAGATTCAGAATCTGCGCAAGGAAAACATTGGCGTTGACCAGCGGGCCGGAGTCCTCGGCGTAACCGAGCCCCTTGTAGATATCGATGACTTCACGCTGAAGCTGTTCGGCCTCCGCGTAACGGCCCTGCTCCTGTACCACGTACACGAATACCGAGAGAATTCCTGCGGTATCGGCATGGAATTTTCCGGACTTGCTGAGGCGGCTGAGCAGCGCGCGGCGCACATCCGCCTCGCCCTCGCCAACCCGTCCCTGCTTGACCTTGGTACGGCCTTCAAACGCCGTGGCCCAGTCGGCGAACCGCTCCATCTCGCCTTCAGCAGGCTTGGTTTCCCACTGCGACATGGTGGCGAGCGCGTTCGTGTAAAACACGGCGGACTTGCGATACGCGGCCTCGGCATCGGCAAAGCGGCCGCGCGCTTCGGCAATGCGCGCATTCCCGTCTTCGACGATCGCCTGCCAGCTCATTCCATAGATCGGGAAGACCGGCCAGCGCTGCGCCTCGGCCAGCAACGAACGATTGCGGGCGGCATAGGATTCGGCAGCGTTGATGTCGCCCGACCGCGTCAGTCCGATCGACTGCCCCAGGTACAGACCGAAAAGCCGACCCTTTCCCTTGGGCTGGCTGTTTGCGGCGGCGATCTGTCTCGCAGCGATAGCGTCAGCGCGCTTTTTCTCGCCGGCTTCGCGAAGGCGTCGCATCAGGAACTGTTCGTAGCGGGCAAAGACCTTGACGTCCTCGCCCTTGCCCAGGGCCACAGCCTGTTCGGCATCAGCAAGCGCTTCGGCGTTACGTCCGACAAGCGTTCGTGCCTGCCCGCGCTTGTAGTGAAACGCGGCAAGCTCGTTCCCCTTCAAGCCGGCAGGTACCGGCGCATCGGCTGTCGCCGTCAGTTCGGCGATCTTGGCCGGATCAGGCTTCTGCTGGTTGAGAATGGCAGTTATGTCCGAAACCGTTCGCGGCGGCGCCACCAGCGTCGCGTTGGTCTTCGCCAAAGCCGCTGCACCTGCCGCGATATCTTCCTTTTTCGGCGCCGACACCTTGGCCGCATCGAACAGCGCCGCCTTCGGGCGTGCAGCCATCATCGCATTGCGCACGCACGGCGTCGCGGCAGCCTTCGCCCGCGCCATGCAGCCATCGTGTTGTCCGCCACTCTGCCTGCAAGCCATGTAGGTCGGCTTGCCGATGGAGGCGCGGCAGCGCTCGCGCGCCTGTTCGAGTTCGAGTGCGGAGGCTGGAACAATGACTGTGAGCGAGCAGAGCGAAAAGAGGATCGCGGCTACGCCGCTTCTTGTGCCTGTGATCATGGCTTGCTCCCGGACATCGTCGTTCTCACCGAAATGCGGTGTGTCCGGAGCGCAATTGGATGCCGCCCAAATAAACATCGAAAAAAGACGGGCCAACAGCCCCGGATCAATTGGAAATAGTTAGCGGCCAAGAACGCTAGCCGGTCAAGTACACCGCAGGGATGGAACCCTAAAAGCCTGCGCCATACCCCAAACGGGTGATGGTGTTCATGCAAAAACGGACGCCCGAGGGCGTCCGTTTTTCAACTCACAACCAAGCCGGGAATTTGCGTTACGGCAGCTTCGGCGCGGCTTCCTCGGCGCGCTTGTCGATCACCTTGTCGACGATGCCGAAATCGCGCGCCATCTCGGCGGTCAGGAACTTGTCGCGCTCCAGCGCGTCCTCGATCGCCTTGTAGGTCTGGCCGGTGTGCTTGACGTAGATTTCGTTCAGCCGCTTCTTGAGGTTCAGGATTTCCTGAGCGTGCAGCATGATGTCGGTTGCCTGGCCCTGGAAACCGCCCGATGGCTGATGGACCATGATGCGGGAGTTCGGCAGCGAGAAGCGCATGTCCTTGTGACCGGCTGCGAGCAGCAGCGAACCCATCGACGCCGCCTGGCCCGTGCACAGGGTCGAAACCGGCGGACGGATGAACTGCATGGTGTCGTAGATCGCCAGACCCGATGTCACCACGCCACCCGGCGAGTTGATGTACATCGAGATTTCCTTCTTCGGATTCTCGGCTTCCAGAAACAGGAGCTGTGCGACGACCAGCACCGACATGCTGTCCTCGACCGGACCGGTGAGGAAGATGATGCGCTCTTTCAAGAGGCGCGAGAAAATGTCGTACGCCCTCTCGCCGCGATTGGTCTGCTCGACCACCATCGGCACAAGGTTCATGTAGGTTTCAACGGGATCGCGCATTTATCACCTGACGGTTAGTGGAGGCGCAGCCGGACGGCTGAGGACTTGGGAGGTTCCGGCAGACGATTTGCCTCGTGATGCAGAAGAGTCGGACCCTACAGATATAGCAGGAGAGCCCGACCACAAGGGCACGAAAAGCCGGAGCCTAGTCAGTTGAAGCCGATTCGGCCTGAGGCGAAAAGCGACCCGGACACGCCGGGAGGCTCATTCGGCGCATATCGTTAACACAGTCCGTCCGCCGCCGTGCGCTTGATCAGCGAGGTAATGGCCGTGCGCAACCGACCTGCTATCGTCCGGCCGCACTCACGGGAAGGACCAGACCCTCATGCTTTACGCCGAAGATCTCACGGTCGGGCAACGTTTTCCGTTTCGCGCCTACCCCATTGAACAAGCAGAAATCATCGAATTCGCAGAGCGTTTCGATCCCCTGCCTATCCACGTCGATCCGATCGCCGCGGCGAACGGCCCCTTCGGCGGGCTCATCGCCAGCGGATTGCACACAACGGCGATCTACCAGCGGCTGATTGTTGAGGCGATGTGGTGGCAGGTCGCCGGCGTCGCGGGCACCCGCATCGAATCCAAATTTCAGCGGCCTGTGCGCCCCGGCATGACGCTCACGGGGCAAGCCGAGATCGCCGCGGTCGCGCATCGGCCTGAACGGAAAAATGCCGTCGTGACGGTCCGGAGCCAGATCACCGACGGAACCGATACGGTTCTGTCGGTTGTTCTGGATGCCGTGATCCATTCGCGACCCGATCACCCCCAGCCGTAACTGGCGATGATCGGTTCTGTCGCAGCGACCAGCGCTTAAGCGGCGGTCTTGTCTTCTTCTTCCTTGAGCAGATCGTCGCGCGTGACCTTCTTTTCGGTCACGTTGGCGAGCTCGAGAATGAAGTCGACGACCTTGTCCTCGTAGATCGGCGCGCGAAGCTGGGCCAGCGCGTTCGGATTGCTGCGATAGAAATCCCAGACTTCCTTTTCACGGCCCGGCGACTGACGCGCGCGATCGATCAGCGCACGGCTGACTTCATCGTCGGTGACGCTGATCTTGTTCTTCTCGCCGATCTCGGAGAGCACGAGGCCGAGGCGAACGCGGCGGTCCGCGATCTTCTCGTACTCTTCCTTGGCCTTCTCCTCGGTGGTGTCTTCGTCGGCAAAGGTCTTGCCGGTCGATTCCATCTCGGCCTTGATCGAGTTCCACATCAGCTTGAATTCTTCCTCGACCAGCGACGGCGGCGGACCGAACTTATGCGTCTCGTCGAGCTTGTCGAGCAGCACGCGCTTCACGCGCTGGCGCGACGCGCCGGCGAATTCGGCGACGAGCCGCTCGCGCATGGCTTCCTTCAGCTTGTCGAGCGATTCCATGCCGAGGTTCTTGGCGAACTCGTCATCGACCTTCGACTCCTGCGGAGCCTCGATCAGGCTCGCGGTGGTTTCGAACTCGGCGTCCTTACCGGCCAGATGTTCCGCGGTGTAGTTCTTCGGGAACGAGGCCTTCACATTGCGGGTTTCGCCCACGCCGATGCCGATCAGCTGGTCTTCGAAGCCCGGAATGAACGTGCCCGACCCGATGACGACCTGAATGCCTTCGCCGGTGCCGCCGTCGAACAGCGCGCCGTCGATGGAGCCCTTGAAGGCAACGGTGACGCGGTCACCCTTTTCGGCCTTCGCGCCTTCCGCCTTCGCGGCATAGGGGCGGCTCTGGTCGGCAATGCGCTTCAGCGCTTCCTCGACGTCGGCGTCGGTGACTTCCGCCACCGGCTTTTCGACATTGAAGCTCTTGAAGTCAGCCAGTTCGATCGCGGGCACGACTTCGATGGCGACCGAGTAGTTCAGGTCGGACTTGCCGGCCAGAATGTCTTCGATTTCCTTTTCCTCGGTCGGCATGGTGACCTTGGGCTCGGTGGCGAGACGGAAACCGCGCTCGGTGAAGATCCCGGCGTTGGTGTCACGAATCAGCTGCTCGACGGTCTCGGCGGCAACCGAGCGGCCATAGACCTTCTTGAGATGGGCGACAGGAACCTTGCCGGGACGGAAACCGTTCAGCTTCACCTTGTCCTTCATGTCGACAAGACGGGCATCCACCTTGGCATCGATATCCGACGCGGGAACGCTGACCTTGAACTCGTGCTTCAATCCCTCGGCGAGGGTTTCTGTGACCTGCATGGCGTCGATCTTCTTCCAGCTTGACCCGGCGGCGCCGGGTCGTTGTCAATGTGTTGGACGCAGGACCAGTCGGCTATGAGGCCGAGCGGCGTGCATCGGTGGCGCGGCGGACGCGTCCCCCAAGGGAACACCTCCTCCAGAATTACTGCGCGAATGCGCCGGGTGCGGGCGGAGAGCCCGGAGCCGCACCACAATCCTTTGATATTGTTGGGCTTTTTGACGGAAAAAGCGGTCAATCCATCCCAATTTGTATCGCAGTCTGTATCCAGTCTTCCGGCAAGCTGGAATACACGGATTCCGATGCTCATCGCATGATCCAAGCGTCGGTTCAAGCTGACATATGGCGACGCGCATCCGGCGCAAGATGCGGTCTCTGGCGGCGGGACCGGCGGTTCCGGATCGCCCGTCCCGGCCTGTTGTCAGCCTGTTTGCCTCACAAGCCGATCGTCACCTCCGCCCACTTGGCGATGGTCTCGCTGTTGAGGAATTCGATGACGCCCGGTTCGAACGCAGCGGGACGATCGTTCCCGACAATGGCCGTCGCAACGATGGCGTCGCAGCGGTCGTTGAACGCCACCGCGAGCGAGGACCTGCGCGCCCATCCCGACGTCGCGAGCGTGTAGCCCCGGCTGCGGCCCTTCATCCAGCGGACGCTGATCGGCCGGCCCGGGCCGGTTGCCGACGGCTTCTCGCCCATCAGATTGAAATCACTCAGACGCGCAAGCTCGTCGTCATCCGACACGCCGGTCGTGCAATTGCAGAAACCGATCTTGGCGCGGATGTAGAGATTGACTTCGACGCCACAGTTGGCGGCCGCGCAGCGGAACGCTTTCCCCTTGCCCCACTCGTCCGTCGGAAACGGCCATTGCACTTCGGCCCACGCCGGCTGGCTTTTCGGGGCTTGCGCTCCGCTCCGGTTCAACAGCGGCCAGGCATCAGACGTGTACGCCCCGGCCAGACCGCCGAGCGCAAGGCCCGCTATCGCGGCGATGGTGACAGTTCGTGTCATCCTCTAGTTACCCGCAACAAATCTCCTCGCGTCCGCAAGCGCCGGTCTGTCGGAATTTGCGTCGGTCGCCTGCGCCAGCAGCTTCCCGTAAGCCTCTTTCGCTTTCGCCTTGTCACCGGCCGCCTCCGCGGCCTTGGCGGCTCCGACATAGCCGTTAAAGCGGTTGGGCTCCTTGGCCATGGTCACCTCGAACGCCGCCAGCGCCTCCTTGGCCATTCCGCGATCAAGCAGCATGAATCCGTAAAGCTCGCGCGCCGGCGCAAGTGGTCCCGGCGTGACCGGGGACTTTTCGGTTTTATCCTCTGCGGCAACGGCGACGGTCATCGCCTTCAATGCATCCTCGTACTTGCCTTCGGCGTACAGAATCCAGGCGGACGCCACCTGCTCCTGCACATCGACCTGAGCGGCCCAGTAATCATTCTTCGCGTTACGCAGCGCGTCGCGCAGTTCGGCAAGCTTTGCGGCATCCGCCTTCGCCGCAGCCGGATTGCCCGAATGCGCCGCGCCGAGCGCCCGCGCAAAATGCGTCACCGCCACGGCGTGCGGAAACTTGCTTGGCTCAACATCGAGACTGGCCGCGCCGGTCCAGTCGCCACGCTCCACCGCGTAGCGCGCGGGAGAAGCAGCCCGCGAAAAGGCGGCAGGGAAAGCATCGGGGCCGAACTTCATCGCTTTGATGTTCTCAACGATGTCACGCGCCTCCTTGTCCTGACCGAGTTGCAGGTAGGCGTACACGAGATAGTCCTCCCCGTGCATCTGGTCGCCGGCTTCCTTGCTGGCCTTCGCGGCGGCGACCGAAGCCGCGTTTGCCCCGATCGAATCCCGCCAGTATCCGACACGCGTGAAAATGTGCGACGGCATGTGCTGCGCATGCGGCGCGTTCGGCGCAATCTTGGCGTAACGCAACGCCGCAGGCAGACCTTTCTCCGCGATGGGCGGATAGTCGTAAAGATGGATCAGATAGTGCGCGGCGCCAGGATGCTGCGGCGCGCGTTCAAAAATGGGTTGCAGAATGGCCGCGCCCTTGAGCTGGTTGGCGTAGGTCTTGTCGGTGGCAGGAGCGCCGACATTCAGCGCGATGGCGTAGAAGATCTGCGCCTCGTCGTCGTCGGGATAACGCGCCGCCAATGCCTCCATCGCCTTGACGTAGGACTGCACGCGCGCCTGATGCGGGATCTTGTCATAGTCGACATACATCACCGCCAGCGCATCGATGTAATCGCGCTCGCGCGGCGTCTTCGCGCCTATCGTCTTCGCCTTTTCAATCGCCGCAAGACCAAGCGGCAGATTTGGCGCGGGCACGGCGAGGTGCGGATTGTTCAGAAGCGAGAGCGCGATGCCCCATTGGGCGATGGCGCATTCCGGATCGGCTTTGAGCGTTTCGTCGTAGATTTCCTTCGACGCCGCGTACCAGAACGAATGCTGGTAGCGCATGGCGCGGTCAAAGCGCCGTTGCGCCGTCTCATTGCACGATGTGGCAAAATGAACTTTGCCAAGTCTCTGTTCGGAGTCGTCCTGAGCAAGCGCGGGCGCGGCAGGTCCAAATAGAGCAGCGCATGTAAGAATAACTGCTATCGGCAATTCACGCATGGACGTTCTCCCTTGGCAGGCGAAGCGGTCGCGAATTCCCATTGCACGTGATGTCGCGAGCTTAGGCGCGAACCGTATCCGGCTCAACGCGCGCGGTGACGCATTTTGGGTCAAGGTCGCTGACGGACTTACTGCCATTCGCCAAGCCACGCGCACGGCGCAGCGCAGCTGTTTGCAGCCGCTCTGCGAGATCGATGAGCAAAAATAGAGAGAGATGATGTGGTGCGGGCGGAGGGACTCGAACCCCCACATCTTTCGACGGCAGAACCTAAACCTGCTGCGTCTACCAATTCCGCCACGCCCGCACGGCGCTTGCATTCAACGGCACAGCCGCGAGCGGCGGGCTTATAACATGAGGTAACCGCTTCGCAGCAAAAAAATGGCTTTCGCTACGTGATGCTAGAAGGCGATTGCGCATCCCGCCAGCGGCCAAAGCGTCCGCTGGACATCGGGGCGTGAAAATGGTCCGCATCAACCATGAAAAATACCATGACAAATCAGGTCTTCTTGCCCTCCAGACGCTCCCTGCTGGCCGGACTTGGCGGTACTGCCCTCGCATCCGGGCTGCGGCTGCCTGCCGCGGCTCAAACGGGAAACAACCTGTCACTGCGGGCGCGGCCCGCGACGGCGGCTCTCGGCGCGGGTCTGCCCCCGAGCCAGATCTGGTCGCTCGAGACGACAAATACGGGTCCTGCCAACGGCCCCTTGCGGTTCGGCAAGGGCGACCTCGCTGTTACGGTTTCAAATGAACTCCCGGCCCCTATCGTCCTGAACTGGCTCGGAATTGACGGCGCGCAGGCCGCTGCCCCGCTGACCGGACTTGCGCCGATCCCCCCAAACGGCCGCGCCTCCTTCACCCTGCCCCTGCGCCAGGCCGGGACGATTCTGGTCAATGCACAACTCCTCGGCGACGCCGCCGACCGGCCCGTGTCGGCCCGCGCACTCATCGTCGAGGACAGCCCGCCGGTTCAAGCCGACCGCGACGAGGTGCTGCTGATTGAGGAATGGCGCGTGAAACCCGACGGCAGCGCCCTCGCGCCGGGGCGCAACCCGGACAGCACCACCGCGGTCTACACCGTGAACGGACAGCCGCGCCTTAACCTCACCGCCAAGACCAACGAACGGCTGCGCCTGCGCTTCATCAACGGCTGTGCGCGCTCGCCCCTCGGTCTGCGGATCGAGAACCACGACGTGCGCGTCATGGCGATCGACAGCCAGCCTTCTGAACCCTTCCCCGCGCGCGACGGCCAGCTTGTGCTGGCGCCCGGATCGCGTGTCGATGTTCTGATCGACGCCACGCGCGCACCGGGCACCGTTTCATCCATCGTCCTGCACGACGGCAGCGGGCCACGGACCATCGCGCAACTGACCATGTCGAACGACGCGCCGGCTCGCGCCGCGCCGTTGCCGCCCGCGGCCGCGCTTCCGTCCGGCAACCTGCCCGCGCGTCTCGACCTGAAGGGCGCGCTCCGCACCGATCTGCCGCTCGATCCGAACGCGCAGTGGATTGCGCCGGTCAAGTTCGATGCGGCGACCGCGCCCGCCTATCGCGTCAAACGCGGACGCACCGTCGTGATGGCGATCACAAATCCAACAACAGCACCCGTCGTCTTCCGCCTGCACGGCCATCACTTCCGGCTGCTCGACCGGCTGGATGACGGCTGGAAACCGTTCTGGCTCGACACCCTGATTTTCGACAAGGGCCAGACCCAGCGCATCGCATTCCTTGCCGAATACACCGGACGCTGGCTGATGGAAGCGACCGCGCTGAACTGGGCCGCGCCGAAGTTCGTGCGTAGCTACGTCGTAGAGTAGCGTCCCATCGTCATTGCGAGGAGCGTAGCGACGAAGCAATCCAGTTCTTGCTTGATGACGCTTCGATCTGGATTGCTTCGCTCCGCTCGCAATGACGTGGAGTGAATTTGAGCGGATCAATACGCAATCCCGAGTTCATCGTAGAGATTGCGCAGCACCGCGGGCAGCACGTCGGGAAGATCTTCCGCGATCAGGCCCGGACCGAACTCATGTCCCGCTTCGCCGTGCATCCATGCCGCGACACAGGCCGCCTCGAACGCCGGCACGCCCTGCGCCAGCAGGCCGCCGATGATCCCGGCCAGCACATCGCCCGATCCCGCCGTCGCCAGCCACGGCGGCGCATTGGCCGTAATCGCCGCGCGGCCATCCGGCGCCGCGATCACCGTATCGGCCCCCTTCAGCAACACGACGGCGCCTGATTGACCGGCAGCTAGGCGCGCATGTTCAAGTTTCGACACATGTGGATAAGTAGGTTGCAACCGATTGAACAGACGTCCAAATTCCCCACCGTGCGGGGTGAGAATAACCTGTGGATCGTCCTGCTTTTTGATCTCGGCAAAGAGTGTCTCGGGATCGTCGGCGAAGCTCGTCAGCGCATCGGCGTCGAGCACAACACCGCGCCGCGCCGACAGCGCGGCGCTGACCATATCGCGCGTGCGCTCGCCGATCCCGGCCCCCGGCCCGATCACACAGGCATTGAGCCGCCGGTCCGCCAGCAACTCGGCGAACTGCTGCGGCGTTTGCGTCTCGCTCACCATCACCGCCGTCAGCGCGGCCGCATTGACCGCGAGCGCATCGCGCGGTGACGCCACCGTGACGAGGCCCGCACCGGCACGCAGCGCCGCACGCGCAGCCAGCCGCGCCGCCCCGGTCGAGACCATATCTCCCGACACGACCACCGCATGCCCGCGTGCATATTTGTGACCGTCGGCCTGTGGCGACGGGAAGATGTCGGCCCACAGGTCAGGGACATTCTCGAATGCCTTCGGCGCGATCGCATCGAGTACGTCGGGTTCAATGCCGATGTCGGCCACATCGGTCTCGCCGCAGTACGCGCGGCCCGGCAGCAGCAGATGCCCCGGCTTCCGCCGGAAGAACGTGACGGTGGCGGATGCCTCGATGGCAACGCCCATCACCTCTCCCGTGTCGCCGTTGATACCGCTCGGCAGATCGACGCTGAGGATCGGAACGCCGCTCGCATTCATCGCCTCGATCATCGCAAGGGGATCGCCCTTCACCGCACGATTGAGACCCGCGCCGAACAGCGCGTCGATAATGAGGTTGGGCTGGCCGAGCGCCGCCGGATCGCAAGGCAACACCTCGCCTTTCCACTCCGCAGCGGCAAGCGCCGCGTCGCCCTTCAGCGTCGCGCGGTCGCACAGCAGGATGACGGAGACGTCCCGCCCCTTTGCGGCAAGTTCGGCGGCGGCGATGAAACCGTCGCCGCCATTGTTGCCGCGACCGGCCACCACCAGGATTCGTCCGCGCTCCGCCATCGCTTCCGCGGCCAGTGCCACCGCCTGCCCGGCGCGGCGCATCAGCGAAAAGCCGCTGATGCCGCCCGCGATCGCAGCCTGGTCGGCGCTTGTCATTTCCGAGACCGTCAGGATTTCCATTCGCCGTCCGCCTCTTCGCTTCGCCACATCTTGAGGCAAATCTGATTGGGAGAGTCCGAGAGTGTCAGGCTATTTTTTGTGCAATTGCCTAATTCATAGCCTTCCACTCTGGTGGCATTAGCCGCACAAAGAGGCAAAGCCACTACTAACTGTATGATGTTCTTGCGCAATCCAATGTCTTAATAAACTGGCACAGACCCTGCTTTTAGGGGGTGGCTTTCGGATTGTCTCACCCACCTGCAAACGCTGCTGGGCGCGGCCGTCATTTCCGGGCTGTTCGCCTGCCCGCGACGATGATGCTAACGGACGAACCGACGTGACGAGCGCGTGCATCGCGCGATATGGAAGTACAGACAGGCCAGTTGGAAGTGCCGGGGAGACGCTAAGTGAAAAAAATCGAAGCCATCATCAAGCCCTTCAAGCTCGACGAGGTGAAAGAAGCCCTTCAGGAAGTCGGAATTCAGGGCATCACGGTCACCGAGGCCAAGGGCTTCGGCCGCCAGAAGGGTCACGCCGAACTTTATCGCGGCGCGGAATACATCGTGGACTTCCTTCCGAAGGTCAAAATTGAGATTGTGGTCGGCGACGATCTTGTCGAGAAAGCCATAGACGCGATAAGGCGTGCCGCGCAAACTGGCCGCATCGGCGACGGAAAGATTTTCGTATCCAATATCGAAGAAGCCATCCGCATCAGAACGGGAGAGTCCGGGCTCGACGCCATCTAACCTGATTTCGGCCTGACTTGATCCTCGCCTCGCCGGCGGCAGCCTCCTGCCGCCCGAGGCTTCTCACTGCACGTCACTCTCAGTGCATCCAATCCACGACACGACAACGACCAAGCAGACATAAGGGGTATTCATGAAGACCGCCAAAGACGTCCTCAAGTCGATCAAGGACAACGACGTCAAGTACGTCGATCTGCGTTTCACCGATCCGCGCGGCAAGTGGCAGCACGTCACGTTCGACATCTCGATGATCGACGAGGAGATCTTCGCCGAAGGCACGATGTTCGACGGCTCATCGATTGCCGGCTGGAAGGCGATCAATGAATCCGACATGACGCTGATGCCCGACCCGACCACGGCGACGATCGACCCGTTCTTCGCCGAGACCACCATGGTCATCGTCTGCGACATTCTCGAGCCGTCAACCGGCGAACCCTACAACCGCGACCCGCGCGGCATCGCCAAGAAGGCCGAAGCTCAGGTCAAGGCGCTCGGCGTCGGCGACACCGTGTTCGTCGGCCCGGAAGCCGAGTTCTTCGTGTTCGACGACGTGCGCTTCCAGACCACGCCGTACAACACCGGCTTCAAGCTGGACTCCTCCGAACTGCCGACCAACTCGGACACCGAGTATGAGGGCGGCAACCTCGGCCACCGCATCCGCACCAAGGGTGGCTACTTCCCCGTTCCGCCGCAGGACTCGGTGCAGGACATGCGCTCGGAAATGCTCGGCTCGATGGCCAAGATGGGCGTCAAGGTCGAGAAGCATCATCACGAGGTCGCTTCCGCCCAGCATGAGCTTGGCATGAAGTTCGACACCCTGACCCACATGGCCGACCAGATGCAGGTCTACAAGTATTGCATCCATCAAGTCGCGCACATCTACGGCAAGACCGCCACCTTCATGCCAAAGCCGGTCTATGGCGACAACGGCTCGGGCATGCACGTCCACCAGTCGATCTGGAAAGACGGCAAGCCGATGTTCGCCGGCAACAAGTACGCCGATCTCTCCGAGACCTGCCTCCACTACATCGGCGGCATCATCAAGCACGCCAAGGCCATCAACGCCTTCACCAACCCGTCGACCAACTCCTACAAGCGTCTGGTCCCGGGCTATGAAGCGCCGGTGCTGCTCGCCTACTCGGCGCGCAACCGTTCGGCCTCCTGCCGCATCCCCTACACCACCAACCCGAAGGCGAAGCGCGTCGAAGTGCGTTTCCCCGATCCGATGGCGAACCCGTACCTCGCCTTCGCGGCGATGCTGATGGCCGGCCTCGACGGCATCAAGAACAAGATCGATCCGGGTCCGGCGATGGACAAGGATCTGTACGATCTGCCGAAGGAAGAGCTGAAGACCATTCCGACGGTGTGCGGCTCGCTGCGCGAGGCGCTTGAGAACCTCGACAAGGATCGCGCGTTCCTCAAGGCCGGCGGCGTGTTCGACGACGACTTCATCGACAGCTTCATCGAGCTGAAGATGACCGAGGTCGAGCGTTTTGAGATGACCCCGCATCCGGTCGAATTCGAAATGTACTACTCGCTGTAAGCTGCGAGCTTTCACAGCTTCTCACAAGCATCAAAGGCGCTCCGAAAGGAGCGCCTTTTTGTTTTGGAAAGTCGCGATGTGGTTCGATGCAATTACACATCCGATGTCGTCCCCGCGAAAGCGGGGACCCATAACCACCGAACGACTTGATGACGGCGATTGCTCCAGCATCTCACCTAAATCGAGAACTCAGGGAGTATGGGTCCCCGCTTTCGCGGGGACGACATAGAGGAACATTGTGTCCGATAACTCAAATCGCGAGATCGTCATCACCGGGCTTGACCCGGTGATCCACGTCTTGTTTGCCACAAATAAGGAAGACGTGGATGGCCGGGTCAAGCCCGGCCACGACGAACGAGAAATCTTGCACGAAAGCTATCGCTTCATGTCCTCTTGCTTTGGCTTACTTTCGCGCGCGCACCCGCAACGGTTTTCTCTGCAGGAGCTTTCTTCGCAGTCGCCTTCTTCTTCGATTTGCTCTGATTGAACTCAATCGCAGCACGCACAAGATTCTTCAGCGCACGCGCATCAATCTTGTCGCCTTCGAAAACATCGATCGCCCGCCACACCTTGCCATCAAGGCCCGCGTTGAAAAGCTTGTCCGGGTCCGGAAGGCTCGCCCCATGGGCAAAGGTCAGTTTCACCTTCTCCTTGTGGGCGTTGCCGACCGCGATGATGCCGTCGCGAGACCACACCGGGCTTCCCATCCATTTCCATTCCTCGATGATGTCCTTGTCGGCCTCGAGGATACTCTTGCGGATGCTGGCGAGCGTCTCGCCCCGCCAATCGCCCAGCTTCTTGATTTTCGCATCGATCAGCCGGGACGCAGAGTCCACTCCGCTTTCGTCCTTCGCGGCCTTTGTCATCTTCGAGGTTGTCGCTGCTTTTGTCATGGTGGCTCTCACATCCGTTCGCCGGGCAATTTGCTGGCTTGCCTCACCCAGTCGGCGAACTGGGTTTCGTCGAGTTCGCCCTCGTGGATGTCGAGATAGCGCACGTCCTTTTGTTTGGACTCGCCGGGCGGGACAGGACGCAGCGACGCGCCGCGGAAGAAAGCCACCTTGATGTACTTCGCGAAGACATGAAAACTGAGGAACCAGACCTGATCCTCAAGTCCGTAGAACGGCGAATTCCATTTGACCGCCTTGCGCACGCCGGGGACGGCGCGCGCGATGAGTGCGTCGAGACGACGCCCGACGTCGCTTTTCCAGTCCGGCATGGCCGCGATGTAGGCCTGCACCGGCGCATCGCCGTAACCTTTTGCGATCTGCGGATTGCCGCCTGAAAGAAGTGCCGGCTTCGCAGCCGTCTTGCGCGGCTTGGCCGCCTTCGCCGCGACCCGTTTGGCAACAGGCTTCTTTGCTACCTTCGTTGGCTTCTTCGACGTCATCCTGGCCATTGCGTCTCCAGCAGATGCAAACCTGTAAACAGCGCCTGAGATTGAATTATGCGGCAGACCTCAGTCTACCCGCGCCAGAATTTCATCCAGCTTCGTGAAGAACTGCTGCCACCCGTGCTTCGCGCCGCCGAAGGCCTGCTTCTGATCCGGCCGGAAGCCTGACTGCTCCATGCGCAGGTGCGTCCCCGTGCCAGTCGGGGTGAGCGTAAAGGTCACAACGCTCTGCAGGTTGAAGGCCGCATCGTCGTGCGCAAAATTCCAGGTGTAGGACAGCGTCCTGTTCGGCTCGACGGCGAGCACCTCGCAGTCCAGCACGCCGCCCCAGTCTCCCCTGAGATTGAAGTTGTGGCCGACGACAGGCTTGAAGTCGTTCTTCATCAGCCACTCCTCGATCAGGTGCGGTTGCGTGAGTGCGCGCCAGAGTTTCTCCGGCGGGTAAGACATCTCGCGTTCGACAACGACAGAGAGCGTTTCGGTCGCAGTGCTGCTCATTGGTCCATCCTCTTGAGTAGATTTTCGAGATCGTCGAACCGGTTCTCCCAGAATCCGGCCATCTGGCTTGTCCAGTCGATCAGCGGGGCAAGCGCACCGAGCTGGGCGCTGTAGTGGGTCTGGCGACCCTCATGGCGGTCGCGCACCAGCCCGGCCTGCTTCAGGACGCCGAGATGCTTGGAGACGGCCGGTTGCGAGACCCCGGCTTGAGCGGTCAGCGCCCCGACCGTCTGCTCTCCGCCTCGGCACAACCGCTCGAAGATCGCCCGCCGCGTCGGATCGGCGAGCGTTCTGAACAGCATATCGTGAGCGTTTGGCATTCTTGATCAATAACTCGTTGGCTATGGATCGACGTATAACCAACTAGCTATGAGTCAGTCAAGCGGGAACTCGGAGTGGCCCAACCATTCCAGGACGCCATCACCTCAACCCATGGAACTCAGTGGTCCTCGCTGGCCACTCGCGAACAGAACATCGCCGTGTTTGTGCGGCATGAGCGTCGATTAATTCGATGAAACAAGGACGATAATGAATATCCGAACTATTGCCGTTTTTCTCGCCCTCGCATTGACGCCATGCACGGCTCTTCACGCTGCGACACCTGCGGCGACGCCGGCTCCCCCGGCAGCGAAAGGAGCCGAAAGCCCAGCCACGGCAGCGCCCGCCCCTGCAGCGCCGCCGGCGAAGGAAGCGCTTCCCAGCGTTCCGGCGCCGACCTATCCGAGCGCGGTCGCCAGCCTCAACAGCTGGAAGCAAACGCTCGACAGTGTCGAATGGCTCTTGCAGTTAGGCATCACCGACGAAGCCAGACTGACCCAAATTCGCGACCAGATTACCGAGGCGCAAAAGGGAGCACGTGACCTTATCGCCTCCATGACGCAGGGGCTCAACGAGGCGACTGAACGAGCTGCCGGATTGGCGCCGGGTGAAAGCGATACAACGCCGCAGTCCGACGAGGTCAAACTGGAGCGTGCCAAGCTGCTGGCCGAGATCTCCGTACGCCAGAGCATCGTTCAGCAGGCCAACCTGATCAACGTGCGTGCGCAGCAATCGCTCGATCTTATCGCGGAGCGCCGCCGCGCCAGATTCACGGACACGGTTTTCAAGCGCTCCCCCAGCCTGATCAATCCGTCGTTCTGGGTGCGCGTTGCCGAGGAAATTCCGCCCGCAACAAGCCGGCTGGTTGAGCTTGCGTCCCGATGGGTCGGCGTCATGACGGAGCAGCCGCTTCGCGCCGCTTCGGGCTTCGCAATTGCCGTCGTTGTCTTGCTCGGCTTTTTCCTGTCGCCGTGGCGGCGCTGGCAAGCGCGCTGGACGACCCGCGATGCCGTGATCACCGAGCCTTCTGCACTGCGCAAGACAAGCTCTGCGGCGGTTATCGTTCTCGCCAACACCGTCATCCCCGGCACCTGTTTGCTCGTGCTCTATCAATCCCTGATTGCGCTCGGCGTTTTGCCCGACGAAATCAGTGCCATCGCACGGCGACTGTTTCTCGTCGTCACCTTTGCGTTCTTTTTCTATAGCCTCGCGACCGCGACGCTGGCGCCCGATCGTCCAGCCTGGCGCTTGATCGACCTCGACGACGACGTCGCCGGAAAGCTGGTCCCGGTGGCGATCCTGCTTGGTATCGCTGCCTGCTTCGGCACCCTGGTCGACGCACTGAATCGTGCGATCGGCGCCCCGGCCGAGCTATCCGCAGCCAGCGCAGGCGTGGTCGCGCTGACCGAGGCTTTCCTGTTCATGGTCGCATTGTGCATCGCGGCCCACACCGGAAACGAAGACGACGAAAAAGAAGAGTCCGTAGCAACGACCCACAAGCGGTCGGCGTGGCGTCTTTTGATTCCGCTCGGCTGGCTGCTCGCGGCAACCGCGGTGATCGGGCCGCTGGCCGGCTTTGTCTCGTTCGGCGGGTTCGTCGCGGGGGAAATGATCCTCATTATCGTCGTGCTGATGGCCGCTGTTCTGCTCAGCCATTTTGCCGACGCATTAATCGCCGCGACGTTTTCCTATTATGGAACCGTGGGCCGGTTCCTGCGGCAGACGGCAGGACTCAGCAGCCCTGCGGTACGCCAGATTGCCGCCCTGCTGAATGGCTTCGTCCAGTTGGCCTTGATTGCATTCGCCGTGTTCGTGGTCCTCGTCACGTGGGGGATCAATTTCGACGATGTGTTCGGGTCGTTGTCGTCCGCGTTCTTCGGATTCTCGATCGGCAAGTTCACGATCTCGCCGTCGGCAATTCTCGGCGCGATCCTCGTACTGATCGTCGGCGTCGCGGCCACCCGGGCGATCCAGAGCTGGCTCGAATCCCGCTTTCTGCCCGAGACCAATCTCGACTTCGGCGTTCGCAGCTCCATTCGCACCGGGGTCGGCTACATCGGTATCATTCTGGCCGTCATCATTGCGCTATCGTATGTCGGACTCAATCTACAGAACATCGCCATTGTCGCCGGTGCACTGTCGGTCGGTATCGGCTTCGGTCTGCAGTCGATTATCAATAACTTCGTATCGGGCCTGATCTTGCTGGTTGAGCGGCCGATCAAGGTTGGCGATCGCATCGAGGTCGGCACCCGCATGGGCGTCGTCAAGCGCATCAACGTGCGCGCGACCGAGATCGCCACCTACGATAATGTCTCGGTCATCGTTCCCAATGCCGACCTGATCAGCGGTCAGGTCGTCAACTGGATGCACGGCAGCTATTCGGCGCGTCTGTCGGTGAAGGTCGGGACATCCTACAATGCCGATCCGGACCACGTCATCGCGGTCCTGCTCGACATCGCCGGCAGCCATCCACGAACACTGAAATCGCCCGCGCCATTTGCCAACCTCGGCAACTTCGGCGCGGACGCGCTGGAATTTGCGGTGTTCTTTCATGTCGCCAATATCGGCGCCGACGCCGGTGTGGCTGACGAGATACGGCTCGAAATCCTCAGGCGGTTTCGCAAGGAAGGAATCGAAATGCCTCTCGCTCAGCGCGATCGTGATCTCGACCGGATCGAAGCTCTGGTTCGCGCGTTCGGCAAAGGCAACCGCCCCGACTCCGGGCTTGCAAGGGTTGAGCCCGCCGAGTTCGATCGGACGAAGACCGACAACGGCAAGGCCGATCGTGCCAGAAGCGACCGTAGCAAGGCTGATGGCGTCAAGGCTGATGGCACAAGAACCGGTAAGGAAAGTAGAGAGCAAGCGTAGCTGGATTGTTTCGCCGCTTCGCTCCTCGCAATGACGGTGTATCACCACCCTCGATGTCGTCCCGCGAAAGCGGGGACCATTGCCACCGAACGTCATGGTGGTAGCGAGAAGATCGCTTCTGATTTTCCCACCCGTCATTCCGGGATGCGCCTCTTGGCGCAGGCCCGGAATGACGACTACTACGACTCCCGAAACATTTCGTGATGGGGACAGAAATCCCCGCGCTCTGAACCGCCCCTATGTTCGGCGCGTCCTGTTCGCGAGGGGCGCTTCTCGAGGGCGCTTTTGAAGCGGAGCAGGATGCGGCGCCCGCGCGCGTGGTTCGCAGCCATGTCGTCCGGGAGGCTGGGGTCACCGTCCGGGCCAACTACGTGGCTCTGCCGTTCGCGGCTGGACGCGGTGAGGATGAAGGCGGCGAAAGCCGGCCGGATCAGGGGTCGATTAGCTCCCCCGTCTTCACCCGGAAGTACGGTCCCCTCGCCAAAAATCGCCGCAATGGAGCGCCGCAAGGCGATGCGCTTCCGGAGGTTCATCGTGTCGCAAACGATGCCGGAAGCGAAACAAGACAAGGTGCGCCTTGCGGCGCTCCATGCCCCTCGTTGTTGAAGGGGGGCGAAACTAAAAGCGCAACTCGCGCGTGGCGCGAGAGCAATGACGCATGGCTGTTTGATAGTGGCTGTTTGAAAACTGAATCGGGAGTCGGAATGACGCGGGATGCTTCCATGCATTCAATCGTCATCACCGGGCTTGACCCGGTGATCCACGTCTTGCTTGCGAAATCAAATGAAGGCGTGGATGGCCGGGTCAAGCCCGGCCATGACGAACTGCAAATGAGGTGCAGTGCTCACCACACGTTCGACGTCGTCCCGGCGAAGGCCGAAACCCATAACACTGTGTTTGCGTCATCCTGAGGTGCGAGCACTTGCGAGCCTCGAAGGATGACGGCTCATGATTTACTGCCGGAATTCCACCACCGAGAATTCGCCGCTGCGGATGCGGCCGGCGAGGCCTTCGACGAACTTGGCCACCGCGTCTTCGCCATAGGTGCTGACGAGTTCGGCGAATGCGGCGAACAGGCTCGCCTGCGCCAGGCAATCGCCATCGACGCCGTCGTGACGCGCTTCCGCCCATGCTTCGTTGAGATAATTCAGCGCAGCCCGCTTCTGATCCTGATCGGGCGAAAGGTTGTGAGCGGACGTCCAAGGGTAGGTATGCGACATGAAATCAATTGCCTGTGGAACGCGTCCGGCGGACTGCACGGTTGAAACTGCACAAGGAATAGCATGCAGGGCGTGGCCCGCGAGACGGTTCTTTAGGAAAGGTTAACGGCGCAAACGCAAGTTATTGCGTTATTTCCTGCATTTTCTCGCCGACGCCGAAACGTCATCCACCGGAAAATGTCAGTTGGCGTAACGCGCCGTCAGGTCTCGGGAGATTTTCGAGCCTTCTTCCAGGTAGCGGCGAATCGCGACATTCGCGGCGGGGGTGCAGGAACGATAGGTCTGCTGGAACCCGTTATAGCCGCGGTTGAAGCTTGCGATCATGCGGTTGCGGCGCTCGCCCGAGGGCGTCTCGGCATCGACCAGCGCCTGCATTTCGGCGCGCCACTTCTGGCCTTCATTGGGGCCGCAGATTCCGCGCAGGTAATGCAGGGTGCCGAGGATCTCAGCGAGCCTCTGCAGGTCGGCGTCGAACGGCGCAGCCGCGTCCTGGGCCCGGACCGGAACCGGACCGGCCACTGCCGCCATAAGGAAAATCGCGAAAATCCGCTTCAGCATGAAGGCCGCCATATGCCCGTTCAACGGGCCGGAAGCAAGGCAAAGGCCCTCTTTACAGGCCCATCATGGCGGCGGCGGCCCGGATGGTCTCGTCCAGACCCTGGGTCACCCGCAGGCCGTCAACTGCGGAGGAGGGCGAAAGCCAGCGGGCGTCGTCCAGTTCGTCATTGAGCGCAACCTCGTTGGCGACCCAGCGGGCGGCAAACGGCAGGATGACGAAATGGCCGTGGCCGCCGGTCCGGGCCGGCAGCGCCTCGCGGTAACCGACGAGGCCCACGATCTCGATCACAAGGCCGGTTTCCTCGCGGATTTCGCGGGTCAGGGCCTCGGTCAGGCTTTCGCCGAATTCCACCCGGCCGCCGGGAAACGTATAGACGCCCTTGGCCGGCTCGCGGGCGCGGCGGACCAGCAGGATCTTGCCGTCGCGGAAAATGCCGGCGCTGACGGCGAGTCGGGGGCCGGTATGCGAGAGGTCTGCCACGGTCAGCGGTTCATGATCTGGTCGACGTCGTCGCCATCGCTGCTGCCGCCATTGATCATGGCGCCTGCCAGCGTGACGAGCGGTTTGACCCAGCCCGCGGCCTGTTCGGCGAGGATGGTGCGGGTGTCGGCATGCCGGGCCTGGCGCATGGCCGCGCCCACCGACGTCAAAATCGATGTCATCGTCGTGGTGATATTGTCGAACTCGGTGCGAAGGGCAGGGTCGCTCGAATCATAGGCGCTGATGGCGAGGTCGCGGGCCTTGAAATTCGAGGCCGCGAAATGCTCGCGATAGCTCATGGGCTCCCAGCCGAGGAAGTCGTCGATGCATTCGGGGATGTCGGGGACCATTTCAAGCAGCATGATCGCCTCATTGAAATGATTCAGGTAATCGGTCGCCAGCCCGGTGCGGGGATTGATGTTGGCCTCAAGCAGGCGCTGGGCGCGTGCGGCCGCATCGTCGGTGGGGGGCATTTCATGCAGGGCTGATTTCGACATCGTCGTGGATGTTTGAGCATCTGAAGTTAAAGGTGGCTGAACAAGTTTTACTTATGTGTCATTTTCCACTGCAGATGACGTATTTCGAGTCTTTTTATGTGCGGGCGGTACGTAATTGCATCTAGTCCTGAAGCGCTGCGCCGTTTGTTCGGCTATGGCGAGCAACCCAATTTTCCGCCGCGGTATAACGTTGCTCCGACTCAGCCGGTGCCGGTGGTTATGCTCGAAAATGGCGTCCGCCAGTTCCGGTTGATGCGCTGGGGTTTCCTGCCGTCGTGGGTGAAAGATCCCCGCACGTTCGCGCTCGTCATCAATGCGCGCGCCGAAACGGTTCTGGAAAAGCCCTCGTTCCGCAACGCCATCAGGCGGCGGCGGTGTCTTCTTCCGGCGGATGGATATTACGAGTGGCAGGCGTCGCCCGCGCGCAAGCGCCCGTTTTTCATCCGCCGCCGTGACGGCGAGCCGGTCGCCTTTGCCGGTGTTGCCGAAACCTGGACCGGGCCGAACGGCGAGGAGGTCGATACCGTCGCCATCGTCACCGCTGCGGCGAGCCCGGAAATGGCCGCGCTGCACGAGCGCGTTCCGGTGACGATCGATCCGCCGGACTTCGATCGCTGGCTCGACGGCAGCATGACCGAGGCGGAAGATGCGATGACCATGCTGGTCGCTCCGCCGAGGGGGACGTTCGTCTGGCACGAGGTTTCGACGGCGGTTAATCGCGTGGCCAACGACGGCGCGGACCTGATCCTGCCGTGTAGCGAAGAGGACATCGCCATCGCCGAGGCTGCGAGCCGCAAACAACCCAAGGAGCCGCCAAGAAAGATCAAGGTTTCTGCGCCCGAAGAGGATAACGGGCAGGGTTCCTTGTTTTAGGAGAGCCTCGTTCTAGGCGCGATGCTGCAATCTCACGGCGTCATCGGGCGGCCGTCGAGCCACTTTGCGTAGATGACGCGTTCCTGCCGATCGTAATTGAGCGTTTCGTAAAATGCCTGCACGCGGGTGTTGTCAGCGCGCACGAGCAGTTGAAGCTTCTCGATGCTGCGTTCACGCAGCCAGTCTTCAGCTGCCGCCATGATCGCACGCCCGTATCCCTTTTTGTGCTGACCGGGATCCACGGCGACGTAGTAGACCCAGCCGCGATGACCATCGTGTCCGACCATCACGGTTGCGACGATGGTGTTTCCGTCGCGGCCGACCAGCACCGCCGAGTTCGGACCTTGCCGCGCTCGCGCAATGTCAGCCTGCGGTTCGTTCCATGGCCGCGTCAGTTCGCATTGCTCCCACAGCGCGACGACTGCCGGAATGTCGGCGTCCTCTATTGCGCTAACGGCGAGATTGCTTGTCAACGTTGCCGATGCGTCGGTCACAGCACCTTGCCCGGGTTCATGATGTTGTGCGGATCGAGCAGGTTTTTGATCGATCGCATGATATCGAGCGCGACAGGATCTTTTACATGCGGAAGCTCATCGCGTTTCAGCACGCCGATGCCGTGTTCGGCGGAAATCGATCCGCCGTGTTTTGCGACAACGGCATGCACCACATCGTTCATCTCGTGCCAGCGCGCGAGGTAGTCCGCCATGTCGGCTCCAATCGGCTGGCTGACATTGTAGTGGATGTTGCCGTCGCCAAGATGACCGAACGCAAACGGGCGGGCGCCGGGAATGAGTTCGGTCACGGCGGCATCGGCTTCGCTTAGAAAATCAGGCACCGCGGCGACCGGTACGGAAATGTCGTGCTTGATCGATCCGCCCTCGGGTTTCTGTGCCGGCGAAATCACCTCGCGCAGCTTCCAGAACGCCGCACGCTGATCGAGGTTGGCGGCAATCACTGCGTCATTGACGATGCCGTCTTCCATGCCCTTGGTCAGGATCGCCTCGATGGTGTCGCGGGCGTCGTCGCGAGGCGAGGAGATTTCCATCAGCACATACCAGGGGTGACGGTCGGACAATGGCGCGCGAATGGATGGGCCATGCTTGACCACGAAATCGATGGCGATCTGCGGGATAAGTTCAAAGCTCGTCAGGCTTCCCGCCGCGATATTGCGGGAGATGTCCAGCAGCGTGAGCGCATCGGCGGGGGAGACGATGGCGGCGAACGCGGTTTCGACCGAGTGCGGCTTCGGGAACATCTTCAATGTCGCCGCGGTGATGAAGCCGAGTGTGCCTTCCGCGCCGATGAACAGATCGCGCAGATCGTAGCCGGTGTTGTCCTTCTTCAGGCTCGACAGGCCGTGCATGATGCGCCCGTCGGCGAGCACGACTTCGAGCCCGAGCACGAGATCGCGCGCAACGCCGTAAGCCAGCGCGGCGATGCCGCCCGCATTGGTGGAGAGATTCCCGCCGATGGTGCAACTGCCTTCCGCGCCCAGCGACAGCGGAAACAGCCGGTCGGCATCCGTGGCGCGCTGCTGCGCGTTGGCGAGGATCACGCCCGCTTCGACGGTCATGGCATTGGACTGCGTATCGACCGCGCGAATCTTGTCGAGCCGGCGCGTCGAGACCACGACTTCGCCATTGTGCGGCGTCTGCCCGCCGACCAGTCCGGTGTTGCCGCCCTGCGGCACCAGTGCGGTTTTCGTCTCGGTAGCGAGCTTGCAGATCGCCGCAACTTCCGCCGTCGAGCCGGGCCGGAGCACGAGCGGCGAGTGGCCCTGAAACAGGCCGCGCTCCTCGGTGAGGTAGGGCGCAGCTTCGTGCGGATCGGTCACCGCGTATTTGTCGCCGACGATCGCCGCGAAGCGGGCCAGTAACTCAGGCGACAGAACGGACGGCGGTGGCTGCACGATATTCATGTTCTTTTCTTTGCTTCTTGTCGAAAATCCTGACGTGATCAGCTTCGCGGAACGGCGGCGCGTTGCAAGCGATCATTGATGGCTTCGCCGAGCCCATCATGCGGAACCGGCATCACTGCGATGGCGCGAGAACCGCTCGCGTCGAGTTCGCGAAGATAGCTGAAAAGATTCGCAGCAGCTTCCACCAGATCGCCGGCCTCCGACAAATTCATGACGCTGGCCCGCTCGGAGCCGGGGATGATGTGCGGCCCGAACGCCAGCAGCGCTTCGCCGGATTCCAGCCGGTGGGCATTGAGCCGGACCGGCGTGCGCGGCGCATAGTGCGAGGCCAGCATGCCCGGCGACAGCGGTTGCGCGTCCGTCGTGCCGGCTTCTTCCGGCAATCGCGCGAGCTTCTCGCCCAGCACCCGCTCGATGTCCTCGCGGGGAAGCCCGCCGGGGCGCAGCAGCAGAGGCGTTTCAAAACAGCCGACGATGGTGGATTCGACACCGACCGACACCGGCCCGCCGTCCACGATCAGATCGATGCGGCCGGCGAGATCGCCCAGGACGTGCGCCGCCGTCGTGGGCGAGACGTGCCCTGAGATGTTGGCCGATGGTGCGACCACCGGCTTTCCGAAGGCACGCAGAATGTCGCGTGCCGCCGGATGGGCCGGAATGCGCACGGCGATAGTCTCTAGTCCGGCGGTGGCAAGATCCGAAACCGGGCAGTCGGAAGCCTTGGGTAAAACCAGAGTCAGCGGCCCGGGCCAGAATGTTTCTGCGAGCCGGAGGCTTTTGTCGTCGAAACGCGCGATCTGCCGTGCGGCCTTCAAATCGCTGACATGGGCGATCAGCGGATTGAAGGAGGGCCGGCCCTTCGCCTCGTAAAGCCGGGCGACCGCGCGGGCGTTGGTGGCGTCAGCGCCGAGCCCGTAGACCGTCTCGGTCGGGAACGCGACAAGTCCGCCGCCCTCGAGGCAGCGTGCAGCGGTGCCCGCTGCTCCATCCGCCGGGATAGTTGCCGTATTCAGACCGAGTTTCATCACATGAGCCGCGCCATGGGTGGCGTTTCTGGAGGGTTTTGCCCTCTTATACAGCTTCTTGCGGTCTGCGAGAGCCGACGCTATACCGGCGCCCATGTCGGAGTGTGGCTCAGCCCGGTAGAGCACTGCGTTCGGGACGCAGGGGTCGCAGGTTCAAATCCTGCCACTCCGACCATAACTCCCCGAACATCCAGCTATTTTGGCCTTTCGCGCCGCTACGGTCCGCTGGCGGTTGTGCGGTTGACGGGACCAGCCTCAGCGACCGCCGACCCGGGTCCAGTTTTCACCGCCGCAAATCGCGCCGACGCATCCTTCAATGCGTAGGGTTCTTGGCCCCGTCAGCAAAACCTTGCTGTCGTACACCTTGCCGTCATCGCCATTGTAGACATGGCCTGCCCAGGTGCCGGGCCCGCTCGGGACCATGCCGAGAAAAAGCTGCACGCCGATCATGGGACGCGACGCCAGCGCGGGATCTGGATTCTTGTCGTCGGTCTGCGGCCTGCCGGTTGCGGGGTCGATCGCCTCGCGCAGCCAGGCGACCTTTCCACAGAGCGCTCGCCCGCACTGGGTGACCTGAATTCGGGCGTCGCCCTTCTCCGTGAGCCAAAGGCCAATAGGGGATCCTTCGTCGGCATTGGCGGCGCTCAAGCCGCCCAAAAATACCAGCGCCAAAATGAGATTCAATTTTGAATTCATGACCAGCCTTGTAGTGCTCCAAGTCCCCTGCGCGAACCTATACAGGCGGAGTCGTTATTCAACCCACGGAGCGATTCGGATGGGCGTGTTTTTAATGATTGTCACTTCGCGGTCACGATCGGGCAGCGTTCCGCGCTGACTTGTCGCACAATCATGCGGCACCTCTGCGCTCTCGGCCGCCAACATGTTCAAATTCAAGGCCTGAGGTAAAAGCCGCGGCAAACTGCTCTCAGCCGAGAACCCGGATCGCGTAAAATGAGCCATGGATATTGCTTTCATGGCGGTCTTTGGTCCTTATACACAGGCTTGATTCAGGCATTTTTTGACGCTGCCGAGCCGGCCGAGGGCATGCACGAACTTATTCGCGATATTACCTTTTCGATCCTGTTTGCCTGGGTGCTTGGCCTGGCCGCGCATTTTTTCCGGCAACCTCTGATCCTCGCCTATCTGGTCGGTGGCTTCATCATCGGCCCGTTCGGCATGGGCTGGGTGAAGTCCGAGGAATCGATCCGCACGATTTCCGAGCTTGGCCTGATCTTCATGCTGTTCATGATCGGGCTGGAAATCGACCTGAAAAAGATCATCAGGGCCGGCCGTGTGATCCTGTTCGCCGCCGGCGGGCAATTGATCGGCGCCTGCGTGCTCGGTCTCGCGTTCTTCCTTGCCATCGGCCTGTCGCTGGGGGGCGGCAAGTTCGATGCGCTGTACCTGACGGTTGCGTGCGCTCTCTCGAGCACGGTCATCATCGTCAAGGTTCTCTACGAAAAGCGTGAGCTCGATACGCTGCCGGGGCGCATCACGCTCGGCGTCCTGGTTATTCAGGACATCTTCGCAATCCTGTTCCTTGCGGTCCAGCCGAGCCTCGGCGACCTCCAGATCAGCATCGTCCTGATGTCGATCGGCCGGGTCGGCCTGCTGGTTGCGACGGCGATGGTCCTCAGCCGCTTTGTGCTGCCCAGGATATTTCACCAGATCGCGCGAAGCCCGGAACTCGTCATGCTCGGGGCGCTGGCATGGTGTTTTCTGATCGGCGAAATCGCTGAGCGTCTTCATCTGTCGCGGGAGATGGGATCGCTCGTGGCGGGCGTGTCGCTCTCGACATTCCCTTACGCGCTCGACGTCACGGCTAAAGTCACCACGCTGCGGGACTTCTTCATCACGCTGTTTTTCGTAGCTCTCGGCATGACGATCCCGATCCCGAGTTCGTCGACGATCGGGCTGGCTCTTGTTATCGCGGCGTTTACGGTGATCAGTCGGGCGGTCACGACGTTCCTGCCGCTCTACTTCATGAAGCAGGGGCTTCGCGCCAGCCTGTTGCCGGCGTTGAACCTCTCGCAGATCAGCGAGTTCTCGCTGGTTGTGATTCAGACCGGCATCATCGCCGGGCACATCACGCAGGAGACATCCAACGCGGCGTCATTCGCGTTCGTGATCCTCGCAGTTCTGTCGACCTTTGTGATCATGCGCAGCGACCCGATTACCCGATGGGCCATCGGAGCGATGAAGCGGATCGGGTTTCGCGATCTCGACCAGACACAAACTGCCGATGAGGATCACGAGGGAGGCCACGGCGCAGCCAGGCGCATCGTCATTCTCGGCTTTTTTCGTGCGGCGAGCGCGCTGGTCAGCGAGATCGAACGGCAGAACAAATCCCTGCTCGATCAGATCAGCGTGGTCGACTTCAATCCGAACGTATTTCGCACACTGACCGCGCGCGGCATTCACGTCATCTATGGCGACATCAGCAATATCGACACCTTGCTGCATGCCGGCGTCGGTAATGCCGAGATCATCATTCTCAGCGTGCCGGATTCATTGCTGAAGGGCGCCAACAACGAAAAGCTGGTCCGCCACGTCCGTTCGATGAATCCGGACGCGAAAATCATATCGACGGCGGACCTGTTGGTCGATGTGGCGGATATTTACGCCGCCGGCGCTGATTACGTGACAGTGACCCGCATCACGGATGCCGAGGAACTTTACAAGGTCATTGACGCCGCGGACCAGGGTCTACTGGACGAGAAGCGCGCCGAGATGGACGGTCTTTTGGCCGAGCGCAAAGAAGTCTTGCCCTGATACCTGTTGCCGGGGGCTGTCGGAGCGCGTTTCGCCATGCGAAAGCCTTCCCGTTTAAAACTGCGAAAATCCGGTGTCCTGCGCGCAAATCCGGACCTTGCTCTGATTGGGCGAGGGCATATCTCTCATTCATGCGGGTCAAACGCCTACGGATGACGGCCATGTGGACGGGACAGTTGCGCGCGCCCGCGCCCTGCGCCATACGATCAGCACCTTTTTGAGAGCGAGCACGTTATGGCCCATCCTATCCCTGAAGTTTTGAAGGCGTTTGCAGCGGGTGAAATCGTCGTGGTCACCGACGACGACGACCGCGAAGGCGAGGGCGATCTGATCGTCGCCGCGACCTTGTGTACAGCGGAGAAGATGGCCTTCATCATCCGTCACACCTCGGGCATCGTCTGCGCCCCGATCACGGCGGACAACGCTCGCCGCCTGCGGCTCGATCCGATGGTCGCCCATAACGACTCCAATCACACCACCGCCTTCACGGTGTCGATCGACTACAAGCCCGGCATGACCACCGGCATTTCGGCCGAGGAGCGTACCGTCTGCTGCCGCGCGCTGGCCAATCCCAATGCGGGCGCCAGCGACTTCGCGCGCCCCGGCCATATCTTTCCGTTGATCGCGCGCGATGGCGGTGTTCTGCTGCGCTCGGGTCACACCGAAGCTGCGATCGATCTCTGCAAGCTGTGCGACTTGCCGCCGGTCGGCGTCATCAGCGAGCTGATGAACGACGACGGTACGGTGATGAAGGGTGAGCAGGTCGTGAAGTTCGCGGCCCAGCACAACCTCAAGCATGTCACCATCGCTGACATGATCTCGTACCGGCAGGCGCGCGAGAAACTGATCGAGCGGGTTTCGACCTTCACCGTCGATAGCCCGATCGGTCAACTCGACGGCTATGCCTATCGCTCGCCATTCGATCCGATCTATCACGTCGCGTTCGTCTACAAGGGCGTTGGCAACGGCCAGAACGTGCTGGCGCGTTTCCACAAGCCGAACATCGTCAAGGACATCTTCTTTGGATCAGGCCGTATCCTCGCGGCGCTCGAACATTTCAAGAAGAACGGCAGCGGTGTGCTGGTCTATCTGCGCGACGGTGCCGCGGGTGTGCCTGTGGCACCGATTCCTGAAGATCATTCGGCGGAAGCGGATCGCCATCGACAATGGCGCGAAGTCGGCGTCGGCGCGCAAATTCTGCGCGATCTCGGCGTGACATCGATCCGGCATCTCACGTCATCGACGCACGATTACAAAGGCCTCTCGGGATTTGGCATCGAAATCGTCGCCAATGAGCCGTTTGAAGGCTGATCGTCACGCGCGCGCGGGAACTGGTTTTGCGCTTGCAACCTGACGCCGACGATTTATCGTGATTTCTCAACAGCAGATGGAAGCTGAAAGGATACTGTCATGAGTGCCCGTCCGCAGACCAAGGACAAGCCCGCCAAGGCGACATTCCAGTGGGACGATCCGTTCCTACTTGACGATCAGTTGACCGAGGACGAGCGGATGATCCGCGACACGGCGCGGGCCTACGCTCAGGACAAGCTGCTGCCGCGCGTGACGCAGGCCTATCTCGAAGAAAAGACCGATCGCGAAATCTTCAACGAG
>JAUSAX010000063.1 GCA_030652315.1 Afipia sp. | reverse complement strand
CTCGTTGAAGATTTCGCGATCGGTCTTTTCTTCGAGATAGGCCTGCGTCACGCGCGGCAGCAGCTTGTCCTGAGCGTAGGCCCGCGCCGTGTCGCGGATCATCCGCTCGTCCTCGGTCAACTGATCGTCAAGTAGGAACGGGTCATCCCACTGGAATGCGGCGCGCTTCGTTTGTTTGGTCATGGTTCAATTCCTGTAGCGCGCCGCAGACGCGCATCGTCACGTTGTCGGATTCGATCAGCGCGTGAACTTCCGGAAATCCGGCTTGCGTTTCTCCCGGAATGCCCGGCCGCCTTCCTTCGACTCTTCCGTGTCGTAGTAGAGGCTGAGCGCCGCCATTCCCATGCTGGCGATGCCGCGGATCGACTCCGTATCAGCGTTGAAAGAACGCTTGGCGAGAGCAAGTGCTGTCGGACTCCGCTCAAGCAACTCCTCGCACCAGCGATCAACTTCCGCATCGAGTTCATCATGCGGCACCGCGATGTTGGCGAGCCCCATTTCGACTGCCTGCGCAGCCGTGTAGCGCCGGTTGAGATACCAGATCTCGCGTGCCTTCTTCTCGCCGACCACGCGGGCAAGATAAGCGGTTCCGAAACCCGGGTCGACGGATCCAACCTTCGGACCAACCTGTCCGAACTGCGCCTTATCAGATGCAATCGTCAGATCGCAGATCGTCGCAAGCACATTGCCTCCGCCGATCGCAAAGCCGTTGACCCGTGCAATGACGGGCTTTGGCATGTCGCGAATGACGCTCTGGAACTCGTCGATGGGCAGGCCGATGGTGCCCCGGCCATCGTATTGTCCTTCATGCGCGCCCTGGTCGCCGCCAGTGCAGAAGGCCTTATCTCCCGCGCCGGTCAAGACGATCACGCCAATCGACTTGTCCCACCCCGCGCGCTGAAATGCGTGGATGAGCTCTTCGACCGTTTTCCCACGAAAGGCATTGTAGCTTGCTGGCCGATTGATCGTGATGCGAGCAATGCCCTTCGGGCGCTCCTCGTAGATGATGTCTTCGTAAGTCATGTTCTTTCCTCCCTGCGGTCTATTGTCTAGTGGCTATCCACCAGCGTGGACCAGTTCGCGACCGATCAGCATTTTGCGGATTTCCGTCGTGCCCGCGCCGATCTCGTACAGCTTGGCGTCGCGCAGCAGCCGCCCGGTCGCGTATTCGTTGATGTAGCCGTTGCCGCCGAGCAATTGGATGGCGTCGAGCGCTACACGCGTCGCGGCTTCCGATGCGAACATGATGGCGCTGGCGGCCTCCTTGCGAAGCGGCAGCCCGCGATCCGCCGCAGCCGCCACGGTGTAGAGGTAAGCGCGGGAGACATTGAGCGCGGTCATCATTTCCGCGAGCTTACCCTGGACGAGTTGAAACTCTCCGATCGGTTGGCCGAATTGCTTGCGTTCTCGGACGTAAGGCAGAGCGATATCGAGTGCGGCCTGCATCAGTCCCACGGATGCGGACGCGGCGACGATGCGCTCGTAGTCGAGGCCTTTCATCAGAACACGGACGCCAGCGTCAATCGTTCCGAGAATATTCTCCGCCGGGATCTCGCAATCCTCGAACACCAGTTCGCAAGTGCCTGAACCGCGCATACCGAGTTTGTCGAGCTTCTGCGCGCGCCTGAAACCGGGCGTTTCCCGCTCGACCACAAAGGCGGTGATGCCGCGCTTACCGGCATCAGGCCTGGTTTTTGCGTAAATTACATAGACGTCGGCGTGATCGCCGTTAGTGATCCACATCTTGCTGCCGTTGAGAACGAAGTGATCGCCGCGCCGCTCTGCTCGCAGCGTCATGCTGACGACGTCCGAACCAGAGCCAGCTTCGCTCATGGCAAGCGCACCGACATGCTCGCCGGAGATCAGCTTGGGCAGATAACGCCTCCGCAGTTCAGGATTTGCATTCAGCCGGATCTGATTCACGCACAAGTTAGAATGGGCGATGTAGGAAATTCCGATCGAGCCGGAAGCGCGGGAAATTTCCTCGGAAGCGACCACGTGCGCGAGATAGCCTAAACCCGCGCCACCGTCATCTTCGTCGGCTGTGATCCCCAACACGCCGAGCGCGCCGAGGTCCGGCCACAGATGTCGCGGAAACGTATCCTTGCGGTCGACGTCGTCAGCCAACGGCGCAATTCGTTCGCTGGCGAATGCGGCGACACTGTCTCGGATTTGGCGCGTGGTCTCATCCAATGCATAAATGTCGAGCATGTCAGTGTCCTGTAAATGCAGGGACGCGCTTTTCGGAGAAGGCGGCGATGCCTTCCTTCGCGTCCGCGCTGGCGAGCAGATATTGAAGGCTGGCACGCTCCATATCGAGGCTGTCCGCAAGACTGAGCGAGCGGGATTTCCGCATCAATTCCAGCGTCCGGACAATCGCCAGCGGGGCATTCGCGGCAATGCGGGTTGCGATCCTGAAGGCCGTCTCCATTAGTTGCTCCGGAGGAACAACGCGGCTGACAAGACCGGCGCGGAGCGCCGTGTCCGCGTCGATCGCTTCACCGGTCAGCAGCATTTCGGCTGCGATAGCGGGTGCGATGAATCGGGGGAGGCGGGTCACGCCGCCGGCCCCGGCAAGCACACCCACCTGGACTTCTGGCAGGCCGAATTTTGCCTTGGCGCTGGCGATGCGGATGTCCGAAGCCAGCGCCAGTTCGAGGCCACCGCCGAACGCCATACCGTTGACTGCGGCGAGGATCGGCTTGCGCGTGGGATACACGCGTGTCAGTCCGCAGAATGTACCGTCGTCGGCATTGATCTCGTTGCGGCGGCGCAGATCCGGCAAAAGCTGCGCGATATCGCCGCCTGCGCAGAATGACTTCTCCGTTCCGGTGAGGATGATGCACCGTACGTCGTTCGCCTGTTCTGCCCAGGCCCAAGCTTCACGCAACAGCAGATCCGTCGCCGGATCGATGGAATTCAGCTTGTCGGGACGATTGATGGTGATGAGGGCTACGCCGGGGCGTGGAATTTCACGCAAGACAGTCATGAATCAACCTTTGTACGAAGTTCGCGCTTGAGGATTTTTCCGAGATAGTTCTTCGGCAGTTCATCATAGCTCATGAACAGGATGCGCTTGGGCGTCTGGTAGCCGCCAAGATCCTTCCGCGCAAACGAGATCAGATCGTTTTCGTCGGCGGACATGCCGTCATGCAGCGTGATTACGGCTGTGACCATTTCGCCCCAGTGGTCGTCCTGCGTACCAATGACGGCGACCTCACGTACAGCGGGGTGTTTCGCGAGCACGTGCTCGACCTCCTGCGAGTAGACGTTCAAGCCACCGGTTTTGATCATGTCCTTGGAACGATCATGAAATGTGATGAAACCATTTGCATCCATGACGCCAAGATCGCCGGTCAGGAGCCAGCCATCGTGGAATACTTTCGCGGTTTCTTCCGGGCGGTTGAAGTATCCGCCCATTACCGCCGGGCCGCGCACTGCGATCTCTCCGACGGTATCCGGTGGTGCGTCAGTGCGGTCTTCGCGCAGCATGCGGATTTCGCAGTTGCGCACGGCGCGGCCGATGCTGCCGGGAGCAAGGTCGTAATCTTCCGGCTGCAGCACAGTGACGATGGGGCCTGCTTCGGTCAGTCCATATTGATAATAGATACCGAGTCCCGGATTGAGCGCCTCCATTTCCTCGCGTTCGTGCCGGGGAAGGATACCCGCGCCAGAGTACCAGCGGCGTAAATGCCGCCAGTCCGCCTTGTCCGCGTTCGGATGCTTGACCACCTGGCGTGCCAGGGTGGGCGGTGTGAATCCGTTCGTGACGCGCTCGCGCTGCATCATCTCGATCCAGGCGTCTGCCGTGAACTCTCGCAGGATCACGGCTGTGCCGCCGAGATAGAGATGCGGCAGCAACCAGGTGTTCAGGGCTGCTGAGTGATGCAACGCGGTTCCAAGCAGGGTGGTGTCCCACTCGGTCATCCGCGTGGCCAGCACTTCGTTAATCACGTTCCAGCACAGATTGGCGTGCGAGAGCAGCACGCCCTTGGAGACGCCGGTTGTGCCGCCAGTAAAAAGAATGACGTTTCCGTCCGCCGGCTGCACGTCGGCAAAAGCATGCTGCTCCCTGTGCCGGGCCGTCAGATCGTCGAGCGATGTCCGGGACAACTCGATAATCTCGGGAAGTCCGGAAAAGCCGGACAGCGCAGCGCGTGAGCCTATATCGGTGAACAGGACACTCACTCCGACACTTTGCATCATCGCGATGAGACGATCGGGTGTTTCGCGGTAGTTCAACGCGGTTGCGATCGCGCCGAGTTTCACAATGGAGAGATAGACCAGCACCCATTCCACCGACGCGCCGGCAAGGATACCGATACGGTCACCGGCGCGAACGCCGCGCGCGACAAATGCCGCTGCTAGGGCATCTGTTTCCCGATCAAGCTCCGCATAGGTCAAGCGCCGCCGGTCGTCGATGATGGCGATCTTGGCCGGGCGTTGGCGCGCATGAAGATTGATCCACTTTCCGACGGGCTGCATGCGGTGATCCTTGAGAGTTAGTCGATCAGAATGTCGGCCGCGAGTTCGACGCCCGGATCGATTGCATAGTGGGAAAAATCCGAGAAACCCTCGTCCCGCAGGAAATCTTCGTCGATCAAGCTATTGCCGGAGAACGTGCGGCTGTCCTTTGTCACGATCAGATGGGCGGCATCGGCCATAATGGCCGGATGCCGGCTGCGGCGGTATTCGTCCTCGTAGTGCACGCGAACCGCGTCGGTTGCGATCATCGTTCGTGGCCAGAGAGAGTTCGCTGCGATGCCGTCTGGTCGGAATTCTTCGGCGACTCCCAGTGTGCACATGGTCATGCCGTACTTGGAAATCGCATAGGCGGCATACGTGCCGTACCACTTAGATCCCGTACTGATGGGCGGCGACAGTGTGAGCACGTGTGGATTCTTCGATGCCCGCAGATGAGGAATCGCATAATGCGAACAGAGATAGGTTCCGCGGGTGTTGATCGATTGAAGGAGGTCGTAACGCTGCGGTGACGTATCGAGAAGTCCGGTCGGACTGATGGCGCTGGCGTTGTTGACGAGAATATCGAGGCCACCGAACGTTTTGACCGCCATCTCGATCGCGTTCTTGACGGCATCCGAGTTTCTGACGTCTACCTGCAACGGCAGGGCTTCTCCGCCGGCGCGGCGGATTTCGTCAGCGACCGTATGGATCGTGCCAGGAAGCGAAGTGTGCGGATTGCTGGTTTTTGCGGCGATGACAATCTTTGCGCCGTCCGCCGCGAATTTGAGGGCGATCTCGCGGCCGATCCCGCGGCTGCCGCCCGTGATGAATACAACCTTGTCTTGCAACAGGCGCATTTCACGCTCCCTTGAAAACAGGTTGCCGGCGCGCCGCGAAGGCGCTGACGCCCTCGCGGAAATCCGAAGTACCTGCGCACTGCGCGAATGCTGCGAGTTCGGATGACAGTTGCTGATCGAAGGATGTCGTCGGAGCCTGATAGGTGAGACCCTTCAGGGCACGCACAGAGGCCGGTGCGTTTCCGCGCAGGATATCGGCCATGCGGGTGACTTCCGCCTCAAGATTGTCGAATGACACCAGCCGATTGACCAGGCCCATCTGCAGGGCGTCCGCGGCAGTAAACGTATCGCTCAGCAGCAGGAGTTCAAGGGCGCGACGCTGTCCGAGCGCACGGGTCAGGGCATGAGTCATTCCGCCGTCGGCGCTGGCGCCAAGCTTGCGGTAGGCGGCGGCGAACTTTGCCTTGTCTTCCGCGACCACGAAGTCGCAGGCGAGTGCCAGCGATAGAGCGCCCCCGGCGCAGGCGCCATGTACGACCGCGATGGATGTTGCTGCCGAGCGTCGCAAGGAGAGCAGCGCATCGTGGAAATTCGTTATGACGTCTGCAATTACGCGCGGGATTGCATCACCCGCTTCCGTGAACATTGCCATGTCGCCGCCGACCGAGAAATGCCGGCCGCGTCCGCGCAGGATGACCACGCGGATATCCGGATTGGCTTCAAGATCGAAGGCGGCAGTTTTAAACTCCGTCATCATCTGAAGATTGATGCCGTTGCCGCTCTCAGGCCGGTTCAGCCAAATCGTCGCAACTTGGGCGTCGATGGTCAGCTCAATGGTAGAAAACTCGCGAGGCATCTTGTTCTCCGTTGAGTAACGTTCAGGAGTGTTCAGCTACTGGCGCATCGCAAGAGCGGCACGGCGGGTTGTGGATTCGTTCGTAGAGTGCGGTGCGCCTTCCGGTTGTCCGATGCTTGTCTGTCTGGACGCGGTAGCAAATTCCATCTAATAAAGCAACGGTCAACCGTTTGTTTAGTGGGGTATGCTGTGACTGTCGAATCTCCTTCTGATGCTGAAGCGGATGTTGTGATCCGCGATATCGACGGACGCGGCGTGGCGCGAATTACCATCAACCGCCCCAACGTACACAATGCGTGGAATCCGCAAGTTGTGGTGGCGCTGACCGATGCGGTTGAATCCGTTTCGGCGATGCCTCAAGTGCGTGCGGTGGTGCTGACCGGGGAGGGCAAGAGTTTCAGCGCCGGCGGCGATCTGCGTTGGATGCGCCGAGTTCTCGATCAGTCTTCGGAGCAGCGCCGCGAAGATGCCAGTCGGATCGGTAAACTTCTGGTTGCGATCGACTCGTCTCCAAAGCCTGTGATTGCACGCATCAATGGCGCGGCGATCGGCGGTGGGTTCGGTCTCGTTTGCGCCTGCGACATCGCGGTGGCCAGTAATGAAGCAGTTTTTGGCTTGTCCGAGGTGCGGCTGGGGATCATCCCCGCCATGATCTCGCCCTTTGTCGTTCGCCGTCTGGGTGAAGCGCGGGCGCGTGCGCACTTCTTGACGGGGCACGATCCGATGCCAGCGCAGAAGGCGCTCGACGTCGGTCTGGTGCATCATGTTGTCACGCGCAGCGATCTTGATGCCGCCGTGGAAGTCGAGTTGCGGGCGGTATTGAGGTCTTCGCCAGCTGCGATCGCAGAGGCCAAGCGGTTGTTTCGGCGCACCGGCGCGCGCGACCTTGATGCCGCAATCGAAGATGCGACCAACGCGCTTGTCAGCACGTGGGAAAGCGGCGATGCGCGCAAGGGCCTAACTGCATTCCTTGAAAAGCGAAGTCCGTCTTGGCATTGAAACGGGCGGGCAACCGTTTTTTTCTTGCGCCCTGTTCGGAGCGCTGATAGCTGTCGTGACTGAAGGCCCTCGAAGGCCCACATGGGGAAACGAATGCTTGAGGTTGAAAACCTTCAGGTGGTTTACAGCAACGCCATTGAGGCCGTTCGCAACGCGTCGCTGAATGTGGCCGCGGGCGGTATTACGGCGTTGCTCGGCGCCAACGGCGCGGGCAAGACCACGCTGTTGAAAGCTATTTCCGGCGTGCTCTATCCCGAGGACGGCAAGATCCGCGATGGCGTGATCCGGTTCGAAGGGTGTGATCTTACAAAACTCGCGCCGGACGACATCGTGCGGCTCGGCATCGCGCATGTTCCGGAAGGTCGGAAGCTTTTCATTGAGCTGACCGTGGAAGAAAATCTGGTGGTCGGGGGGCATACCACCAATCGGGCCGACATCGTTCGCCGCCTCGAAGAAATCTACCAGCTTTTCCCGCAGCTTAAGAATCGCCGCGCGGTCCTCTCCGGTTACCTCTCTGGTGGTGAACAGCAGATGGTCGCTATCGGTCGGGCGTTGATGGCTAATCCGCGATTGTTGATGCTTGATGAGCCGTCGCTGGGGATCGCGCCGCTCATGGCGGAGGCGATCTATGCCGCGGTGACGCGGCTGAGCGGCGAGGGAGGTCTCACGGTGCTGCTGGTGGAGCAGAATGCGAGCCTCGCGCTCGAGGCCTCGCGCAATGCATTTGTTCTGGAGAATGGTCGGGTCGTGCTCGACGGTACCTCGGAAGATCTGAAGCGGAACGAAGACGTCTGCGAATTCTATCTCGGGCTTGGCGCTAAGGGTGTCCGCCGCAGTATGCGCGATGTGAAACATTACAAGCGTCGCAAGCGGTGGTTGTCGTGAACGCAATTCTTGAAGTCAGTCAGCTTGGCAAGTCCTTCGGCGGCGTGCACGCGGTGCAGGACGTCTCGTTCTCCGTGAAGCGCGGCACGATTTGCAGCCTGATCGGGCCGAACGGTGCGGGCAAGACCACGGTCTTCAACATGATCAGTGGTCTCGTGCCGCCGACGCGCGGAACAGTGCATTTCGAAGGCGAGGCGATCACCGGCCTGCCGGCCCATCGCATGGCGCATCGGGGGCTGGGGCGCACATTCCAGAACCTCGCGGTTTTTGCTCATGCTTCCGTGGTCGACAATATCCTGGTCGGAATGCATTCGCAATTGTCGGCCAATCCGCTGACGGCGGCGCTGTACTGGGGCCGTGTGCGCAAACAAGAGATTGAGGCGCGCCGCCGCGTCGAGGAGATCGTCGACTTTCTCGAAATCCAGAGCGTTCGCGATCTGCCGGTCGGAACTTTGTCCTATGGTTTGCAGAAGCGGGTTGAGCTTGGACGTGCGCTCGCGATGAACCCGCGGCTGCTGCTGCTGGACGAGATGGTCTCCGGAATGAATCAGGAAGAGACCGAAGATATCGCCCGTTTCATTCTCGATATCAAAGAGCAACTCGACGTCACGGTGCTGATGGTGGAGCACGACATGGGGATCGTGATGGATATTTCCGATCAGGTCGTGGTTCTCGAATTTGGCAAGAAGATCGGTGAGGGCACGCCGTCGGAGGTCTCGCAAGATCCGCGGGTGATGGCGGCGTATTTGGGCAATGCGAGGAGCGACGCAGCATGACGGCTTCGATTCGCGATCTGGCGCGCGCGGGCTCGCTGCCAATTCCGCAACTGGTGAAGCTGTGGAGCGAAATCCAGCCGGACGCCCTTGCGTTCCGCGAAAAGGATTTTGGGATCTGGAAGCGGATTACCTGGGGCGAGTATTCGCGCAACGTCGAGCTTCTGGCGCTCGGTCTCGCTGACCTCGGCTTTCGCGAGGGTGAGCGTCTTGCCATCGCGGGCGAGGGAATTCCGGAGTGGATGTATGCCGACATGGCGGCGCAGTCGCTCGGCGGCATCTGTGTGGGATTGTATCCGACGAGCCCGTGGGCTGAGCTTGCCTACATTCTTGAGCATTCCGGATCGCGCATCGTGGTGTGCGGTGATCAGGAGCAGGTCGACAAAATTCTGGAAGCGCGCAAGCAGCGCGGTCTCTCCAACCTGAAGTGGATCATCTATGTCGATGACAAGGGCATGCGTGGCTATGAGGAAGATGGCCTCGTCAGCATCGCCGAAGTCATCGAACGAGGCCAACGCAGAGCCGAGAGCGATTCCGAAGTACTCGCCAATTACCGGGCGCAGGCGGCAGCCCGTTCGCCGGATGATCCTGCGATCATCGTCTACACGTCCGGCACGACCGGCGCGCCGAAGGGTGCGATGCTCTCCCATCGCAACATGTTGGTTGCCGGATGCAGTGTGGTCGACACATTCGGCTACGATGGACGAAATCTCGAGGTGCTCTGCTATCTCCCGCTGTGTCACGTTGCGGAGCGCTCGTTCTCGACTGTGATGCAGTTGTGCTGTGGTTCGGTGGTGAATTTCGCGGAGTCGGTGGATACGGTCTCGATGGACCTGCGCGAAATTGGGCCGACGCTGTTTCTCGGTGTGCCGCGCATATGGGAAAAGCTTCAGCAGACCATCACGATCAAGATCAAGGAATCCTATTCCTTTCATCGCTGGACATATCAAGCGGCGCTTGCATTGGCGATGCCGATCGCGCGCCGCGAAATCGCTTCCGGCGGACACCGAAAGGGGTTACGCGACAAGCTGGTTGGCAAACTGCTGCACCTGCTGATGTTCCGCAATGTTCAGAGATTCTCCGGCTTACACCGGGTTGCTGTGTGCTTCTGCGGTGCGGCTTCTGTTTCGCCGGAAACCTTGCTGTTCTTCCGCGCTATCGGGCTTCCGATCTATCAGGTCTATGGAATGACCGAGACGGCCGCGGTTGCTTTGGTGCAGCAGCCCGACCACACCGCGTTTGGATGTGTCGGCGTGCCAATCCCCTCGCTACAGTATCGCCTCGGAGACGACGGCGAATTGCTGATGAAGGGGCCGACGGTGTTTCTCGGATACCTCGACGCGCCTGAAGCGACTGCAGCGGTAATGAACGACGGATGGCTTGCGTCCGGTGACATTGCGCGGATCGTCGATGGCGAGGTGCAGATCATCGACCGCAAGAAAGATCTGATCATTACATCGGGCGGCAAGAACATTTCGCCATCCGAAGTCGAGCATGCGCTGAAGGAGAGCATCTATATCCGCGAAGCGATCGTGGTCGGCGACGGCCGCAACTTCGTCGCAGCATTGATTCAGGTCGACTACGACTCTGTCGGCAAGTGGGCGCAGGAGAAAGCGTTGTCTTTCACAACCTATCGCAGCCTCGCTCTGCTGCCGGAGGTGCGCGAACTGATCGATGGTGAGGTCACCGCCGCTAACTCCCGCTTCGCGCGTGTCTCCCAGGTGCGCAAGTTCTCGTTGCTGACCAAGGAGCTCGACCACGACGACGGCGAGCTGACGGCCACCATGAAGGTCCGGCGCAAGGCGATTGAGCAGAAGTTCGTGAATGAGATCGCCGAGATTTACGGAGCAAGGGCGTGAACTATTTCTTCGCACTTTTCGGATCCGGGCTTGCTGTTGGCGCGGTCTATGGTCTTGTGGCCATCGGCTTTGCCGTCATTTACAAGGCAACGCGCGTCATCAACTTCGCCCATGGCGAGATGATGATGCTGAATGCCTATCTGGCTCATACCATTGCGGTGCATACCGGAGTCGGTTTCTGGGCACTGATACCGATCGTCATTGTTGTTTCGATCGTCATTGGCCTGCTGGTCGAAGTGCTCCTGATCCGCCCAATGATCGGTGAGCCGACCATCGCCATCGTGATGATGACGGTAGGTTTGGCGATTGTTATCCGCTCGATCGTGGTGCTGATCTGGGGTGCCGCTCCGCTCGAGTTTCCGGCGCAGCCGGGTGATAGTGTCCTCGTTTTCGGGCCGATCCGGCTTTATCTGGCACAGGTCATCGCCATCGGTTTCCTCATCGTCATCATGGCCGGCTTTGCGGTGTTCTATCGTTACACCCGGTCGGGCATCGCCATGCGTGCCGCTGCGAACAACGAGACCGTCGCACTGCTGATGGGAATCGATGTGCGCCGGATTTACGCGCTCGCGTGGGCGCTCGCCGCCGCGACTGCCGGGCTTGCCGGCCTGCTGGTCTCCACAATCTACGAAATCGGCCCCGATATGTCTGCAATCGGCCTGCGCGCGTTCCCCGCAACCATTCTGGGCGGATTGGACGCTGTCGGCGGCTCGGCTATCGGCGGCCTTATTATCGGGATTCTGGAAAATCTCGGCGAGGGATACATTGGCCGTGGCCTGAAAGAGATCATCGGTTTTGCGATCATTCTGGTGGTTCTGATGATCCGACCATTCGGATTGTTCGGAACCCGCGATGTGGAGCGAGTCTGATGCGTGCAGGTCATTTCAAGCAGAGCTACACGGAACTTGTCGCTTTCACCGACTCTGCAGCCGTCAAAGCTTGGACAGGTGTCTTGCTGTTGGCGTGTCTGGCGCTGCCGGCGGTCGTTGGCCCATATTTTCTGACGCTGGCGACAACGATCCTCATTACAGCCATTGGCGTTGTTGGCCTCAACCTGCTCACCGGCGTGTGCGGACTGATTTCGCTGGGGCAGGCCGGTTTCCTGGCGATTGGCGCATACACCGCGGGCATTCTCGCGGTCGACTACTCGCTGTCGGTCATCCCTGGAATGATAAGCGGTGGGCTATTTGCGGCACTGCTATCCCTGCTGGTCGGCGTTCCGTCGCTACGGCTGAAGGGACTCTATCTCGCGATCACGACACTCGCCTTCACTGTCATCGCCACGCACACGATCCTTAATCTGGATTGGCTCACGCGCGGCTCGGCCGGGTTGTTTCTGCCGGTGCCGACGTTGTTCGGGTTTCCGATCGCAACCAAGACCGCATTTTACTACTTCAGCCTCGCGATGGCCGTGCTGTTTGTGGTCGCCGCAATGAACATTATGCGCAGCCGGGTGGGGCGTGCGTTCGCTGCGATCCGCGACCACGATACGGCCGCGGAGATGATGGGCATCAATCAGGTTGCCTACAAGCTGATGGCCTTTGCGATCTCGGCGTTCTTTACGGGCGCAGCTGGCGCACTCAGCGCGTATCAGGTGCGTTACATCAACGTCGACAGCTTCGCGCTGCTCGTCAGCATCGAGGCGCTGGCCATGATCATCGTCGGTGGGCTCGGTTCGATCGCTGGAGCGATCCTTGGCACCATCTTCATGTCGCTGTTGCCGGAGGTGACGCGTTGGCTGTTCGACACGCTGGGTAGTGGCCTCACTGAGGTGTTCTCGACCCGTGCACTCGAGGTCCGTGGACTTCTGTACGGCATCGTCATCGTGGTGGTGTTACGCGTTCAGGCCGACGGTTTGATGGGGCTATGGCGGGACACGAAGCGTCTCTGGAGCAACTGGCCATTTCGATACTGAGACAAGCAAATCAACAAGGGAGGCAGGAATGCGTTTGAAGAGAAGAATCGCGGGTGTTGTCGTATTCGGAGCGCTCGCAGGAGTTGCGCACGCGGCCGAGCCGGGACTTACCGCGACGGAAATCCGTATTGGTGAAATTCTCCCGCTGACGGGCCCTGTAAGCTTCGCAGGTGAAGCCCATTATCTTGGCACCAAGATCGCGCTCGCAGAAGCCAATGCTTCGGGCGGTGTAGCTGGCCGCAAGATCGTCGCACTCACCGAGGATGATGGTTATGTCCCGGCCCGGTCATTCCAGGCAGCACAGAAGCTGCTTGCGGACGGCGTATTTGCAATTACCGGCACATCGGGCACCAGCCATCTGAACGCCATGCTTCCGATGTTCGTCGAGCAGAAGGTGCTGACGCTGGTTACGATCAATCCGGCCGAGCAGGCCTACAATCCTGTGAAGAAGAATGTTTTCGTTATCGGTACCGACTACGGAAACGCGATCCATGCCGGTGTGAAGTACGCAGTGGAGAAACTCGGAAAGAAGGATGCCCGCTTCGGCCTGATCTATCAGGACGACGATTTCGGAGCGAACAACAAGCTCGGCTATGAGCGCGCGGTGAAGGAATTCGGCCTCAAGAGTGTGGTGGAAATTCCCTACAAGCGCGGCCAGAAGGATTTTTCAGCTGAAATGCTTCGCGTGCAGAAGGAGAAAGTCGACTTTCTCGTCTCGGGTGGAATCATCGCGGAGAACGTGGCGATCTTCAAGGAAGCCAAGAAGCTCGGCATGACCGACCTGCGGGTGTCGACGGTGTGGACCGCGCATCTGCCGATCGTGCAACAGTTGGCCGGCGATGCGGGCGATGGCTACTACACCGCAGATTATATGGCCGACCTGTCGGACCCGGAGGCTGCGCCGTTCGTCGCGGCCGCGAAGAAGTTTCTCACCGCGGACGAAATGAAGAAGGTCAACCGCTACACGATGGCCTCCTATAGCGGAGCCAGTATTCTCATTCAGTCGATCCGGTCCTGCGAGAAGGACCTGACGCGCGATTGCGTCATTGCCCAGCTCGAAAGCGGCCGCAAGTTCTCGGTGAATGGCGCGACAGCCCCGTTCGGCTTCTCTCCAACCAAGCATTTTTCGGACTCGCCCGTCAGCGTGATGGTGAGCGACACCAAGAACGCGCGGTTCGTCCGGGCGCCTTGATAGGAAGATCGCGCCGGCTGCGGCCAGCCGGCGCGATTGGCCTTGCGATCAATGCTATGATGGCCGCCGGAGAATCGGCGCTGGAAGGGATCAGTTGATGGCCAGAACGACAGGCTCGACGGGAGTCAAAACCAAGGAGGCGATCCGTCGAGCTGCCATCAAGCGGATCTATCAGCACGGGTTCGAGGCAATGAAGCTCCGGGACCTCGCCGACGATGTCGGAATCCAGGCCGGCTCCCTGTATAACTATATCAAATATAAAGAGGATTTCCTTTACCTGCTGCTGAAGGAAGTTCTCGTTGAACTGCTCGACGGGTTGGCAAAAGATTTGGACGGCCCGGAGACGCCGCTGGCCGCGCTGGAAGCATTCATCGCGTTTCATCTGCGCTGGCACACGGCCCGCCGAGAAGAAGTGTTCATTGGCAATATGGAGCTTCGCAGCCTCTCTCCGTCGCACTCCACCGAGATCGTGGGACTTCGCGAAACCTACGAGAAGAAGCTGCGTGATATTCTCGAGTGGGGCAACAAGGACAGGGTCTGGAAAGTCCGGGACCCGAAGGTTACGACCTACGCCATTATTGCGATGCTCACCGGTGTCTGCACCTGGTACAGGCCGCGCGGCCGCCTCTCTCAAGAGCAGTTGATCGAAGTCTATCGCGAGCTCGTGCTGCGCGGCATCGGTCTCGTTAAAAAGTGAGGGTAGAAGCGGGTTTCGCGCGATAAGTTACTCGTATAAAGAAACGGTCAACCGCTTGTTTAATTGAGGGTGATCGGGTAGCTATCGAGCTACGCAACGTTCGCCGCCGGCTGCGACTGCCGATGAAGGGACAATGAAAATGCGATATCGCAAACCGTTGGCATTCTCGCATGGGATCGCCGCCACGTTCAGTGGTGTTGAAACGGCGCCTGCTTCGGCTATCCGTGGCCTTCAGGAGGAGCGCCTGCGTAGGCAGCTCGGCTACCTCGATGCGCGCTCGACTCTTTACCGGCGGCGCTTTCGTGAAACCGGAATCGATGTTGGCGCAATCCGCACGATCGAGGATCTTGCGCGGATTCCGTTCACCACCAAGCAGGACCTGCGCGCCAGTCTCGCGGCTGCTCCGCCACTCGGCGAGCATCTGGCTGCGCCGCTCGAGGATGTCGTGCAGATCCAGGCGTCGTCGGGCACCACGGGCAGCCCGTCTTATGTCGGCCTGACGGAAAACGATGTTCTGGCCTGGCAGGAAATGACGGCGCGCGCATTGTTTGCGTGCGGCATGCGGCCGGGTGACCTCGTGCTGCACGGCTTTTCCATGAGCAAGGGTTTCGTCGGCGGCATCCCGATCTTTCAGGCGATCCAGTATCTCGGCGCGCGCGACATTCCGATTGGCGCAGACGGCGGGTTCGACCGGTTGTTGATTGCCTGCCGTGATCTCCGTCCGCGCTGCATTGTCGGTACGCCGAATTTCCTGCTGTTCCTGGCGGACATGGCCAAGGAACTCACCGGCGTCGAGGCCCGCGACTTGGGCGTCGAATGTCTGATCGTCGGCGGCGAGCCAGGCGGCGGTATTCCCGCCGTTCGCCAGGCCATCGAACAGCGGTGGAACGCAACGTGCCGCGAGCTGATGGGTGGCACCGACCTCGGCTGCACCTATTGGGCGGAGAGCAATACCGAAGACGGTATGTACATGGTCGGGCCGGATCACATCCTGGTCGAATTGATCGATCCGGAGAGCGGAGACGTGCGCCCCTTCAAGGAGGGAACGACCGGCGAACTGGTTTACACGTCGCTCGGCCGTGAAGCGTCACCGGTGTTGCGTTTCCGAAGCGGCGATCATGTCGTCGTGACCAACGACGGCCAGCGCGGTGGACGTACTACACCGGCAATCCGGTGCTTCGGCCGCACTGACGACATGCTCATCGTGCGCGGGGTCAATCTGTTTCCATCGGCGGTTCAGGACATCGTCGCGTCGATGCCGGAGACCAATGGCGTGATGCGCGTTGTCGCGGACTTCGCCGGCCACACTACGCAGGACAATCTCAAGGTGATCGTGGAGCGCGGTGAGACGGCAAGCTCAGCAGCGGATGCCGCGCTTAAGCGCGCCGCTGAGGAGCGCATCCGCAATGCGTTGTCGGTCAAGGCGGACGTGACAGTGGTTGCTGCGCATTTCTTCGAAAAGCCTGGTGCCAAGAAAGTGTCGCTGACGCTTCGCGAGATGCCGTCGCTGAAAGGAGCTGGTGATCATGTCTAATCAGCCAGCGGGAATGCAGCCTCCGGTGTCCGAGGCGGAGCTCAATCGCCAAGCTTATCGCAAGCTGCTCGACGATCTGTACCTGCGGCGCAAGGCCGCTCGGGTCGGCGGGCCAGAATCCGCGCGGAAGAAACATCGCGAACGCGGCAAGCTGCTGGCGCGTGAGCGCATCGACGCGCTGATCGATCCCGGCTCGCCGTTTCTTGAGTTGGCCGAGTTCGCGGGCGAAGGACTGTATGAGGGCGTCCCTCCGGGCGCGGGCATGGTCACGGGCGTCGGAACCATCTCAGGTCGTCCCTGCATGATCATCGCCAACGATGCCACCGTGAAGGGTGGCACCTATTTCGGCATGACGTGCCGCAAACATGTGCGCGCGCAGCGTTTCGCTTGGGAAAACCGGTTGCCCTGCGTCACGCTGGTGGACTCCGGTGGTGCGTTCCTTCCCGATCAAGCTAATATCTTTCCGGATGAAGGGCTGTTTGGCTCGATCTTCCACAATCAGGTTGGCATGTCGGCCGATGGGATTCCGCAGATCGCAGTTGTGCTCGGAGCCTGCACTGCGGGCGGCGCCTATATTCCCGCGCTGTGCGATGAAGTGGTCATCGTTCGCGGACAGGGCTTCATGTATCTCGGTGGGCCTCAACTCGTGCAGGCAGCTACTGGCGAACAGACCGATGCGGAGGCTCTGGGAGGAGCCATGATGCACAGCCGCGTCAGCGGTGTGACCGATCATCTTGCAGAAAACGATGCGCACGCGCTCGCGATCACCCGAAGCATCGTTGCGGAGCTCCAGCCGCTCGCGCCATCGCGATGGAAGCAGAGTGCCCCTGTGCGTGCGCAGCATCCGGCCGAGCGCATCTATGAGATTGTCAGCCGTGACGCTCGAAAGCCGACCGATACACGGGCAATTCTCAAGTGCCTTCTCGATGGCGGTGAGTTGCAGGAATTCAAGGCCGAGTACGGCAATACGTTGATCACAGGATTTGGCCGCATCAACGGCCATCAGGTCGGCGTGTTAGCAAATGCTGGAGTTCTGTTCACCGAGTCCGCGCTGAAGGCGACACACTTCATCAACCTGTGCTGTCAGCGCGATGTGCCGCTGCTGTTTCTCGCCGATGTCTCCGGGTTCATGGTGGGGCGGGAAGCGGAAGCAGGCGGCATCGCAAAGGCCGGCGCGAAATTCATCACCGCGATGAGTTCCGCATCGGTGCCGAAATACACAATTATCATCGGCGGTTCCTATGGCGCGGGTTATCTCGCCATGTGCGGTCGCGCGTTCAAACCGACCGCTATGTTCATGTGGCCGAACGGCCGCGCCGCCATCATGGGGCCGGAGCAGGCGGCAACCACGCTTGCGTTGGTGCGTCGCCAGATCGTTGAACGCAGTGGTAAGGAGTGGACGGCTGAGGCCGAAGAAGCTTTCAAGGCACCAATCCGCAGTGAATACGAGACATTCGCTAACGCGTACAACTTTGCGCGCAACCTCTGGATCGATGGCGTCATCGAGCCGGGTGAAACGCGCGAAGTCATGACTCTCTTGCTCGATGTGGCCAGCCGGACGCCGCGTCGAGATACGCGCTTCGGCGTGTTCCGAATGTAAGGCGGCAATCGCATGTTTAAGAAAATTCTTGTCGCCAATCGCGGAGAGATTGCCTGCCGGATTGCGCGAACCTGCCGCAAGCTCGGAATCCAGGTCGCCACGGTGCATTCGGCTGCTGATCGTACCGCGCTGCATGTGCGCGAGATTGGTGAGTCGATCGAGATCGGTGCAGCACCAGCCAGCGAAAGCTATCTCGTGATCGACCGCATCGTGGAAGCCGCCTTGCGTGTGGGCGCGGATGCCGTTCACCCGGGCTATGGTTTTCTTGCCGAGAATGGCGACTTCGCTGACGCGCTTGCAAAGAAAGGAATTGCCTTTATCGGGCCGTCACCGGAAGTACTGCGTCAGTTTGGCAACAAGGCCTCCGCGAAACAGATCGCCAAGCTTGCCGGTGTACCGGTGGTGCCGGGTACCGATAGGCCGAGCGCATCGATCGAGGAGATCGAGCACGCGGTCGCCGGGATGAAGCTTCCCGTGCTGCTCAAGGCAGCGGCCGGCGGCGGTGGCAAGGGCATGCGCGTGGTGACCAGTGCTGCGACCGCGCGCGCCGATATTCAAGCTGCAATGCGCGAGGGCAAGAGCTCATTTGGCGATCCGAGTTTGATCGTCGAACAGTTTTTGCCGGACGCGCGTCACATCGAAGTTCAGATTCTTGGCGACGGAAAAGGCAATGTCGTTCACCTGTTTGATCGTGAATGTAGTCTGCAGCGCCGACACCAGAAAGTGATTGAAGAGGCGCCGGTCCTCAGCCTCGATCCGGCCTTGCGGGAAAGCATTCTTGCCCATGCCGTGCGGCTCGGAGAGAGAGTCCGCTACGCCGGACTCGGCACCGTCGAATTCATCGTCAAGGACAGCGACGCGTTTTTCCTTGAGGTCAATCCGCGCATTCAGGTCGAACACCCCGTCACCGAGAGCGTCACGGGGCTGGATCTCGTTGAACTGCAAATTCGTGCGGTCGCGGAAGGTGCCTTGCCGCTTGCTCAGGCCGATGTGACGGTCTCGGGCGTCGCGATCGAAGCGCGGCTTTATGCGGAAGATGCCGACAATGGTTTTTTGCCTTCGACCGGCACCATCGAAAACCTGCGGCTGACCGATATGGTCCGTGTCGATGCAGGCATCAGCGCAGGCATGGCGATAACGCCTTACTACGATCCGATGATCGCGAAGCTGATCGCAACCGCCGCGACCCGGACCGAGGCCTATGCACGGCTTGATGCAGCGCTGCTCGATTGCACGGTCAGCGGTGTGACGACAAATCTGACCTTCCTGCGCAGGATCGTCTCTGATTCCAACGTCCGTACAAACGAGGTGCACACCGGTACCATCGATGCCATGGTCGCGTCGGATGTCGAGATGCCTCGCTTTCATCTCGACGCTCACATAGCTGCAGGTTTGTGGCTTTGGTCGCGCCGCAATGATCGCATCTGGGGTGGGCGAGAGGGGCTGACTGGCTGGCGACTGGGAAGCGGAGCGCTGGAGCCAGCTGCTGCTCCTGCGATCCATCTCGGCGCACCGGGCCGGTCGCACGATGTTATCTTTGGCTACGCAGGGCGGCCTGACGCGCTGCTTGTGAGCATCGAGGATGTTACGGCGACGCTTGCGTTTCACGCCCACGACGACGGTCAAGTGACCATTGCTTACGATGATGTTGCCATAACGGTGACGCCCGCGCTGTCGGACAAGTTTTCCGGCTTTGCGTCGGTAGTTGCGAACGCCGGATTCGCGGTTCACCCTTATCTTTCTGGCTCGCTTCTGGCGCATGTCGGCGCCAATGACGGGCAGGTGAGAGCGCCGATGATGGGACGCGTCGTGTCGGTGAATGTCGAAATGGGCCAGCCGATCGCGGCGGGCGATGTTCTGGCGGTGATGGAATCGATGAAAATGGAGTTGACGATAGCGTCGCCAACGGCAGGATGTGTCACCCACATTGATTGTGTTGTGGATGCGACCGTGGAGCGCGATCAGGTCGTCTTCGTTATCTCGCCCGGTGTGGAGAATGCTGCATGAGTGATTTGCCAGCGGCCATCGAGATCCACGAGGAAGGCCCACGTGAGGGCTTTCAGTACGAGAAGACGATCTTTCCGCTGGCCGACCGGGTCGCTCTGGTCGACGCGCTATCGCATACTGGACTCAAGCAGATTCAGGTTGCTTCGTTCGTAAGTCCGAAGCACGTGCCGCAGATGGCGGATTCTGCCGAGTTCTTCGCCGCCATTGAGAAGGTTCCCGGCGTGAAGCACACCGGGCTATGGCTCAACGAGACGGGTTTCAGGCGTGCGTCAACCGTGAAGAACGTGGACTTGAAGGGCGTTCTGCTGTTCTACGCTTCCGACGCGTTCGCGTTGCAAAACAATGGCTGCAACGCCGAAGAGATGCGTAAACGTCAGGACGACTGGATCCGTCTCTACGATGACGCAGGTGTTACGATTGCTTCAGTCTACATCATGACTGCTTTCGGGTGCAATCTGCAGGGGGAGGTACCTGTTGAAGCCGTCACAGAGAATATCCGCTGGGTGCTGGAACGCTTCGGAAAGAACGGGCGTCCAATTCCGGCTATTTATCTGGCGGACACGGTGGGATGGGCTGTACCGACCGAGGTCGAGCGACGGGTTGGTGCTGTTCGTGAACTGGCGCCCACCGCACGCATCGGTCTGCATTTGCATGACACGCGGGGCGCAGGACCAGCCAGTTTCTATGCGGCGTTGCGGATGGGCGTCGATCTGTTCGACAGCTCGGTTGCGGGGCTTGGGGGCTGTCCGTTTGCCGGGCACACACATGGCGCCGCGGCGGGAAATATCTGTACCGAAGACGTGGTGTTCATGGCCCATGAGATGGGAATCAAAACCGGCGTCGATCTTGATACGCTGATAGATGCCGCCTTGCTGGCCGAGCGCATCATCGGCCGTCCGCTCGGCGGTCGCATCATGCACAGTGGCAGTCTCCAACGCTTTCGCGGAACTACGCGCCCTGGAAAACCTACCTGACGATAAAGCATCCCCTGATTTTTTGGAAATTGCAACCCTCTGTGAAGCTTCCTGTTAGCAGGGAATTGGTTTGGAAGGCGGCTCTCGCGTTTCAGATCCTTCATCTACCTCGCTTGATCGAGCCATGGTCCCTCGTATTGCTTTGGCCAGCGATGTAACTTTGTCGCGAGACTCGGCCTCCTGGCACTGTGCCGGCCACTCTTACCCTGTGACATCAACACTTCGATCTGACGGAGCGCCACCGCGATCTGCTCGAGGCCTCGTTTTCACAAAGCTCGGTCCAGAAAGTTCGTCAGGCGGCCGTCTCATCATCATCATCATCATCATCATCAGGGCGGCCTTGACGACTGTGATGGCGAACGATACGTACGAACATTCGTTAGTACGGCTGTCCAAAGCAGACAGCGCGTCGCGGCAGGGAGGCTCTGGAATGCGCGTTATTATCGTTGGAGCGGGTATCGCCGGCATGACTGCCGCTATTGCGTTACGTCAGAAGGGCATTGACGTGACAGTTCTCGAGCAGGCGTCGGCGCTTAAGGAAATTGGTGCTGGCATCCAGCTCGCCGCCAACGGCTCGCTTGTGTTGCGGGAGCTGGGTCTTGAGGACGCAGTCGCGCAAAAGGGTGTCATTCCACAATCGTACGAAATGCGGGATATCAGCACCGGAAAGTTTATCTATGGGTCGCCGCTTGGCGCTGCGGGCACGAAGCACTGGGGTGCGCCGCTCTACAACATCCATCGCGCGGACTTGATCGATATCCTTGCGGGCGCAATGCCGGATGGGACGCTGCGGCTCGGCGTGCAATGTGTCGGCTTTGAACAAGACGATGAAGGTGTGACGGTCACTCTGGCCTCGGGAGAGAAGCTTCGCGGCGATGCGTTGATTGGCGCGGACGGCATTCACTCGGCGATCCGGAAGCAGATGCGAGGCGAAGAGCCGACGCATTTCTCCAACATTCTGATGTGGCGCGCCCTGATTCCGGCAGACAAGCTTGGCTCTATAAATCTCGAGGAAAAGGGCAACTATTGGTTCGGCCCCGGCCGCACGCTGATTACCTACTGGGTGCGTCCGAACAATCTCTACAGCATTCTCGCCTCTGTGCCGGCAACTGAAGTCCAGCGCGAATCGTGGACCGAAAGCGGCGACATTGACGAGCTGCATCGCTCATTCAGCGATATCGAACCGCGCGCGCGGAAGATGATGGAGCAAATCGATGCCTCATTCATCACAGGAATGTACTACCGCGATCCGATCGATCGCTGGACCTATGGTCGTGTAACTCTAATGGGCGATGCGGCGCACCCCATGGTGCCGTTCCTCGCGCAAGGCGCATGTCAGGGTATTGAAGACGCCTGGACGCTTGCGACCGTGCTCTCGCAGCGAGCGGACAGCGATGTTCCGGCGGCTCTGTTGGAATACGAACAGCGTCGGCGCCCCCGCACGACGCGCGTTCAGTCGGGCGCCCGCGCCATGGTCAAGTTGACCCATGAATCCGAAGCGGACCGCATTCGCGCAAGAAATGGTCGTTGGAAGGGCATGCAGCACATCGATCCGATGACCGAGACCACTTGGGGTTTCGTCTGGGGTTACGATGTCCTCAAGGCGGTGAAGCAGTCGCCAGGTGAAGTGTTGGGGTTGTCGGCGACCCGCGAGGGCAAGAGCCTGAAGCGGCCTGAGAGCCAGCGCGCATTCACGATGTGGAAGAACACGTTTTCGCCCGAGAACGTGGCGCGCGGGCATGATGGTCTGCGCGAGGGCTATGATAAATTCCTGGCGACAAGTTTCCCGCTGCCCAAGCAGGTTCAGGTCGAGAAGCTTGAGTTGCGTGGCGTGCCGGCGCTGCAGGTTCGTTCGAGCAAGGCAGGCTCGTCCAGCGGACCGACCGTTCTGCATTTCCATGGCGGTGGTTACGTTCTTGGCTCGGCGAGTGGATCGCTCGAGTATGCCAGTCGGCTTGCGGAAACGGTCGGCGGTAGCTGTGTCACTGTTGATTACCGCCTTGCGCCGGAACATCCTTACCCCGCAGCCGTCGATGACGCCGTCGATGCCTATCGCGGCCTGCTCGACAGCGGTGTCCCTGCGTCGTCCATCATATTGAGTGGTGAATCGTCGGGGGGCGGATTGGCGCTGGCCTTGGCGCTTGTGCTGAAGACAGCGGGCGATCCTCTGCCGGCTGGAGTCATCGGCGTTTGTCCGTTTGTCGATCTCACCCTGCGAGGACCATCCGTTGCCGAGTTCACCGGCGACGATCCCGCCGCCAATCGCGATGTGTTGGCCTATCTCGGCGCGTCATATTTCCAGGGGCATGAGCCCACCGATCCGCTGGTATCGCCGCTGTATGGCCATCTGTCCGGATTGCCTCCGATGTTCCTGACCGCCAGCGAAGGCGAGGTGCTGTTGAGCGACACCACCCGCTTTGCGGAACTAGCCAAGCAAGCGGGCGTGGATGTGACGACGCGGATCGTTGAAGACTCCGTGCATGTCTACACGATCTTTCCGTTCCTGCCTGAAACCATCTCGACCCTCCAAGCGATTGGAGCGTGGGTTGGGGAACGCGTGAAACGCTAGGTCCCTGACGAGCAAGTTGGTGACCGGCGGCCTGGTGATGGCCATCCGCCGGTGACCTCCACACGAATTCAAAAACAACAAACTGCGAGGATATCCAATGAAGGTGGTTCAAAAATTCGCGATTGCTGCTGCGATAGGTCTTCTGTCTTCCGGCAGCGCGCTGGCGCAGGGGGCAGGCATCTCGAATGGCACCGTGAAGGTCGGTGTTCTGGGTGACATGTCTGGTGTGTTCCAGGATTTGAGCGGTGCGAGCTCAGTCGCCGCGGTACGGATGGCCGTCGACGATTTTGTCAAGAACGAGAAGCCGTCGTTCAAGGTCGAACTGGTGGTTTCCGATCATCAGAACAAGCCGGATATCGCGGTAAGCCGTGCCCGGGAATGGTACGATCTTGAAGGCGTCGATATGATCACCGATACGATCAATTCGGCTGTTGCGCTTGCGGTGTCCGGCATTACCCGAGACAAGAATCGCGTGCTCATGGTTACGGGCGCGGGCACGACCAGTCTGATCAATGAGCAGTGTTCGCCGAACACGGTGCTTTATGCCTGGGACACCTATGGCATATCCAATGCGCTGGCTGGATCGATCACGAAGGCCGGCAAGAAGAATTGGTACTTCCTGACGGTCGACTACGCTCTCGGACAGGCCATCGAAAAGGATGCGATGAAGGCGATCGGCGCTGCTGGCGGCACGGTTGTCGGGTCTCGCAAGCATCCGATCGGTACCTCCGACTTCTCGTCCTTTGTGCTGGCCGCTCAAAGCTCCGGTGCCGACGTTATCGCGCTTGCCAACGCGGGCGGAGATCTGATCAACGCGGTCAAGGCCGCCCGCGAATTTGGCGTCAGCCAGAAACAGACTCTCGCGCCTATGGCGGGAACGATGATGGACGTCCATGCACTCGGACTCGAAGCGGCGCAAGGAATGGTCCTGGTCGAGGGGTTTTACTGGGACCGGAACGATGAGTCGCGGGCATGGAGCCAGCGATTTTACAAGGAGCGCAACAGGATGCCGATCATGCTGCAGGCCGGCATCTATTCCGCGGTCACAACCTATCTCAAGGCGGTGAAAGAGACCGGAACCGATGATGCCAAGGTCGTTCTCGATCATATGCGGAAGATGGAGGTCAACGACGTCTTCGCGAAGGGCGGTCGGATCCGGGCCGATGGCCGCATGGTGTCCGATCTTTATCTCCTGGAGGTGAAGAAGCCGTCAGACTCAAAGGCACCCTGGGACTATATGACCGTTCGCGACACGATCCCCGGCGCCAAGGCATACCAGCCGCTTTCAGAGTCACGTTGCCCGTTGGTTAAGAACTAGACCACCGCCGGGTTTGGAAAGGATGTGCTTGCAGCCTCGCGCGCCGAAGGGGTGTGAATTCCTGAGCCGCGCGAGGAGCGGTCGATCCTCCCAGTCAGTACTGGAAGAGTCGCAGTTGACGTTCTTCCCTTTGCCTGAAGTTGAATAGAAGATGACGCGACAAGAGAAACGATCATGGAAGGTCTGGCCTGCTCGGCTGCCTGCGGCAATTGAGCCGCCGGCTGTCTCGCTGTGGGATAGCCTGTCCGTCAGTGCAAAACGCTACCCGAACAAGACGGCGTTGGCATTTTTTGATAGCTGTATCACTTACGCGGAATTGGAGAATGCGGCCGCGCGACTTGCCGCGCGGCTTGCAGCACTTGGGGTTCAGCCTGGTGATCGCGTGTTGGTTGTCATGCAGAACTGCCCCCAACTTGTTATCGCCCATTATGCGATCGCCCGCGCCAACGCGGTCGTTGTGCCAGTGAACCCGATGAACCGCGCGGCGGAGTTGCGCCACTACATCAGTGATGCGCAAGCTACGGTGGCTATTACAACCGGGGACCTTGCAGGAGAGGTCGCTGCCGCCAGCGACGGGATGGAGACGGCGGATCATCTCCATCATTTGATTGTTACGCAATTCGTCGATATCATCGGTTCATCGAATGGTTCATCTTCTGCGATACCTGCGCAGTGGCGGGAGTGGCTGACGGCGCGTCATCCATTACCCAGCCTGAAGCGGGGTGCCGTTCATCATTGGCAGGATGCTCTTCAGGCGCAGGATGCATTGCCGGATTTGGTCGCGGGCCAGGATGATCTAGCGCTTCTCCCCTATACCAGTGGCACAACGGGACTTCCCAAAGGGTGCATGCTGACGCACGCAAGCGTCATGCATAATGCGATGGCCACGTCATTCTGGCTTGATGGCACGCCCGAAATGGTGAGCCTGGCGGTTCTACCTCTGTTTCATATCACCGGTCTCGTATGCGTGATGCACGCTTCGATTTTTTCCGGTGGGACTTTGGTGATTATGCCGCGATGGGACCGCGATGTGGCGGGACAGCTCATCTCGCAACATGGGGTGAGCCACTGGACTTGCATTCCGACGATGATCATCGATCTGCTGGCAAGCCCGCAGCTCGAGCAATATGACTTTTCTGGTCTTGTCTTTATTGGGGGCGGCGGCTCAGCCATGCCTCAAGCCATCGCCGAGCGGCTGTTTGATCAATTCGGGCTGCGGTTTGTCGAAGGCTACGGTCTCACCGAATCCGCTGCTGTCACGTTGTTCAATCCATGTGACGCGCCGAAACTTCAGTGCTTGGGCATCTCTTTCATCAGCGTCGATGCGCGGGTGATCGATATCGACACGAACGCCGAGATGGCGGTGGGCGAGCAGGGCGAGATTGTCGTTCACGGCCCGCAAGTCTTTCGCGGCTATTGGCGTCGCGCCGATGCCACGGAGCAGGCGTTCATCACGATCGAGGACAAGCGCTTCCTGCGTACCGGCGATCTTGGGTATCAGGACGAAGCCGGCTACTTCTTCATCACGGACCGGCTCAAGCGGATGATCAACGCGTCCGGCTACAAGGTATGGCCGGCGGAGCTCGAGGCGGTGATGTTCCGGCATCCCGGAATCCAGGAAGTATGCGTTATCAGCGCAAATGATGCTTATCGCGGTGAGACGGTCAAGGCGGTGGTGGTTCGTAAGCCGTCGCATACCGGGCTCACGGAACAGGACATCATCGATTGGTGCCGGGCACAGATCAGCGCCTACAAGGCCCCTCGCATCGTCCAATTCGTTGATGCCTTGCCGAAAAATGCGTCCGGCAAGGTGATGTGGCGGGGGCTCCAGGAAGCGGAGTCGGCCCGGTCTCAATAGCTGGCGTCTCGGGCGTGGTCCGGCAGCTAGCCTGTTTCCGGACCGCTCTCCAACCTCATCTGAGTCCAATTTGTCGGGTGGGCGCGGTTGTCAGGCGGTGGTGGGTCAGCTACCTGATCCGTAGATGAGCACGAAACCGTGGAGCGGGCAGTCCATGAGCCGGGCAGGGATGAAGCGTACTCGAACGGGAGCTCGAGTCCCTCAGGACGGGGCCGGTGTCAGCTATCTGGGCCAAGCAATCGATGAAGGAAAGATCGTCGAGCGGCAGGAGGCGTCCGTCGGCCGGATGCGGGGGCATATACTCCTGACGGCCATCGCGTTGTTTGCGGAGCGAGGTTACGAAACCTGCAGCATGCGCACGATCGCCAGTGCAGTCGGCCTGAAGGCGCCTACTCTCTATAATTACTATTCCTCAAAGGAGGCGTTGCTCGTTGAGGCAATTGAATTTGGGATGAACGATTTCTTCTCGTATGTCCTGCGAGAAATCGATTCAACGCCCCGCAGCGAACGTCTGATCGAAATCGCCCGACGTCATGTGGATTACAAGATACGACATAGGGTTATCGCCCGAGCAAACGATCGTCTGATTGATCCGCAGTTCGGCAGAATGTTTCTTCCTGAAAAGGAGCGAAAGCATTTTGACAAGCGGCTCGACGATTATCGCTATAGGATTCATGATCTTGTGAATGAGATGGTCGGTTCGGATGAGTTCGTCGATCCTATGTTTGTGACGCTGTCCGTCATGAATCAGTGGGATCGAGCCGCGTATTGGTACAATCCCGAAGGAAAGAGAACCCCGGAAGAGGCGGTCGATCAGATGCTGGTGTTGACGTCCCGCCTGCTCGGGCTTGCCGAGGTGCCACGCAACGCGGGAAAGAAAGCAAAAGAGAAGTTGGCAGCGAAACGTCGGACGAATTCTTGAAGCGACTACTATTTGATCGTCGAGGGCTGTTGGCCTGCTTTAGCAGGCTTCGATGACTTTCGTAAACCTGATCAACGAAGTGAAGATGCGCCAGTCTCTCGTCTCGTTCAGCGAACTGGCATTATCAATTCGCGCGCGCGGCGATTCGCCAAGACGGTCTATTTGTGCCCGCGCAACGTAGAGGAACATACGGTGATGCAATTGCCCGCGATCCATCCTTTTGGCGAGACGATAGGGCTCCGCATCGACGAGCAAGGCCCTGGACGCAGCACTTGTTCGCTTGAGGTTGCTCCAGGGGTTCATCACAATCCGCATCAGGTTGCCCATGGCGCCGTGCTTTACGCGCTGGCGGACACCGGTATGGGGATTGCGCTCTACCCAACACTCGACAAGGGTGAGTCATGCGCCACCATCGAGATCAAGATCACCTATTTCCGCTCGGCTCCTGCAGGGATCATCCGTTGTGAGACGATTCTGCTCAACCGCGGGCGGACGATCGCCAATCTCGATTCCCGGCTTTATCTCGGCGACAAGCTGATCGCGCATGCCAATGGCAACTTCGCAATCCTGAAGCCGAAGGAGCAGGTTGTCACGGCTCTATGAGACATGCGGACCGCGGCGGCTCGGCCGCGATTGATCGAAGAGGTCGGCAGAGTCCTTCTGAATTGCAGGTGCTCGGATCGGCGGCTTGTACGATGGTGGAGTTCATCCGCTAGGGGTGTATTACAGCTCTTGCCATCGTGACACCAAATGTATCAGCGCCGCGTCCATAATTGCCCCGCCAATGGCGGGGTTTGAAGACGCTTCCGGTCTCCAATCCCTCAGCCAAAGAAAATTCTGGGCGAAATCTCTCCAGAATCTCCAGCCAACTCCGAAAAAAATTCCCGTTTTCCGGAGACGCATTGTGGAGACTAGGTAGATCTCTCGAACATCCATAAATGAATTTGCTTCATTTTGCTTGCCACATCGCAAATAGGCGATTATTCGACTAGATAGTGGTTGATCAGCGGTCGCCCATTGGAGAGATATCATGAATGAAGAAATTCTCAGTCTGACAATCTCGCGCGGCCTGGCCGAGATCATTCTCAACAGACCGGCTCAACTCAATGCAATTAACTGCGACCTTGCAGAAAGGTTAGTGGATGCCTTGTCCAAGATCGACCAGGATCCATCCGTCAAGGTCGTTCTTCTTAAAGGGGCGGGACGAGCCTTCATGGCGGGCGGAGATCTGAAGGATTTCCATGAAGCGGGTGACCGCGCGCCGGACGCGGTAGAGCGACTAATCGTGCCCTTTCACCGGATTATTCGGGGCATAAGAGATTTGCGCCCTCCAGTAATAGCCGCTGTTCATGGTGCTGTAGCCGGCGGCGGATTGGCGTTGGCTCTTGCGTGCGATTTCGTGATTGCATCAACTGATGCCGTGTTCACGCCAGCCTACCTCAAGATAGGAACCAATCCGGATGGCGGCACCACCTGGTCCGTTGCCAAACTTATGGGCGAGCGCCGGGCACTGGAATGGCTGATGCTCGGCGATTCCATATCTGCGCAGCAGGCCGCCAGCCTTGGAGTCATTAATCGCGTTGTTGCCCGAGAGGCTCTGGAAGAAGAAGCCCAAACTCTGGCAAGCCGGATTTCTGCCGGTCCGGCACAAGCGCAAACGTCACTCAAGCGGTTGATTTGGCGTGCAACGAATGCCTCGGTTGAAGATCAGCTGGACGCAGAGGCCGCCGGCTTCATGTCGTTGGCCGCGACGCCGGATTTTCGTGAGGGCGTCGCGGCGTTCTTTGAACACAGAAAGCCTCGATTTGGCGAGTAATGCCTTCGCAGAAACTCTCGCGGGAACCTAGTTGGTAGATTCCAGTAGTCGCTTTGATATCACCTGCGCTTGAATTTCGGCAGCCCCTTCAAAAATGTTCAGAATGCGGGCGTCGCAGAGAACACGGGAAATCGGAAACTCCACTGAGAAGCCATTTCCGCCATGTATTTGGAGGGCGTTATCGGCTGCCGACCAAGCGACGCGAGCGGCCAGCAACTTGGCCATGCCGGCTTCCATGTCGCACCGCCGCCCCGAATCTTTCTGTCGCGCCGCATGGTATGTCAGCAATCTTGCAATCAATATCTCGACCGCCATCATCACAATTTTGTCTGACACGCGAGAAAAACTGAAAATACTTTTCCCGAACTGA
>JAUSAX010000060.1 GCA_030652315.1 Afipia sp. | reverse complement strand
GCTTCAGCCGGGCTATTCTTGTCACTACGAGTTCGTGCTTCTCGTTGAAGAAGTCGAAAAGGGACAGCAGGGTCTCGACCGCGTCGTCGAGATTCTGTCGGAATGCGATGGCGAAATCTCCAGGTCGTGGCTTACAGATCGGCGTAAGAAGCTTCGGAGTAATCTCGGGCTTAGCGAAGAACCCGAGGAAGCCGACGATGTGGTCGCGACGATCGATCCTAACGAAGCGCCTTCTATCCAGCCTGATGCGAGCGATATCCATACGGCTCCCGAAGCGGCTGAACCGGCAAACCGGACAGTGACAGCTTTGCTGATCACCGCCACGGATGAGCAATTGGTTCGGTTCGGTAAAGAGCTCGCTGACGGTGCCACTTCTCCGTGTGTCAGGATTAGTGGCGAAATCGATGCCAACGCGGTGCTCTTGATTGATGCGATGGCGGCCACCCTGCTGTCGATGTCGACGATTATTAGCTCGCTTGGCTTCAGTCGTTGCGCTCGGATCGGTCTGCTCTCCGACCCCGATGGCAACGACATGACCAAAAGCCGGATCATGGCTGTGTACGTGCGCGGCAACATTGAACTTGCAGCGTTCAACCATTGGCAGACCGGTGTGGACGCTGCGAAGTTGGCCGGGCAGATCCTGGACGGCGTCCACGGCAGGCACGTCCATCTCTTCGCGACCGCAGAGACGGACGGCTGGGACTCGATGGTCGGCGACACAAACTGGCAGCGGTAACCCGATCCAAAACTGTTGACCAAAGAGCGGGCGGCTTTTTGCCGCCCGCATAAGGATCACATCATGACCAAAGAACAACTATTTGAGCGCGTCGTGCGCGATCGGATCGCTATGGCAACAGCAGCGACCGGGCATTCTTTTTACTACTTGTTGGACGGATTGGAGAAGAAGGGTGCTGTTGCACTTGCGCGGCGCTACATCGATCCAAGAAACGCTCAAGACTTTCAGGAAGGTCTGAAAGTTCTCAAGCACGCAGGGTTACTGCGACTTTCGGTCGAGCAGACCATCATCAACTTCCACGACAGAGGCTACATCTTTTCGGCGGCAGAAGCTGACGCAGCGCGAGAACGACTGAGGACTGTTGAGTTGCTGGTTCATTGAGGCGACACAAATGAAACCGATTAAGAGCAACTGGCTGTCAGAGGAAGACGTTCAACTCGAAATGTTCGGGTTGGGCGACGTCGAGTCTGGAAAGAAGACAACTGACGAGACGTTTCTGACAGCGCAGCCGGTGGTCGATATTCGTGTGGAACCGGGAAAGGGCAAGAAGCGATTTAGGCTTCGAAGGACTGACTTCGTGCAGGCCAAACGAAAGGCCTATCTCCTGATGGGGGTAGACACCGAGTATCAATCGTTACCGTTCACACAGGACGACATCAAGGAGGGTAGGGCGAAGAATGAGATTCTGTCGTACCAAGCCTATCTCGATGATCGCAAGGGCACCAACTGCAGTGTGATAGCGATCCCAGATACCAAGCAGAAGCTTACGCTGGCAGAATTCGTCGTCTTTAGCCTTGCCTCACTTGTTCAGCGAGGCGTGAAGATTCCGGGCACAATCGTAATGCCCTTCCATTTCTCGCGCGCCGACATTCCTGCCTTCAGCGAGAAGGATCAGTGGTGGACGAAGCTGAGCAATGTTCGGAACTCGCTAGTTACCGGAGCGGTGCCGGTTCGGCTGCGGATTATGTTCAAGCCTGGCGACGAGGAAAACTTCGTCGAGTTGAAGATATACATTGCTGATACCAAGCTTCTTGCGCCAACCGGGCGGCAAAGCTTGGCGCAGCTTGGCGAACTTCTGGGTCTCGAGAAACTTAAGCTGGCGGACAACGCTGCTGATGAGTTGCTTCTGAAGAAGAGCATGAAGGCCCTTAGAGACAACAACTGGCCTAAGTTCAAGGAATACGCGCTGCGTGACGCTGAAGTCAGCGCGTTATATTTTGAGAAGATAGCAGCCCAGTATCGCGAGGTAACCGGCAGCGATTTCATCCCCGCAGTTCTCTCATCGATTGGGGTGAGGATTCAAACAAACGATTGGCGGGAGCGCGGGCTTGACCCACAGCTGATGGTCGGTCGCATCCGTCATCAGGAGGAGTCCTTCAGTGACAAGAAGGGCTATATCGTCCGGTCTAAAAAGACTCCCTACGTCGAAGAGTTCCATTGGTATGCGCAGTTCATTGCCGAAACCTATCATGGTGGACGCAATGAGCAGATGTGGTTTGGACCGTCGTTGGTCGATGACTGGACCGATTACGATTTAACGAGCGCCTATCCGACAGCGATGGCGCGGCTTCACTTGCCGCTTTGGCATGAAACTCGGGAGATGACCGAAGAAGAATTTGAAAACCTGGATGCCGATACGCTTGCTTTCGCAAATGTCGAGTTTAGTCATCCAGAGTGCGTTCGCTATCCGGTGTTGCCAAACAGGACTCGCAACGGTCTTATCTATCCGCGACGTGGCCGGGCCTACTGCTCGGCTCCAGAGATCGTGCTGGCACGAGCTTTAGGTTGCGATCTGCGTCTTCGCCGGGGCGTCATTATTCCGGTTGACAAAAGACAGCCCGTTTTCTTCGATTTTATCAAGTTCGCGATTGAGCAACGCAGAGCCGGGCAAACCGAGATCGAGAAACAGTTCTGGAAGGAACTAGTGAACTCCTGTTACGGCAAGACAGCGCAGGGTCTTCAAGAGAAGCGCGTATTCAGTCTTCGCAGTAAGAGAAACAAAAGACTTCCAGAGAGCGCTATCACAAATCCTGCCTTTGCTTCGTTCATCACGTCCTACGTTCGGGCCGTGTGTGGCGAGATGATGAACGCTATTCCAGAGAATAAGCAGATCTTCAGTGTCACGACGGACGGGTTCATCACGAACGCCGATGCGAGCGAAATGCAGCAGGCTGTTTCAGGCGCGTTGTCGCGCAATTTCCAAGAGACCGTCTCTGCATTGAGTGGTGATCCGCTATTAAAGGTCAAGCATCAAGCACGACAGCTCCTGGGTTGGCGGACACGAGGACAGGCCACGGTTCAGCCAGGGCTTTGCGAGGCGCCGAGCAATATAGTTTTGGCGAAAGCTGGCATTCGCCCTCCAGGATGGGCAACGGAGAACCATGAACAGAACGATTGGATCGTCGATACATTTCTGAAGCGCACAGGCGCTACGTCCGTTGAAATGGATGTACTTACGTCGATGCGTGAGATGATTCTCTACGACGCGGACCTTGTATCCAAGAAGGTCAGGAGAAAACATCCTATGGAGTACGATTTCAAACGAAGGCCGAAGGCGGTCGGCATGATCAATGCAACGCTACCGAAGGGGCGTCAGATTTCTCATGTTGCGTTCAGCACCGAGCCCTATGAGACCGAGGAGGAGTTTAGGCTGACCCGCGATATTTGGGATAACTATCGTCGAGGCCAGGACTTTTGCATCAAGACCAAAGCCGACTTTTTGCAGTTTGCGGAAGCGATTGATCGCACGCGCAGCCTTACAGAGAAAAAGAAGGGCTACTTACGAGCGAGTGATAGAGACGGATTGCAGCGCTTCCGTCGCGATCTTTGCGATGCGTTCAAGAATGGCAACGCGGGCTTTGAATTCCACCGCCATTTATCTAACCACCGATTTGCTGAACTTCTGAACGAGGTGGGAGGGTTCAAAGATAGTCCAGCGATCGTGAAGGTCGAGCATGTCGAGAATGGCAAACGCCGCATTTTTGAACCGAACGCGACAGTACCGACTCGTCAGGTATTGGCGGCGATGGAAAAGCTGAAAGAAGTTTTCCCGAGATTGCGAGCGGTGGAATTTCTCGGAGCTATTCCCGAGGGAGCCGCGATCTGGTCAGAGATAGCGGTAAGAGGCCTGGATCAATCGCCTCCGTCATTTTGACGGTCTTTATCCCTTACCCCACTTCTACGGAGGGAGCGTCCGGAAGCATTACGGGGAGGTTCTCGCGGTTTTCCAAGGCCGTGGAGCGCGGAGTTAGCTGGAGGAACTTCGACCTTCATAGAACGGCGCGGGTCTGGGAGCAGAAAAACCAATGAATTCGGTGTTATTATACCTAATTAAATGTCCACGAGATTAGCAAATTCAACCTGCCTGCCAGCCTGATCGAACTGATCCCGAGCATCGGCGATCACGACACCGCGGTGCTGATGCACAATGACGGCGTGGTGCAGGGCTTAAGCGAGATTCCCTTCATGCAGGATTACAAGCGCTGGGGTATCCTCACCATCGGCACCGGACTCGGCAACGCGCGCTTCACCATGCGCAATCCGAAAGAGAAGAAGAAAGGATAAGGCGAGAAACCTGCGGCGGGGTGCGTGCATCGGCTTCGAGGTCAGGTGCAGCGCCCAGAAGGCTTTCGTGGCCGTGGCGTTTCCGGCGGGTCCGATCCATTCCCTCTAGGCCCGATCCATTCCCTCAAAATGGCACGAAAAGGCTGCCGGTGCCTTGTCTGGACCGGCATCCTCGCATAGAACTCGCCCCGCGACCCGGCGGGAAACCGCCGTTTTGGTACCTGGAGAGGTGGCAGAGTGGTCGAATGCACCGCACTCGAAATGCGGCATAGGTGCAAGCCTATCGGGGGTTCGAATCCCTCCCTCTCCGCCAGCAAACTTTGGTCAAGGCGTATCGCCGGGCGGTCAGCCCAGCCAATCCGCAATTGACAAAATTGCACTCCTTGATTTTACTTCAAGTTATGGGGAAGCGATCTCCCCACAAGGCGACATGCCCAAGAATCGCGTCCAGTTTTTCAACAAGGACGCATCATGCCGGCTATCAACGCAATTTCCCCCGAAAAGCTTGCCCGTCTGATCGGTACGCCCGCGTGCCCGGTTCTAGTCGATGTCAGAATCGATGAGGACTTCAAGGCTGACCCGCGACTGATCCCCGGTGCTATTCGCCGCGATCACAAACAAGTCTCCGAGTGGGCGCCGGGCCTTTCAGAAAAGACAGTCGTTGCGATTTGCCGGAAGGGACACAAACTCAGCGAGGGTGTCGCGGCGTGGCTGCGTCATACCGGCGCCTCCGCCAACATTCTTGAAGGCGGCATTGAAGCGTGGGCGAAGGAGGGGCGCCCGCTTGTTCCTGTGTCCAAGCTTCCCGCCCGCGATCCACAAGGGCGAACCGTATGGGTCACACGCGCCCGACCGAAGATCGATCGCATCGCCTGCCCGTGGCTAATCCGCCGGTTCGTCGACCCCTCCGCGGTGTTTCTTTTCGTGACTGCTTCCGAGGTCGAAGCTGTTGGAGAGCGTTTTGGTGCCGCTGCCTTCGATGTTGAAAACGTCCACTGGAGCCATCGCGGAGAGCTCTGTACGTTCGACACTATGATCGAGGAGTTTGGGCTGGGAATCGAGCCGCTCAAGCGTCTTGCGACCATCGTGCGGGCGGCGGATACAGCACGCCTCGATCTCTCGCCGGAGGCGCCGGGTCTGCTTGCTGCATCGCTGGGACTGTCGCGAATGTACTCCGATGACCTCCAACAACTCGAGGCGGGTCTGGCTTTGTATGATGCATTCTATCGTTGGTGCCGGGATGCCACCGATGAAACCCACAATTGGCCGTCGCACAAAGCGAAAATAAAAGCGAAAGCATGACCGACGTGATCACGACGCCCGCGGCGCCGCACGAGCGGAGCAGCCCGGATTTTCCGAGTATGTCGGAAGCGTTTTTGGTCTGGCTACGGGTGGCGATGCTCAGTTTTGGCGGTCCCGCCGGGCAGATCTCGGTGATGCACCGGATTCTCGTCGAGGAAAAGCGCTGGGTTTCCGAAAGCCGGTTCTTGCACGCCCTCAATTATTGCATGTTGTTGCCGGGCCCCGAGGCGCAACAGTTGGCCACCTATATCGGCTGGCTGATGCATCGGACGCGCGGCGGTATCATGGCGGGCGGTTTGTTTATACTTCCCGGCGTCGTCGCCATCATGGCGCTGAGTTACGTCTACGCTGCATTCGGCAATGTCGGATTTGTCGCTGCTTTATTTTTCGGTCTGAAGGCGGCGGTGCTGGCTATCGTGATTCAGGCCGTCGTTCGTGTCGGCAAGCGGGCGCTGAAGAACCCGGTCATGCAGGGATTTGCTGCCGCGGCATTCGTCGCGATCTTCTTTTTCGACATTCCGTTTCCCGTTATCATCTTGTCCGCGGGATTGATTGGTTATTTCGGTGGCCGAGCCGAGCTTGCAGTGTTCGCTGCAGGCGGCGGGCATGACAGTAAAAATTCGACGGCTATGGTCGATGCCTTGCTGGGCGACGAACTGCCCGATCATGCACGCCCGACCCTTGCGCGTTCCCTGCGGGTTGCTCTCGTATGGTTGCCGCTGTGGCTGATACCGGTGGCGTTGCTCCTTCTGCTGCTCGGAGAGCACAACGTTTTCACGCAGATTGCGGTGTTCTTCAGCAAGATGGCCATGGTGACGTTCGGCGGCGCCTATGCGGTGCTGGCGTATGTCGCGCAGCAGGCCGTGGAGAATTACCACTGGCTGCGTCCGGGCGAGATGCTCGACGGATTGGGCATGGCCGAGACCACGCCCGGTCCGCTGATCATGGTGTTGCAGTTCGTGGGTTTCATGGCCGCCTTTCGCGATCCCGGCACGCTGTCGCCCATGATGGCGGGGACCCTCGGCGGGCTGCTGGCGACCTGGGTGACCTTCACGCCTTGCTTTCTCTGGATATTTCTCGGCGCGCCGTTCATCGAAATGATGCGCGGTAACAAGGCGCTCGCAGGAGCGCTTTCCGCGATCACCGCCGCGGTGGTGGGCGTGATCCTGAACCTGGCGATCTGGTTCGCGATCCACACCGTTTTTCGCGAAACATTTCCGGTGCGCGGTTTCGGATTCTGGTTCGATGCACCCGCGCTCAGGAGTGTAGATCCGTGGGCGCTCGCGCTGTCGCTCGCGGCCGCTGCAGCAATTTTTCGCTTCAATGCTGGAATGTTGCAGACGCTGGCCGCCTGCGCGGGGGCCGGAGTGTTGCTTTATTTGGCCGGGCTTCTTGGATGAGCCCGATGGACGATGCATTCCGGCTATCGACGACTTGCCTTGCGCAGGAATTTGCCGCCAACTCATGGATGCCTTTCTCTGTGGAGAGACATCATGGAACGGCCGGTTGATGTTCCGGGCGGAAAAGACAACGTGACGGCGGCAGGCCGCCATCGTGTCGTTGTGGTCGGTGCCGGATTTGGCGGACTGGAAACAGTGCATCGGCTTGCGGGTGCGCCAGTCAGCATCACGCTGATCGATCGGCGCAACCACCATCTGTTTCAGCCTCTGCTTTATCAGGTGGCGACGGCTTCGCTCGCAACCTCGGAGATCGCGTGGCCGATCCGGCAACTGCTGAGCGGACGGCGTGAGGTGACCACGCTGCTCGCATCGGTCACGGGCGTGGATGTCGCCGCGCGGCGCGTTTTGCTCGAGGACGGCGACGCGCTGGACTACGACACGCTGGTGCTGGCGACCGGCGTGCGACACGCCTATTTCGGTCACGATGAATGGGAGCCGTTCGCGCCGGGGCTCAAGACGCTCGAAGATGCGACGACGATCCGGCGGCGTCTTCTGCTGGCGTTTGAGCGCGCGGAGCGTGAGAGCGATCCGCAGCGGCGCGCGGCGCTTTTGACATTCGTGATTGTCGGTGCGGGCCCGACCGGCGTCGAACTCGCCGGCACTATCGCAGAACTGGCACGGGTGACGCTGCCGCCGGATTTCCGCAACATCGACACGCGCACCGCGCGGGTTGTCTTGATAGAGGCCGGGCCGCGCGTGCTCGCGGGCTTTGCCGAGGATCTGTCCGCCTACGCACAGCGTTCGCTCGAGCGCATCGGGGTCGAGGTCGTTCTTGGGCGAGCGGTGTCCGAATGCAGCGCCGATGGCGTGGTCTATGGCGGCGAGGTTCTGAAATCGAACACGATCCTCTGGGCCGCCGGCGTGCGTGCGTCACCGGCAGCGGAATGGCTCGGAGTGCCGCTCGATCGTGCCGGGCGGGTGATCGTTGAGCCCGACCTGACGGTGCCCGGTCATCCGCAAGTGTTTGCCATTGGGGATACGGTGACGATCGCAGCACCTGATGGTCAGCCCGTACCCGGTATCGCGCCCGCCGCGAAACAGCAGGGGCGCTACGTGGCGAACCTTATCAAGGCTCGCCTGCGCGGCGACGTATCGCCCGCGCCGTTTCACTACAAGCACGCCGGAAGTCTCGCCCAGATCGGCAAGCGGTTGGCGGTGATCGATTTCGGCCGTATCAAGCTGCGCGGCGCACTGGCGTGGTGGATATGGGGGATCGCGCACATCTATTTTCTGATCGGCGTGCGCAACCGGCTCAGCGTCGCGATCAGCTGGCTCTGGAATTACCTGCGTGATCAGCGCAGCTCACGGCTGATCACCCAGGGACGCAGTGCGCCGGACTATCGCAAGCCGACCTAGCTGAAGCTTACGCGCCTTTGCGATGCTTCTTTTTCTTCGGCTTCTTGGCAAAGGGCGTCTTGTCGGCATCCGGCCAGCTCTGGCGGTCCTGGCTCTTGCCGGGCTTGGGACCTTTCCCGCGCGCCGGCGCGCCCTCGAGGCTGCGGGCGTCGTCCCGCGGAGGTTTTCCGCTGTGCTTCGGCTTGTCGTAGCGCGGCTTGTCCTCAAATCGCGGCTTGTCGTCGTAACGCGGCTTGTCATCACGGCGCGGTTTGGCGCTGAAATCCTTGTCCTTGTGCGCAGGCTTTCGCGGGCGCTTGTCGAACGATGGGGTGTCGCCCTGCGGTCCGTTCGGCAGCGCCTCGATGCGGATATTGTCTTCCTTGTCGGGGCGCTTGACCTTGGCGGTAAATTCTTCGACCGCGTTCGCGGAAATCTCGAACTCAGTGCTGGCGTCGAAGATGCGAATGGCGCCGATATCCTGTTTTCCGATTCCGCCGCGACGGCAGATCATCGGCAGCAGCCAGCGGGCCTCGGCATTCTTGTTGCGGCCGATTGCGGCGCGAAACCAGACGCTGCCTTCGGGCATTTCGCCGCGTGATTTCGATTTCGCGCGTGGTGCGCGATCATCACCGCGAGGCTCGCGGCTGTCACGTCTCGCACCGCGATCCTCGCGCGATCCCCGATCGTCGCGTGAGCGACCACCCTGACCGGGATCGAGAATGTCTTCGGGCGAGGGCAGGCGCGAGCGATAAAGCCGCGCGAGTGCCGCTGCGATGTCCTCCGCGGAGCGTTCGGCGAGCATCGCGCGGGCCAGCACCAGATCGTCTTCAGTGGTTTCTTCACCGAACAGCGTGTCCTGCAGCATGCGCTGCTGATCGAGTGTGCGGATCTCCTCGACGGTCGGCGCGGTGCCCCAGACCACATCGATTCCTGCCATGTTGAGTAACAGTTCGGCACGGCGCTTGCGCGCGGGAATCACAAGCATCACGCTGATGCCCTTCTTGCCGGCGCGGCCGGTGCGGCCGGAACGATGCTGAAGCACCTCGGGATCGTTGGGCAGATCGGCGTGAATCACCAGACCGAGATTCGGCAGGTCGAGGCCGCGCGCCGCAACGTCGGTGGCGACGCAGACCCGCGCGCGTCCGTCGCGCAGCGATTGCAATGCCTTGGTTCGTTCGTTCTGGGTCAATTCACCCGACAGCGCGACCACGGAGAAGCCGCGCTCAAGCAGGGCGGCCTGCAAATGGTTCACCGCGTTGCGCGTGTTGCAGAACACGATGGCGCTGGGGGATTCGAAAAACCGCAGCACGTTGACCACGGCATGTTCGACATCGCCGGGTGCAATGCGGATCGCCCGATACTCAATGTCGGCATGGCCGCCGTCACCGCCGGCCACTTCGATGCGAAAGGGGTTGTTCTGATACTGCTTGGTGATGGAGATAATCGTGCGCGGCAGGGTCGCCGAGAACAGCAGCGTGCGCCGTGTGTCCGGCGTGGTCTTGAGGATGAATTCCATATCCTCGCGAAAGCCGAGATCGAGCATCTCGTCGGCCTCGTCTTGCACGACTGCTTTCAGTTCGGAGACGTCGAGACGCTTGCGGCGGATATGATCGCACAGCCGACCGGGTGTGCCGACTACGATATGGGCGCCAGCTTCAAGCTCGCGTTTTTCGCGCTGGGGGTCCATGCCACCGACGCAGGAGACGACGCGGGCACCCGCATATGCATAAAGCCATTCCAGTTCGCGATGAACCTGCAGGGCCAGTTCGCGCGTCGGCGCGACGATCAGCGCCAGCGGTGCGCCTGCTCTGGGCAGGCGCTCGGCGTCGCCGAGCAGGTCGCTTGCGAATGCCAGCCCGTAAGCAACGGTCTTGCCTGAGCCGGTCTGCGCCGATACCAGCAGATCGCGGCCGATGGCATCGGGGGCGAGCACCGCAGTCTGGACGGGTGTCGCATCGTTGTAATTGCGCTCGGCCAAGGCGCGGGCGAGCGGGGGACTTGCGGACAGGGATTTCACGTTGAGACCTTGGTTGGCGCTGTCGCCATGAATGAGAAACGGCTCGATGCACGCGTGAGGCGCGCATCCGGCAGTTTCAAAGAAATCGATGAATTGGGGATGCTTTAGGCCAGTTCCAGCCAAAGAGCCATCAATAAGTGGTCCTATTGCCATCAGAATAAGGCCATTCCGCGTTCTCGCCGCCACAGCAGGAACTATTGGGGCCCCGGCCACTTGTGCTTCCCGACAATCTTCAATCGGGAGTTTTGAATATGAAGCGGACTTTGATGGTTTTGGCGATGATTTCGACCGGCGCGCTCATTCCGGCGGTCGCCTCGGCGCAGGGCGTTCCGGGTGGAATCGAGCGTGGCGCGCGTGAAGGCGAGCGTGCGGGTGGTCCCGTCGGGGCGATTGTGGGCGGTACGGTCGGTGGCGTTGTTGGCGGCGTTGCGGGCGTTCTTGGCGTCGATCAGGGTCCGCGCTTTCGTAGCTATGTGGTCGAGCAGCGTCGCCCGTCTTACCGGTATCAGAACGACCTCGCGGTCGGCGTCGTTCTTCCGGAAGAAGGCGTGACCTATTACGACGTTCCCGCAGAGTATGGCGTTCGCGACTATCGCTACACCGTGGTGAATGACCGCACGGTTCTGGTCGATCCACGGACTCGCCGCGTCGTTCAGATTGTCGAGTAAATCTCGTCGCTCGCAAAAAACAAAAGGCCGCCCCCAAAAGGGCGGCCTTTTCATTTTTTCAGGACTGACGGTTAGCCCGCCGCAGCGACGGCGCGTTGCGCCATCACCTTGATGAGGTTGGCGCGATAGATGGCCGAGCCGTGGATGTCCGCCATCAGCCCGTCAGCTGAAATTGTCACGCTGTCGATGGCACTGGGGGACCAGTTCGCCTTCAACGCCGCCTCGATGGCTGGCACGCGCATCACGCCGTTCTGCGATGCGCCGGTCGCGGCGACGCGCACATCACCCGATTTCGTCCTGGCGACGAACACGCCGGTGAGCGCGAAGCGCGACGCCGGGTGGCGCATCTTCGCGTAAGCCGCCTTCGCCGGAATCGGAAACGAGACTTCGGTGATGATCTCGCCGTCTTCCAGCGCGGTGGTGAACAGGCCCTTGAAGAACTCATCGGCCTTGATGCTGCGCTTGTTGGTTTTCATCGTGGCGTCGAGGGCGACCACGGCAGCGGGAAAATCCGCCGCCGGATCGTTGTTGGCGATCGAGCCGCCGATGGTTCCTCTATAACGAACTGCGGGATCGCCGAGCACCGAGGTGAGATGCACGATGGCGGGGATTGCCTTCTTCGCATCCGCGCTGGTGAGGATGTCGTAGTAGGTCGTCGCCGCCTTGATGATCAGTGCATCCGCCGTCGCGGACACGCCGACCAGCGCGGGAATCCGTGCGAGGTCGATCACATCGGACGGCTGGGCGAGGCGCTGCTTCATCACCGGCAACAGCGTGTGGCCGCCGGCGAGGTACTTCGAGTCGGAGCCCTTCTTGAAGAGCGCGACGGCGTCATCGACGCTGGAAGGACGGTGATAGGTTGTCTCGTACATGATCGTTCTCCCCGTCCCTATTCTGCTGCTTGCTGCTGATGGATGGCGTGCCACACCCGGTCGGGGGAGGCCGGCATTTCAAGCTTGTTGTTGCCGATGGCGTCGGTGATCGCGTTGATCACCGCCGGCGTCGAGCCGATGGCGCCGGCTTCGCCGCATCCCTTGATGCCGAGCGGATTGCTCGGGCACAGCGTCATGGTGTGCGACACCTTGAACGACGGCAGATCGTCGGCGCGGGGCATGGCGTAATCCATGAACGACGCGGTCAGGAGTTGGCCGCTCTTGTCGTAGACCGCGCCTTCGAGCATTGCCTGTCCGATGCCTTGCGCAAGACCGCCGTGAACCTGACCCTCGACGATCATCGGGTTGATCAGGCGTCCAAAATCATCGGCTGCGACGAAGTTGACGATGTCGGTCTTGCCGGTGCCTGGATCGACATCGACCTCACAGACATAAGCGCCGGCGGGGAAGGTGAAGTTGGTCGGGTCGTAGAACGCGGTTTCCTTCAGGCCGGGCTCCATGCCGTCCGGCAGGTTGTGCGCGGTGTAGGCGGCGAGAGCGACCATCGGCAGCGCAATCGCCTTGTCGGTGCCGGTGACTTTGAATTCACCGTTCTCGATGACGATGTCGTTTTCCGAGGCTTCAAGCTGATGCGCGACGATCTTCTTCGCCTTGGCTTCGACCTTCTCCATCGCCTTGACGATGGCGGACATCCCGACAGCGCCGGAGCGTGAGCCATACGTGCCCATACCGAACTGCACCTTGTCGGTGTCGCCGTGAACGATCGAAATCTGACTGATGGGAATGCCGAGACGATCGGCGACCACCTGGGCAAATGTGGTCTCATGGCCCTGGCCGTGGCTGTGCGAACCGGTGAGAATTTCGATGGTGCCGACGGGATTGACCCGCACCTCGCAGGATTCCCACAGGCCGACACCTGCGCCGAGACTGCCGACGGCTTTCGACGGCGCGATGCCGCAGGCTTCGATGTAGCAGGAGAACCCGATGCCGCGCAGCTTGCCTTCTTTTTTGGCCTGCTCCTTCCGCGCGGGGAAACCGGCATAGTCGATGGCTTTCAGCGCAGCGTCGAGCGACGCGTTAAAGTCGCCGGCGTCGTAGGCCATGATCACCGGGGTCTGATGCGGGAAGCTGGTGATGAAGTTCTTGCGGCGCAGCTCGGCCGGATCGACCTTGAGCTGCCGCGCCGCGGTTTCCATCATCCGCTCCATCACGAAGCTGGCTTCAGGACGGCCCGCGCCGCGATAGGCATCCACCGGCGTGGTGTTGGTATAGACGCTGACGACCTCGGCATAGATCGCTGGGATATTGTACTGGCCCGACAGCAGCGTGGCGTAGAGATAGGTCGGCACCGACGACGAGAACAGCGACATGTAGGCGCCGAGATTGGCGTGGGTTTTCACCCGCAGGCCGATGATCTTGTTGTCCTTGTCGAACGCCATCTCCGCTTTGGTGAGATGATCGCGGCCGTGGGCGTCGGTCAGGAATGCTTCGGTGCGGTCGGATGTCCATTTCACCGGCCGGCCGGTGCGCTTGGAGGCCCACAGCGCCACCATTTCTTCGGGGTAGATGAATATCTTGGAGCCGAAGCCGCCGCCGACGTCCGGTGCGATCACCCGCAGCTTGTGCTCCTGCGCGACATTATAGAAGGCCGACAGCACGAGGCGCGCGACGTGCGGGTTCTGCGACGTTGTATAAAGAGTGAAGTGCTCTTCGGCGGAATCGTACTCCGCAACCGCCGCGCGCGGTTCCATCGCGTTCGGCACCAGCCGGTTGTTGGTGATGTCCATCGCGACGACATTGGCGGCCTTCTTGAAGGCCTCGCCGGTCGCGGTTTCGTCGCCGATGCTCCAGTCATAAATGATGTTGCCGGGCGCTTCAGGATGAAGCTGCGGCGCACCTGATGCGATGGCCGAACGGATGTCCGCGGCCGCCGGCAGTTCTTCGTAAGTTACCTCGACGGCTTCCGCTGCATCGCGCGCCTGATTGCGGGTTTCCGCGACGACAACAGCTACCGCGTTTCCGACAAAACGCACGATTTCTGGCGCCATCGCCGGCCACGCGCCCATTTTCATCGGCGAGCCGTCCTTGGAGTGAATCATCCAGCCGCAGATCAGGTTGCCGATCTTGTCATCGACGAGTTGCTGGCCTGTCAGCACATCGACCACACCCGGCATGGCCATGGCGGCGGTGACATCGATACTTTTGATTTTTGCGTGGGCGTGCGGGCTGCGGACGAATGACGCATAGGTCATGCCATGAAGGCGGACGTCGTCGGTGTATTTGCCCTTGCCGGTGATGAAACGTTTGTCTTCCTTGCGCAGCGCCCGTGCGCCGATACCTTCAACACTCATAATCTCGACCTTTCCATAAGGGCTGCCTTGATCGCGCGAGCAGCGCGGGCAGTTGCACATCTGATTATTGAGTCGTCGCGGATCATTCCGCGGCGGCCGAAACCTTCATGCGCCCGGCGGCGTCGAGCACCGATTTGACGATGTTGTGGTAACCGGTGCAGCGGCAGATGTTGCCTTCCAGTTCTTGGCGAACGGTCGCTTCGTCGAGGCCGCCAGGATGGCGCTGCACGATGTCGATAGCCGACATGATCATGCCCGGTGTGCAATAGCCGCACTGGAGACCATGATTGTCGCGGAAGGCCGCCTGCATCGGGTGCAGGGTGTCGCCCTTCGAAATACCTTCGATGGTGGTGACGTTGGTGCCGTTGGCCTGGCCGACCATGGTGGTGCAGGATTTCACCGCGCGGCCGTCGATGTGGACGATGCAGGCGCCGCATTGGCTGGTGTCGCATCCGACATGTGTGCCGGTAAGGCCGAGATGATCGCGCAGCAGATGGACCAGAAGGGTCCGATCCTCGACATCGGCAGACACCGCCTTGCCGTTGACCGTCAATTTGATTGTAGACACAAGCACCTCCCCAGTGATTTCCAGAAAACGCTTTTTGTAATTGTTCTAATTAACAACCGGCCCGCAAAACTTTGCAACGTCGATTTTCGTCGCGGATGTCATCGCGCGATCATCTGGACGTGAAGCGCACGCGTGACGCACTTTTGAATCGCGCGGTGCGCCACATGCGCGGCTCATTTCGCAGTTGCGAGAGAGGGCTGCTTTCTGCATCCCCACAATGCCGACGCGAGGTTTGATTGACGCGTCCTTTTTGCCTAGGCTCGATGGATCAAAGGCAAGAAAATAGAACGCTAACAAAGGAGTAACGTGGTGATCGACAAGCGCGTGGAGACGCTGGCGGCTGCGGTTGCCGGTGTGCAGGATGGTGCAATCGTGCTGGTGCCGGGTTTTGGCGCGGTGGGTGTCGCCGACAATCTCCTCGAAGCGTTGCACGATCAGGGAGCGAAGGAATTGACGATCGTCGCCAACAATTCAGGCAATGGCGATCATGGATTGGCGCGCCTCATCAACTCCGGACGTGTGCGCAAGGTCATTTGCTCCTATCCGCGCTCGGGCGACTACAGCGCGTTCCTCAATGCCTACCGTGCCAAGAGCCTTGAACTGGAGCTGGTGCCGCAAGGCACCATCAGCGAGCGGATGCGTTGCGCCGCCGCCGGTCTCGGCGGATTTTTCTCGCCGGTCTCCGCGGGCACCAAACTCGCCGAAGGCAAGGAGCAGCGGGAAATCGATGGACGGCTTCATGTGTTCGAGAAGCCGCTGAGGGGCGACATCGCGCTGGTGAAAGCGGCGAAGGCCGACCGCTGGGGCAATCTCACCTATCGCAAATCCGCCCGTAACTTTAATCCGGTCTGCGCGATGGCTGCCGAATTGACCGTTGTCGAGGTCGAGACCATGGTTGAACTCGGCTCGCTCGATCCGGAAGCCGTTGTGACACCCGGAATTTTCGTCGATAGAATCGTCGTTGCCGAACCGCGCAAGATTGGGAGCTGAAACGTGACCCTCGATGCAACCACTCGTTACATCCCTTTGACGCGTCACCAGATGGCATGGCGCGCTGCGCAGGATTTGCCGGAAGGCGCTTACGTCAATCTCGGCATCGGCATTCCGACGCTGACCTCGGGCTTTGTGCCGAAAACCCGCGAGGTGATCTTTCACAGCGAGAACGGCGTGCTCGGGATGGGCGGTCCGCCGAAGCCCGGCGAGGAAGACGAAGAGCTGACGGATGCAGGCAAGAACCTGACGACGCTGGTGACCGGCGGTTGCTACGTCCATCACGCCGATGCGTTTCTGATGATCCGTGGCGGTCATCTCGATGTCAGCCTGCTTGGCGCATTCGAAGTGTCTGAGAAAGGCGATCTCGCCAACTGGACCACGGAAGACACTGAATTCCCGCCGGGTGTCGGCGGTGCGATGGATCTTGCGGTCGGCGCCAAGGAAATTCGCGTCCTCATGGAGCACACTGACAAGAAGGGGCAGCCGCGCATCAAGTTCCGTTGCAGCTATCCGTTGACTGCGGCGGGCGTGGTGAAGCGCATCTACACCAACTATGCGGTGATCGATGTCACTTCGGCGGGTCTCCTGGTGGCCGAGATGATTCCGGGCATGACGCTGGAAAAGTTGCAGAGCATGACGGAGCCGAAATTGCAGCTCGCGCCCGGCTACAAGGACATGATGCCGCCTGCGCGGGCGGCCTGATCACCAGAGGAACTCGTATGGTCAGGCCATGCGGGTTCCATATGGAACCACATTCTCATTGGGGTGTTGGTATTGCGGACGGTGGCGGATGTAACCCGTCGTCCGGCGGAATGGCATGGAACAACGAGTTCCGGGCCAGTCCGCTGACGTACTGCGTTTCGGGGAAGCCTGCAGCGCAGATTTCAGCACCGTTGCCGTGATGCGTTCCGCATGCGGCGTCGCCCGCCATCCGTTTCGCCGGTCACGGCGTCCATCGAAGGGTCGAGAGTGGAACCGGGAAAAGGGACGGCGGGATGTCAGCTTTGACAAACATCCAGATGTCCCCGGCACAGACTTCATCGCGAAAAAGCGCTTTCTCTGTCGCGCTTGCACAGGGCACGGTTGAGACAGACATTCCCGCACGTCTGGATTCGCTGCCATGGAGCGGATTTCATACCCGTGTGATTGCGGCGCTCGGCATCACATGGATTCTCGATGGCCTCGAAGTGACGCTTGCTGGTGCATTGTCGGGCGCGTTGAAAGACAGCCCGGTTCTCAAGTTCACCAACACCGATATCGGCATTGTCACCAGTGCGTATCTGGCCGGCGCCGTTCTCGGAGCCATTGGCTTTGGCTGGCTGACGGACAGGATCGGCCGCAAGAAACTGTTCTTCGTGACGCTTGCCGTCTATCTCACGGCCACAGCAGCAACGGCTTTCTCGTGGAGTCTCGCAAGCTTCGCATTCTTCCGGTTTCTGACCGGTGCGGGCATCGGCGGTGAGTACACCGCGATCAATTCGACCATACAGGAGCTCGTGCCGGCGCGTTTCCGCGGCCGTACCGATCTGATCGTCAACGGCAGTTTCTGGATCGGTGCGGCGCTCGGCGCGGTTAGCGCAATCGTGCTGCTCGATCCGAATGTGATCGATCCTGAGAAGGGCTGGAGGCTGGCGTTTTTGACCGGCGCGGGACTCGGGCTGATCGTATTCGTGATGCGGTTCTGGATTCCCGAAAGTCCACGCTGGCTGATCATTCACGGCCAGCCCGAGCGAGCCCTGAAGATCGTGAACGACATTGAGCGCTCGGTGATGCCCGGGACGCGTGGCAGCGGTTCTTCGTTACCCAAAATCAAGCTGAAGATGCGCACGCATACCCCGTTGCGCGAGGTCGCCGTTACCTTGTTCCGGACCTATCGCAGCCGCTCCCTGGTGGGACTGTCGCTGATGGTGGCGCAGGCCTTCTTCTACAATGCGATTTTCTTCACCTATGCTTTGGTTTTGACAGATTTCTTCGCTATCCCCGCCGCACATGTCGGCTGGTACATCCTGCCCTTCGCGGCCGGAAATTTTCTCGGACCGCTGCTGCTCGGTTCGCTATTCGACACGGTCGGGCGGCGCACCATGATTGCGCTGACTTACAGCGTGTCCGGCATCTTGCTCGTCCTTTCGGGGTATCTGTTCTCGATCGGTGTGCTTTCTGCACAAACCCAGACGATTGCCTGGATGGTGATCTTCTTCTTTGCGTCACCGGCAGCCAGTGCTGCGTATCTCACCGTGAGCGAAACTTTTCCGCTCGAAATTCGCGCCCTGGCCATCGCGCTGTTTTATGCGATCGGTACCGGCATCGGCGGCATCGCCGGGCCAATGCTGTTCGGCGTGCTGATCGACACCGGCTCGCGCGACAGCGTGTTCGCCGGCTATCTGCTCGGATCTGCTTTGATGATTGCCGCGGCGTTTATCGCGTGGCGCTATTGCATCGATGCCGAGTGCAAATCACTTGAGGAGGTTGCGCGGCCGCTGGCGGCGCAAAAGTAACGGATGGATCATCGTGTGATTGAGAATTCTACCGTAAAGTCTGTCGGAGACGTACTGCCAGCCCCGGCCGGAATTGTGCCGGATCTGGACCAGACTGCGTTGCTGCTCGATATCGACGGCACATTGCTTGAGCTGGCGCCGACGCCTCGCGATGTCGTGGTGCCGCCGAAACTTGGCTTGGTTCTTCAAACGCTGCATGATCGCCTGGACGGCGCGCTCGCATTGGTCAGCGGTCGCTCGCTGACCGATATCGATGTCATATTTGCGCCGTTGCAGTTTCCCGCGGTTGGCGGCCATGGCGCGGAAATGCGGTTGTCGACCGAAAACGAGGCGGTCGCGTCGTGCGCGCCCCCGATGGACAATGACCTGAAGCGGCGTTTCATCGCGATCTCTCATCTCAGCCCCGGCATTCTGTACGAGGACAAGGGTTACTCCGTCGCGCTGCATTACCGGCTGGCGCCGCAATTCGAACGAACGATCTATGAAGCGGTGTCGGCGATCCGCGCCGATCTGCCGCAAGCCCCGATTGAAGTGCTTCCGGGAAAATTCGTGTGCGAGATCAAGCCCGCCGGTTTCACCAAGGCGACCGGCGTTCGCGAATTGATGAATCACGCGCCTTTCTCCGGGCGCAATCCCATATTCATTGGTGATGATGTCACCGACGAATCCGTGTTCGCCATCATGCCGGCGTTTCACGGTGTGTCATTCTCGGTGGGCCGGCGTGCGCACGGCGTCAACGGGCAGTTCAAGGCCCCGAAGGACGTTCGCGCCTGGCTCACGCATTTACTCGATGAAGAAGCGATGGCGGCGCAATGAATATTCCCAAGGCTATCACTGGATCGCAGACTGAAACTGGCGCGAGGATCGATCATGGACTCGATCTCGCGGTGATCGGAAACTGCAAGACCGCGGCGCTGGTCGATCCGACCTCGCGGCTGGTGTGGTGGTGTTTCCCGCGCTTCGATGGCGATCCGGTGTTCTCGCGGTTGCTCGCGGGTGACGAAGAGAAGGGTTTCAGCGACGTCGTGCTCGACGGCATGGTGGATTTCAAATCCGAGTACGTCCGCAATACGGCGCTTGTGGAGACTGTTCTCACCGATGCCAAGGGCAACGCTGTTCGCATCACCGATTTCGCGCCGCGTTTCCGGCAATACGGGCGCATGTTCCGGCCGCCGCAGCTATTTCGCATCATCGAGCCGATTGCCGGGTTGCCGCGCATTACCATTCGTGTCCGGCCGACGCATTCCTACGGCAAGCCGCTGAAGCGAAGCTCGCTCGGCAGTAATCACATTCGCTACGTCGAGGACGAATCGACGGTTCGCGTCACCACCGATGCGCCGATCGCCATGATCGAGCATGAATCGCCGTTCGTGCTGACGCGGCCGGTGCACATGGTGTTCGGTCACGACGAGCCTTATCCCGGCGATCTCGCGGCGACCGCGAAGTCATTCGCCGAGCAGACCAAGGCGTACTGGCTGCATTGGGTGCGGCGTCTTTATATCTCTTACGACTATCAGGAAGCGATCATCCGCGCCGCGATTACGCTGAAGCTGTCGAATTTCGAGGAGACCGGAGGCATCATCGCCGCGCACACCACATCGATACCGGAAGCGCCGGGTTCCGGCCGCACCTGGGATTATCGCTTCTGCTGGCTGCGCGACGCTTACTTCGTGGTGAAGGCGCTGAATCGCGTTGGTGCGACGCAGACGATGGAGGATTTTATTGGCTTCACCTTGTCGATTGCAGCCAATACAGATGGGCCGCTGAAGCCGGTCTACAGCGTGGTGCCGAATCTGCCGCTCGACGAGTGGATAGCGACAGATCTGAAGGGTTATCGGGGCGATGGCCCGGTCCGTGTCGGCAATGCGGCTGTCGAGCAAAGCCAGCACGATACCTATGGCAGCGTGATCCTCGCGGCGCTGCCGCTATTCTTCGATCGCCGGCTGCCGACACCAGGTGGGGAGAAGCTGTTTCATCTGCTTGAGGATCTCGGAGAGAAAGCAGCCAGTGTCGCACTGAAACCCGACGCCGGGATTTGGGAATATCGCGGACGTCAGCGTATTCACACCCATTCCGCAGCAATGTGCTGGGCGGGCGTCAACAGGCTCGCATCGATCGCCGCGCGGCTCGGCCTGCACGATCGCGCGGCCTACTGGAACTCGGTCGCCGATCCGATTCACAAGGAGCTTCTTGAAAGAGCCTGGAATCCGAAACGCGAGGCCTTCACCGCTGCATTCGGCTCCGACGATCTCGATGCCAGCGTGCTGCTGCTGCCGGATCTCGGTGTATGCGAGGTCGATGATCCGCGTTTCGTCAAGACGGTGGCGGTGATGGAGCGGGAACTGCTGCGCGAGAAGCACGTGATGCGCTACGCGGCAGAAGACGATTTTGGATTGCCTGTGACTGCGTTCATGATCTGCCGGTTCTGGCTGATCGATGCGTGGTGGCAGCAGGGGCGGCGTGAGGAAGCGCGCGAGGCGTTTGCTGACGCGCTCGCGCATCGCAATCGTTACGGCCTGCTGTCGGAGGACGTCGATCCGAAGACCGGTGCCCTGTTCGGGAATTTCCCGCAGACCTATTCGATGGCGGGATTAATCCTCACCGGTATGAAGTTGTCGCGGAACTGGGAGGATCGCTATTGGCGCAGTTAGTGTTGCTGTTTCGAGAGCTATGCGCGCGATTGAATCGGATTCGTTTCTGTCGCGATGAAGCAAGGAATACGTGACGGTATTTTGCATACGTGCGCGTTGCGCGATTCCATCTGTGTCAAGACTATGCAAATCGTTTTTAATGCTTCACCCTTTTGCTTAATGGAACCCGGTTCCGCTTTGCTTACCCAAATTTGACATCAATCCGTCTGAAGGGTGGCAGGGAACCATATTGATGAACAGGTGTTGGTTTTGCGGCTGCAAAACTAGGGAGGGCACTCTGTGGATCTCGTCGTCGTTTCCAACCGTGTCGCTCGTGCAAAAGCAAATGAGCCGATGACCGGTGGACTGGCAGCAGCGCTGCTGCCTGTAGTTGAAAAGTCCGGTGCGATCTGGGTTGGCTCATCCGGTCGCGTTCGCGACAATGTTTCCAAGGATTCATTCGCTGAGATCGAAGCGCTGGGCGCAGGCGCTCTGGCGTTGCTTGATCTTCCTGCGGCACATTACGGCGGCTACTACGAAGGCTTCGCCAATTCTGCCTTGTGGCCCGCGCTGCATTCACGCACGGATCTGATCAGTGTTTCGCAGGATGACTATCAGTCCTATCGCGAGGTGAACGCGTTCATGGCGCGCGCGCTGATGCGCTTTAACAAACCGAGCGCGGCGTTCTGGATTCAGGACTATCACTTCCTCGCGCTGGGTGCGGAGATGCGCGAGCTTGGAGTCCGCAATCCGCTTGGCTTCTTCCTGCATACGCCATGGCCCGCGCGCCGCGTAATTTCCGGCGTTCCGCATCATCGTGATCTGGTTGAGGCGATGCTCGCCTATGACCTGATTGGCTTCCAGACCGAGGATGACTGCGAGAATTTCACAACCTATTTGCGTGCGGAGCTTGGTCTTGAGGTCGATGGCGGCATCGTCTCTTCACGCTTCGGCACTTCGCGCATCGGGGCGTTTCCCATCGGCATCGATGTCGATGGGTTCGCGGCGCAGGCCCAGCGTGCGGCGTCGCATCCGGATGTGTCGCGGCTGCGCAAGAGCTTGCATGGTGAACGTCTCGCGATCGGCGTCGACCGGGTGGATTATTCCAAGGGCCTCGTCAATCGCATCAGCGCGTTTGATAGGCTGTTTGAAATCCAGCCGTCATTGAAGCGCTCAGTGTCGTTGCTGCAGATCGCGACGCCGTCGCGCGGCGGCATCGAGGCCTACAGCAACCTGCAGGACGAATTGTCGAAGCAGGTGACCGAGGTCAACGGCCGTCACGGTGAAGTGGACTGGACGCCGATCCGCTATCTCAGCAAGGGGTTTAGCCAGACCGTGCTTGCAGGCTTCTATCGCGCCGCGCAGGTCGGTGTGGTGACGCCGCTGCATGACGGCATGAATCTTGTCGCCAAGGAATATGTCGCCGCTCAAAATCCCATCGATCCCGGCGTTCTCGTGCTGTCAAAATTTGCTGGTGCGGCGAACGAACTCGACGCTGCGCTATTGGTCAATCCGCACGATATCGACGGCATGGCGCGCACCATCGCGACCGCGTTGTCGATGCCGTCGACCGAGCGCCGGATGCGGTGGGAGGCCATGATGACCAAGCTGCGGGCGGGCACCATCCATAACTGGTTTGCCGAATTCATCGAGGCTTTGGAAAACGCGCATGTGGGGATGGGGCCGAGCCTGTTGCCGTCGGTTGTCCAACCGCTGCGGGTCGCGGGGGCATCCTCCCTCGGCGATCGCCGGATGCGTGATTCGGTGCACTTTGGGCCCCGGCCCATGGCAAATTAACGCCTGAATTTCAGATATTTACGGAATATTTTGAGCTGACGCCCGCACTCTCTTGCAAATCGGCGCGCGCCCCTTCATGACAGGCGCATGGAGAGGTGGCCGAGTGGTTGAAGGCGCACGCCTGGAAAGTGTGTATACGGGAAACCGTATCGCGGGTTCGAATCCCGCTCTCTCCGCCAGCAAATGCCGTCTTGCAGCCTGACATTACCTAACTTCATCAGCTGGGCGGCCTGCGAGCGTGGATTTTCCCTCAAGCCCGGCCTCGCCCCAAGAGCGACCGTGTGCTGGTCCGGGCATATCGCACGGGAGCCGCACACAAATCTCAGCTTTTCGACCTTGGCGCTGCAAATGCGCAGTTCGCGGTTCGCGCAAACGGCTTTGCTTGGCGCTTCCCGCACGATTGATCAAGATCGGTCGAAGTCGCTCATATCTAGGGTGTCGCCCTCTTCGTCGCGCAAATGACATGCTGAGGGTTTCCAAAATAGAGCAGTTCTTTCGACCAGTAGGTCAGAACCTCACAATCTTCAAAGCCGACCTTCCGAAGTTCATCGAGAACCCGCCACCCGTAACGCCTGAAACTGAGTGAGCCCTTTTCCATATCCACCGGATTGCCGTGATATTCCGGCTCGCCATAGATTATCAGTTCTCCGGATGAACTCAGTTCTGCTTGTACGTGATGGTCGTTCAAGGCGGCACTGAAAGGAGCCGTAAAAAGCAATCTTCCGCCTGGCTTCAGGCATCGGAAGAATTCCTCGAATGCCTTATTGTGATATGGCACGTGCTCCAGCACATCAAAACTGAGGACATGGTCAAACGAATGATCCTTAAAGGACATCGACTGAATGTCCTGGTGAAGAACACCGTTTCTGATCTCGCCAGACAGTCGGGCATCCGGGAAGAATTCGCTTCCGGTCGTATTGGCAAATCTCTCCTTCACCCAGCTATACGTCGGGGTGATTGCTTCCGTTATGTAAATCGAATCGGTTTCAGCCGGAGAAAACTCTTGGCGGAAAATCTGTAACGAGGCGCGGACGCGATTGACCAGCCCGCACGCAAGACAATTCAAGTGCTCACGCCAATTTGGAACGACGCGTCCATCCGCCAAAGTTCTGGACGAATACATCCCGCTGACCTGAAAGCTATGTGTTTTAGCGCAACAGGCGCAATATCCTGTGAGCCTGAAGGCATCCTCACCAAATGGGATAGCTTCTTGTTCAACCTGCTCGCGCTCACGGATAACATTCTGAAGAAACGAGCGGGCAATATCATACTCTTCGAGAGAGCGTGATTTCAGAAGCGGCAGGTGCGGAATGTCTCCCTTTCGGGATTGCCGTTCTCGAGCAATGCTTTCATCCGTGTGGGCGTTGTGGCCAGTCGATCCGCTCCAGCTAAATCCATAAGGAACGGTCGTGTAGTGCGAATGTCCGTTAAAAAACACTTCGTCTCTGTACTGGTCGAGCAGGAGTGACACGTCGCCTGAGTTGCCAATGCTAAACTGTGAGCTGTGGCGCGATAAGATTGAGGTGTCTTCAATCTTGTTGCCGCTGAAGTGGAAAAAACGAAGTGGCTCTCCGTTTACAGTCCAAACACCTTCTTCCCGGCGAACGCGTCTTTGTGACAAGTTCCAATAAGCGACGTTATAGCCTGGATGCCGCAGAATCTTTGTATTGCCGATGAAGGCAGGCAGCAGGTCGGCCCACTTCTGATCGACAAAAAGTCCATTAGGCAGATCAATAACGCAATGAGTCTCCAGTCTTCGTCCCCACCACGAAGCGACCCTTCTTACTTCATCGGTTCCTCGCAGCATGCAGAAACCAAGATTGTAGATCCCATACTGGAGAAACTTGTCATCGCTCATTTCCGCATATTCGGCGGGTTCAGATATGTGAGGTGTAAGAACACAATCCGCGCCAGATTCGATGAGTTGATTCAATTCATCCAACGGAGAGACAATGAAAATATCCGGATCCAGATAAACGACAGGCTGGTTAGGCTGTGAATCGAACAAATACGAAAAAACGAAGGGTTTTATCGCGGTGTTTAGCTCTGTGATGTTGTACCGACGACGCATCTCGTCAAAATTTGGGATGCCCAATTGGTCGATGCTTAGAATTTCGAAAGGAAACTGCAGTCGATCAAAATTGGAGAGATCGTCACAAACAGCGACGTGAAAATGTACGGATGCATGATGAGCGACGAGTGACCTGTACAATGCAAGCGCATAGCCCAGGAAATTTTTCGAGCAGATAGTAAAGTATATCAAGCTGCCGCTCCTCTTCGTTACAGGCATCGTCGCAAATCAGTTAATTGGAGCGGGTGCGCCTGCGGATAACAGCAGTTTCGAAATACGCTCCCTGTTTGCATCGAGAGAAAATTCCTTCTCCATAAGCGTCAGCCCCGCCTCAGACATCGCGGCCCACTTATCTGCCTTCAGGTACATTTCAACGACTTGCGCTGCGAATGATTCGTCCGTCTCTCCGACAGCGACATTCTCTCCATTGGAGAGACTCATTCCCTCAGCAGCAATTGGAGACAACACGCAAGGCACGCCATGAGCTAGCGCGGTGGCAACCTTTCCTTTTGCACCCGCTCCAGTCCGAAGCGGCGCAACCATTACCCGAATCTTGCTCAATGCGTCTGGCAAATCCGGGACATGTCCGAGAGCGACAAATCCCGGCTCGCGACGGTTTATGATGTCGGTCGGCATATCCGCGCCCATTGCATAAAATTCAACGTCAGGCAGCTGCTTGCGGACAATCGGCCAAATGCTGTCCAGGAAATGGTGTACGGCATCGACATTTGGGGTGTGTGCGTATCCGCCGATAAATCCCACGCCGCGCCGTTCGGAGAACCCTACGTTACTTCTAACCACCGCGCGTGCCAGTGGCAGAGTGTAAACGGGTGAGCCGGGAACGAGCTGCTTCAAGAGATCGTTCTCGGCCTCAGACACCACGACAGTCGCATCGGCAAGGCGTATGAGCGCCAACTCACGTTCTTTGGTTCTGAGAGCGAGATTGAGCAATTTTCTGTCGCCCTTGAGATGCGCATCTCTCTGCTCTCGAAGAAAGTGCAGATCAACCGTGTTGAAAATTACCTTCGCGTCGGCGCAGTGACGTCTGACGCTTTCCATGAACGCGCCGCCCGCGTGAACCCGAGACAGGATGCAAACGTCGACTGAGCGTCCCAAGGATTTGATGACATCTTCTGGGGAGGCATAATTCCGGGAGCTTGGACACGAAACTCCAATTGCCTCTAGCGCGCGTTTGTTCGGGCTGTCTGAGGCAAATTCGGCTGTTGGCAGAAATGACACATCATAGCCGAGCGTTTTGAGGGACAGGATGAGATTCATCGCATCCACTGATCCTGAATCCTCATTTGGCCGCGGGTAGACGCTATCAATGATCAGGGCATGCCTTTTCCCTGCTTTGTGCTTGAACGTGTGTTCGCGCTTTATAGGAAGGCTCGATGGGGATATCTCGGTCGCGTTATCGCGGGCAACAACAGGGTTGGTGAGGAGCTGCCTCAGCCGCATCCTTACTGGCCTCGTCGAGCTAGCAAGCTTTCGCTTTATCGGACCAAACTGAAAAGTGACCAGATATTTCGCCAGTTTAAAGTAGCGTCCATTACGAGCTGAATCGGGTATTCGACGCGCGACAGTTCGCAGAGGTCTGGTCAGTTTCCAAGAAGTGCTTTCTTCAAAAGTTCGTCTCACGGATGTTAGACGCACTTCCTCCCTTCGTTCCAAGCTTTTCCCGCGCTCTACCTGAAATGCCAGCTCTCGCTTTAACGCGAAGGTTTCCTCCCCGTTCGCGCGGTCTAGCTCGTTCAACCTAAGCGTTTGCTCGGACAATTCTCTCCGGAGGTCTGCTACTGTCTCTTGCGCAGCGGCAAGGCGACGATGGGTGTCCGCATAGCCAAGCTCGATATCGGTGACGGCATCGTCTTGCAGTTCGCTCTGGCGCTCGAACAGCGATATGATTGATTCCAGCCTTGATAGCGCTTTCTCTGCTGGCGCATTTGCCAGTTCGAATTTTACAACGTTAAGGAGAGCGGCGGGGCGGATCGGAAAAGGCGCCTTGCTGAGCGAAGCAATCAGCGAAGGAATTCTCACAGCCGGCCGGATCGACTTCTCATAATTGGCCAAGGCCTCTGACAATGACGATGAGAAGACAAGCGGGACATTAAGTTGCTCTGCAATCTCTTCCCACTTCAATGGGACGTCGATTTCCCCGTTGTCCCAAAACCCGAAGGGGCGATTGTATGCGGCTGCTGTAACGGCGCCATGCATCGCGGCCGACAAAACAAATTTCGCCGACGCGACCGCATCGATGAACCGGCGCAGTTCACTTGTGTGGGGTGAAAGATTGGGCCTTAAGACTTCATCGCATCCGCTGAGCTTCCTCAGTTCTTCATCCGAGCGTTGATCATGAAAGTGCGGAATGCATACAGTCTTGTTGACAAAGCCATCAGCGGGCTTTGGGGTATATAATGCGGGAAGCAGGAATGCCGGATCTCCGATAGGCACCGCTGCGCCAAGCCGAAGCGCTGAGGCCGTAGCAGTGCCTCGCACGGCAAGAAACTGAACTCCTTTCCGGCGATGCTCGGACGGTCCGCCCTTGGTCCGCACTCCAGATCCCCAGAAAATAGTCTTGGTTTCGCGATTGTCGTCTTGGGGGTCCGGCACGAACAGATCGTCTATGACGCTTCCCCCGATAAAGACGCAGTTCTTCGCGTTGCCGATCGGGTAAAAGAGCTCCTCCATGAAGAATTCTGCGAGATAGTCTCCGAAGTTCTGAACGCGTTCGCCCTTCTTCCAGTAGTAGATGTAGTCCATCTTTTGTGTGCCCCGATCAGCGTTGAGCGCGCCGCGAACGCCCTAGTCCCATGGAAGGATCTGAGTATCCTTACCCTTGCACAAATTCGTATTGACGCAAAGATGCGCTAACTGTTCTGTCTTTCGATTACTTGGCGCCTCGTGCGAATGAGAAGAATTATGAATGGTCAGGCCAGCTTGTTTCTCCCAGATGCGATTGCTTATTTGCGTACCACCGATGTGCAAGGTTGGCTCAATTACTCCGACGGCCTGGGCATATTGGAATGTTTGCGGATACAAAATGAAGAGCGCATTCCTGGCGACATCGCAGAGATCGGGGTTTTTCACGGCAATCGTTCATGCTGCTCGCGTATGGATCACGAAGCAGCGAGACGCTCTAAGCTATTGATCTCTTCGAGCAGCAGCATCTGAACGTCGACGGATCTGGTAGTGGAAACAAACCCATGTTTCTCTCGAACCTTGCCCGGTTCGCGCCTAACTCAAATGTAAAAACAATTTCCATGTCTTCGGAAAGAATCCGAGACAGCAGGATCTTCGATAAACCGCTGCGGTTCTTCTCGATCGATGGCGGTCATACCCGGGCACTGACCTTCAATGATCTGGAGATAGCAAACGAGTTTCTTACAGATGAGGGGATGTGTTGTTTGGACGACATTATGAACCCCTCCTGGACAGGGGTCATAAGTGGTTTGTTTGAATTTACTCGAATTTGGGACAACCTCGTGCCGTTCGCACTGATGCCGAACAAGCTGTTCTTGTGTCGACCAAGCTATCAGCGCAAACGGCGCCAGCAATTCAAGGCGACGTTTCATCGCGGCCTTCTGAAGGCTGACTCAGAGTTAGGATCATCAGTCATAGATGTGTATGGAGATTGTTGGACGGCTCTAGGGTTTAGATGAGCGATCTGCTCGGTTCGAAGTTCGTGCGCGACGCGTATCGCGGCAGGCTTTGCAGCGTCGTATCACGAGGCGCACGGGTCGGCGCTGAATCCCCGGGATTGATGCCGCTCGTCTGTTTCCTGCTCGAAGGTCGCCGGCTGCGAAAAATCCTGGTGCAGGCCATCACGGACGCGGTGCGCCCCACGTTATGCTTAACGGTTCCTTTCGGAATCGGCCGCCGGAGTCTCTTTTTTGTCACGCTGGACGAGAATGCCTCTTGTGAGGCCAACAGAAGGAACCGATTGGGCCCGTCGTCCATTTCTCGTTAACTGGGGCGCCGATAGGGTCCGCCCAACTCAACATGGGGAGATATAGAGATGGGTTATCGTTCCGCACTGCTCGCTTTCTCGGCTGCTGTTCTGGCTTCCACGGCGTCGTTCGCCGCTGATCTGCCGGCCCGCACCTACACCAAGGCGCCGGTTTACGCTCCTGCGCCGATTTTCAATTGGACCGGCATTTACGTCGGTGCGCACATCGGCGCCGCTTTCGGCGGTGACAACGGGTACGCAACCACGCTCCCCGGCCTGACCGGCAGCAACCGTGAAGCAGCGTTCCTCGGCGGCGGCCAGCTCGGCGCTGACTACCAGTTCGCTCCGAACTGGCTGGTTGGTATCGAAGGCCAGATCTCCGGCCTCTCGGGCAGCGACCGCACCTTCAGCAACGGCATCGACTCGTTCCGTGATCGTTCGGATTGGCTCGCTTCGATCACCGGCCGCCTCGGCTACACCTGGGGTCCGGGCCTGATCTACGCCAAGGGCGGTGTCGCGTTCCGTGACGACAACGGCCTTGCTGCAACCGCTGGCTTCCTGCCGGCCGTCGCCAGCCGCGAATCGACCGGCTACACTGTCGGTGGCGGTCTGGAATACATGTTCGCCCCCGCATGGTCGGCGAAGGTTGAGTACCAGTACTACAACTTCGACACCACCAATGTTGCCTTCACGACTGCCGGCCCCGTCGCGCGGGCTCTCAGCTACAAGGACGACCTCCACACTGTGAAGGTTGGCGTCAACTATCGCTTCAACTGGGGTGGCCCGGTCGTCGCGAAGTACTAATAAGTTTTCTCCAGACAAACTTAAGGCCCCGGGTTACCCGGGGCCTTTTTTGTTGAGCTTTTCTTACAGGAGCGGATCGATCAATCCGCCTTCGGCGGTGGGCGTCCAATCAAACCTTGTTCGGGTTGATAAGAAACTTCTCGCCCGTCGCCCGCTTGCCGTAGGCGGCGATGTTTGAGAGCTGCAACGCCTCCTGCAACGACACGATCTGCGTGTAATGGCTGGCGAAGGTGGTCTTGAGTTCGGCGGCAACACGTTCGCGCAACTTCTGCGCTTCCGCGGGGCCTATTTTTTGCAAAAACGGGAACAGCAGCCAGCCGCCGACGCCCCAGGCCATCCCGAAGCTTCGGTTGATTTCTGTCGGGCGCGTATCGAGGCCGCCGTAAATGTAAACCTGCTTGTGAACGGTCGAGCCATATCGGCTGTAGACCTTGGCGGTCTTGTTGGCGGCCGCCTCCATGCAGGTCAGGATCTGCCCAGCCAGCTTGCCGCCGCCGATGGCGTCGAATGCCAGTGTCGCGCCTGTCGCCACCAATGCTTGCGTCAGATCGTCCATGAAAGTTGCACTGGTGGAATCGCAGACGTAGGTCGCGCCGATCTTGCGGAGAATTTCTGCCTGCTCCGCATTGCGCACGATATTGACGAGACCGATCCCGTCCTTGAGGCAAATCTTGTTGAGCATCTGGCCGAGATTTGACGCCGCGGCGGTGTGCACAAGCGCCTTGTGTCCCTCTCGCCGCATGGTCTCGGTCATGCCCAGTGATGTCAGCGGATTGACGAAGCACGAAGCGCCTTCCGCGGCTGTCGTTTCATCGGGAAGCACGAGGCAGTCGGCGGCCTTGATGCAGCGGTACTGCGCATACATGGCGCCGCCGATCATGGCGACCATCTTGCCCATCATCGACTGGGCTCTGCTGGAACTTCCGGCTGCGACGACAATACCGGCGCCTTCATTTCCGACCGGCATCGATTCATCGAGGCGGCCCGCCATCGCCCGCATCAACGGCTCCGGGACCGCTGCGGTCACAACGATGCTGTCGCCGGTGCCGGATGATTTCGCGGTCGTCATATCGGCGGCTCCCAGAAGGAGGCCAAGATCGGATGGATTGATCGGCGAGCCTTCGACCCGGACGATGACTTCGTCGGCGGCCGGCTCGGGAATTTTGATCTTGGCCAGCGACAGTTCGAGTTCGCCGCTCTTCTTGATCAAGGAGCGAAGCTGAAGTCCCTCGAAACCCATTGTGATCTCCCGTGACAATTTACATTCTTGCTTGTGAACGCGTGCTGTAGCCGCACGTTGGCGGCAGAGGACACACTTTGCGCTGGATTGAAGCTCGCAGGCAATGCGGCGGTTCAAATATAAATAATTGACTTGCCGGATTTCCGTCTGCCGCGCACGTCGCGCGGTGCGTTTCACGCCTTCGCGGCGCCACTGAGAATCTCGCGATCGGCACGGGAGCGCTGCGTGACGAAATTGATCACGGCGCGGACCGGCGGCAGGTCGATCAGGTCTGGATGTGCCAGCAACCAGATGTCGGAAATGCCGGCCAGCTTTTGCGGCGCGACGCGGATCAGGTCATCATGCGCATCGCCGACGATGCAGGACATCGCACAAATGCCGATTCCGGCGCGGACGGCAGCCAGCATGTCAGCTTGCGATGAGCAGCGCATCACCACGGAGGCCTGCCGCGCGACATGATCGCTCCAGCGTCCGAGTTCGGCGTTCGAGGCCCGGTCCGCGAAGCCGACGATGTTGTGGTGCTTCCAGTCCTCGCGGTGCGCGGGCAGCGGACGGCGGGCGGCATAGTCGCGCGAAGCATAGAAGCCGACGCCGAGGCGTGCGATCTTGCGGCCAACGAGATTTTCGTCGCCGCTTTGATAGATGCGCAACACGATATCCGCCTCGCGCTTGCGCACGCTCACCGGAAACGGGTGGGTGACAAACTCGATCTGGACATCGGGATGGGTCTCGATGAATGACGCCATATGCGGCATCAGCCAATAGGCGGCCAGCGTCGGTCCGATCGAGAACTTGACCAGCCCTCGCGCTTTCGTGCCCGTAGCGGAGACTGCGGCTTCGGCCCGCAACGCGGCCGCCTCCATCGCCCCGGTATGCTCGTGGAAGCGGCGCCCCTGCGCCGTCAGCACCAGGCCGTCATTGGAGCGAACGAACAGTTTGGTCCCGAGTTGGGCTTCCAGCGCGGCGATTTCGCGTCCGACAGTGGGATGACTCGAGCGCAGTCGTCGCGCGGCGCCAAGATAGCTGCCGGATTCAGCGACGGCGATGAAAGTCCGGCAAAGATCCCAATCCATCACTGTTCAATCCTGATGCAGCAACTGTTCAATATTGGAGATTTGGGGGGCGGGTCAAGATGTTATCGTCGCTCACATTCAGCATAGGAAAATATGACGATGCCGCTTCCCGCTTCGCTCACCGGTACGCTTGAACTGCCCGTTCTCGGGTCGCCGCTCTTTATCGTGTCGGGTCCCGAACTCGTCATCGCGCAATGCAAGGCCGGCATTGTTGGTTCGTTCCCGGCGTTGAATGCGCGGCCGGTCGAAAAGCTCGGCGAGTGGCTGACGCAGATCGAGGATGAACTCGGTGAATATCAGGCGCAGAATCCGGACAAGAAGGTTGCGCCCTACGCGGTCAACCAGATCTGCCATGCCTCCAACGATCGCCTGATGCAGGACATGGAGACTTGCACCAAGCATAAGGTTCCGATCATCATCACCTCGCTGCGTCCGCCGTCCGAGATTGTCGATGCTGCGCATTCCTATGGCGGCGTGGTGTTCCACGACGTGATCAATGTGAAGCATGCGCGCAAGGCGGCCGAGCAGGGTGTTGACGGTCTCATTCTGGTCTGCGCCGGCGCGGGTGGTCATGCCGGAACGCTGTCTCCCTTCGCGCTGGTGCGTGAAGTGAAGCAGTGGTTCAAGGGCACCATTCTGCTGTCGGGTGCGATCTCTGACGGCTGGGGCATTGCGTCCGCGCTCGCGCTCGGCGCTGACATGGCGTACATGGGCACGCGCTTCATCGCCACCGTCGAGGCTAATGCCGATCCGGCCTACAAGAAGGCGCTGACCGATTACGCCGCCCATGACACGGTCTACACCAACTTGTTCACGGGTGTTCACGGCAACTATCTCGGCCCGTCGATCGCGGCTGCTGGGCTTGATCCTGACAATCTTCCGGTCGCCGACAAGACCAAGATGAATTTCGGTTCGGGCGGCAACATGAAGGTCAAAGCCTGGCGCGACATCTGGGGTTCTGGACAGGGTATCGGACAGATCACCGACGTGCCGCCGGTGGCCGAACTGGTCGAGCGTCTGAAGGCGGAGTTCGCTGAAGCCAGTGGCGATTTCGCAAGGCGCGCGAGCGCCTGAACGCGTGGCGGGCACGCGCATAAGCGCCGTCCGATAATATCAATCAACCAGGGAGAGAATCATGAGAGCCGGACCATTGCGCGCGATTGCGTTGATGACGCTCACCGCTTGCGGACTGACGCAAGCGCTGGCGGACGCAAAGGGCGAAATCCGTATTGGACAAACCTTGCCCTACAGCGGCCCGCTGTCGGGCTTCGGCGTTATCGGCCGAACCCAGGAAGCGTACTTCGAGAAAGTGAATGCCGAGGGCGGCATTAACGGGCGCAAGGTGAAGTTCATCAGCATGGATGACGCGTATTCGCCGCCGAAGACGGTCGAGCATACGCGCAAGCTGGTCGAGCAAGACGAAGTGCAAGTGATGTTCGCTTCGCTGGGCACGGCCACCAACAATGCCGTGCACCGCTATCTCAACGGCAAGAAAATTCCCCAGCTCTTCGTGCTGAGCGGTGCGACCAAATGGGCCGACCCGAAAAACTTCCCGTACACGATGCCAGGCATGGCAGCCTACGAGTCCGAGGGCGTCATCTACGCCAAACACATTCTGCAAGCCAAGCCGGATGCCAAGATCGCAATCCTGGCGCAGAATGACGATTTCGGCCGCGACTATGTCAATGGTTTCAAGCGAGCGCTTGGCGCCAAGGCGGCAACGATGATCGTCGCTGAGGCAAATTATGAAACCAGTGCGCCGACCATCAGTTCGCAGCTTGCGACTCTGAAGGCGTCAGGGGCCAACGTGCTGTACGGCGTGGTGCTCGGGAAATTCACATCGCAGTTGATCAAGGGTATCGCCGAACTGGGCTGGAAGCCCGACATGACGTTCCTGCCGACCTCGGCGGCGTCGATCTCGTTTCTGGCGCCGGCCGGATTGGAGAATGCCGTCGGGATGATTTCGTCCAGCAACCAGAAAGACGTCCACGACGTGCAATGGGCGAACGATCCCGGTGTGAAGGACTACTTCGCGTTCATGAAGCAGTACATGCCGAATGCGGACCTCAACAACTCCAACTATTCTGCCGGATATCACTACGCCCAGCTGATGGTGGCCGTTCTCAAGGCATGTAAGGATGATTTCAGTGCCGAGAACATCAGGCGTCAGGCTGCGTCGCTCAAGGACGTTCAGTTGCCTCTGTTGCTACCCGGCATCACGGTGAACACCGGTCCCGATGACTACCTGCCGTTCCAGCAACTGCTGTTACGCCGCTTCGACGGCAAGAGCTGGGTCGGGTTCGGCAAGGTTCTCGACGATCAGTAATACACAGCGGGCGCGCTGCGGATGCCGCGGCGCGCCCGTTCTCGTCCCTTCCAACCGGATCGACACCATGATCATCAGCGGCGATCGCCAGATCAGCACTCCCGAGATTCAAGAGCGCATCGCGCGCGCGGCGAACGGCTTCAAGGCGCTCGGCGTTCGCGATGGTGCGCCCGTGGGCTTGATGCTGCGCAACGATTTCGCCTTCTTCGAAGCTTCATCGGCGGCTGCGATGCTTGGCTCGCCGGTGGTGCCGATCAACTGGCACCTGAAGGCGGAAGAGGTTGCCTACATCCTGGCCGACAGCGGTGCCCAGGCGCTGGTCTGCCACGCCGACCTGCTGCCCCAGATCAAGGACGGCTTGCCGAAGCGGCTGCCGCTGCTGGTGGTGACGACACCGCCGGAAATCGCCGACGCGTTCAGCGTTTCGCCTGAGTTGGCGCGCGTGCCCGATGGCTTTGTGGATTGGGACACCTGGCGCGACGGCCACGCGCCATTAAGGGATGTGCCCGGCCGTGCATCGCCGATGTTCTACACCTCCGGCACCACAGGCCGGCCGAAGGGCATCCGGCGTTTGCCGATGCAGCCCGAGCAAATGATCGCCGTCGAACGTGTCAGCGCTATTACCTATGGCGTGAAACCGAACGAGGATCAGGTCATTCTGATGAACGGGCCGATGTATCATTCGGCGCCAAACTCCTATGGCATGCTGGCATTCCGCCACGACTGCACCATCGTGCTGGAATCGCGTTTCGATCCTGAAGATCTGTTGCAGTTGATCGAACGGCACAAGGTCACTCATATGCATATGGTGCCGACCATGTTCGTGCGGCTTTTGCGGCTGCCGGACGAAGTTAAGACGCGCTACGATCTGTCGTCGCTGAGCTTTGTGGTGCATGGCGCGGCTTCCTGTCCCATCGCGGTGAAGCAGGCGATGATTGCGTGGTGGGGGCCGGTAGTTCACGAGTATTTCGGCTCGACCGAAACCGGAATTCCCATCTGGCATTCGGCGCAGGAGGCACTGGCGAAACCCGGCACGGTCGGGCGCGCCATCGAAGGCGGCATCGTCAAGATTTTCGGTCCGAACGGCGAGCCCTGCGGCGTCAACGAGATCGGCGAGATCTTCATGCGGCAGACCGCGATCCCCGATTTCGATTATCACCGCAAGGCGGGTGCGCGCGAGGAAGCCGGACGGGAGGGCTTAATCAGCGTCGGCGATGTCGGTTACCTCGACGAGGATGGCTATCTGTTCCTGTGTGACCGCAAGCGCGACATGGTGATTTCGGGCGGCGTCAACATCTATCCCGCGGAAATCGAGAACACCCTGATTGGCATGGACGGCGTGCGCGACTGCGCGGTGTTCGGCATTCCAGACGAGGAATTCGGCGAGCGGCTATGCGCCTGCATCGAGCAGGACATCGGCGTCACGCTGACGCCGAAGGACGTGCAGGACTATCTGCGCAAGCGACTGGCGAATTTCAAGGTGCCGAAAGACATCAACTTCCTCGATGCGCTGCCGCGCGAGGCCAGCGGCAAGATCTTCAAGCGCAAGCTGCGCGATCCGTACTGGGAAAATCGCCCGTCCGCGTAGCGGGCAGCAACTGATCCCAAGCGTCGACGTAACCTCGCAGACCTGTTGAAAGCTGCCGAATCCTGCCGTTGCCGGTGTTCCTGCGCTGAAATCGTGCCATGCTGCGGAACAGCACGGCGGGACGAACCGCTGGCAGGAGCGACCAGCATGTTGTTCTTTGCATGATGTCCTTGGCGCAAGGCTTGCTCGGAGCGGCATCCGGCTCGCTTGTCGGCTTTTCGCTAGGTCTCGTCGGTGGCGGCGGTTCGATTCTCGCAGTCCCCTTGATGGTCTATCTGGTCGGCGTGCCGAACGCGCACGTGGCGATCGGCACCAGTTCGCTCGCCGTTGCGGCGAGCGCGGCGTTCAACCTCATCATCCACGCACGTTCGGGCATGGTGAAGTGGGGGTGCGCGGCGGTGCTCGCGGGTGCCGGCGTGATCGGAGCGTTTCTGGGCTCTCTTGTCGGCAAAATGGTCGATGGGCAGCGCCTGTTGATGATGTTTGCGCTGTTGATGCTGGTGGTCGCCGTCCTGATGCGACGGCGTCGCGATCACAGCGGCAACCAGTTTGTGCAGTTGAGCAAAGCCAATGCGCCGGTGCTCGCCGGTCTCGGGCTTGCGACCGGAATGCTCTCCGGCTTCTTCGGCATCGGCGGCGGCTTCCTGATTGTGCCCGCACTCGTCTTCGCGACCGACATGCCTCTGGTTTATGCGGTGAGTTCCTCACTGGTGGCCGTGCTGGCCTTCGGTCTGACCACAGCAGCGAGCTATGCCTTCTCCGGCCTGATTGATTGGCCGCTGACCGCAGTCTTTATCATTGGGGGTCTGGCCGGCGGATTCGCGGGCGTGAAGTCCGCGCATTTGCTGGCAGACAGGCGAACGTTGCTCAACGATATCTTCGTGGGTGTGATCTCCTGCGTCGCGATCTACATGCTGATCCGAGGCGGGATGTGATGACGACGGCTTGGCGAGTGCTCACACTGACGGCTTGATCCAAACGCGATTGTCATGGAACGCCGCACCGCCATAGGGCGCGATCGGATCTGCGCCCGTCAGCGTGTTGATGCCGCGGCCGTCCTCATACGCGTCATTCGGCCAGATCGACTCCGCGATCAGCACGCCACGCCGGACGCCGTCGAAGATTTTGGCATGAATGCGTACTTCGCCGCGCTGATTGCCAAGGACCACCTTGCTGCCGTCTGCAATCGATAGCGCTGCTGCATCGTCAGGATGGATCATCACTGTCGGCCGTTGCTCACGACCGAGCGAGCTCGGCGTCTCGGTGAAGGTCGAGTTGAGGAAATTGCGCGCCGGGGACGTGGCGAGACGAAATTTATGATGCTCGTCAGCTTCCTCGATCACCGTCCAATGATCCGGCAGTTGCGGCAGGCCGTCTACCGGGCCTGAAAGTCCCGGGCTGCGGAATGGCACCGTCGGCCAGTCCGGCTTGAAGCGGAATTTGCCGTCGGGCCATGCAAAGCCGCTGGTGTAATGCGCGGTCTCGAAATTCGGCTGGCAGTCGATCCAGCGGTCGCGCTCAAGGTTTTCCAGCGTCCCCCAGCCGGATTTCTGCAGCGTCCAGTCGATGATCTCGCGCGGTGTCATGTCGAAGCCGCGATGCTCGGCGCCGAGGCGCTTGGCGAGGCCGACAATCACGTCATGGTTCGAGCGGCACTCGCCCGGCGGCTCGATCAGCTTGGGGCCAGCGATGATGTATTGATGTCCGCCGCCTTGATAAACGTCGTCGTGCTCCATGAACATCGTGGCCGGCAGCACGAGATCGGCGGCCTTCGCCGTCTCGGTCATGAACTGCTCATGGACGCAGACGAACAGATCCTCACGCGCAAAGCCCTGTTTGACACGGGTCTGGTCCGGCGCGACCGACACCGGGTTGGTGTTCTGGATCAGCATTGCCGTTACCGGCGGCCCGTCGAACAGTGCATCCCCGTCGCCGCACAGGATCGCACCGATGCGCGACTGGTCGAGCATGCGGATCGACGGATCGACCACGTCGAGTCCTTCGATCAGCGAGCGGTCCCAGTGAAAAATCGCGCCGTTGTTGTGGAATGCGCCGCCGCCTTCATGACGCCACGCGCCGGTCACTGCGGCGATACAGCTCGCCGCATGCATGTTCGCGGCGCCGTTGCGTGATCGCGAGAAGCCATAACCGAGACGGAAGTACGTGCGCGGCGTGTTGCCCACCAGGGCAGCGAACTCTTCGATGGTCTCGACCGGACAGCCGGTGATCTTCGAGGCCCACTCCGGACCGCGGCTGCGCAGATGCTGTTCAAGCTCGTGCGGCGCATCGGTGTGCTGCGCAAGAAATTCCCGATCTGCCTTTCCGTCGCGGAAAAGACAATGCATCACCGCGCAGGCGAGCGCGCCGTCGGTGCCCGGCCGCACCAGCACCGCGAGATCGGCCTGCTCCATGGTGCCGTTCATGTAGACATCGACCGCGACGATTTTCGCCCCGCGTTCCTTCCGCGCCCGCGTTGCGTGGGTCATGACGTTGACCTGGGTGCTCACCGCGTTGGTGCCCCAGATCACCACGCAATCGGACTTCGCCATTTCGCGCGGGTCGGGGCCGGCGAGCTTGCCGGTGCCGGCGACGAATCCGGTCCAGGCGGGATTGACGCAGATCGTGGAATGGAAGCCGGAATACCGTTTCGCGTGGCGCAGGCGATGGATGCCGTCGCGCATCACCAGACCCATGGTCCCGGCATACTGATAGGGCCACACCGCCTCGCTGCCATGGCGGGCCTCGGCCTCGCGGAATTTCTCCGCGACCATGTCGAGCGCCGCGTCCCATGAGATCGGCGCAAAAGTCCCGGAGCCCTTGGGTCCGGTGCGGATCAGCGGCTTGGTCAGGCGGTCGGGGTGATGGATGCGCTCGGCGTAGCGGGCGACCTTGGCGCAGATCACGCCGGCGGTATAGCCGTTGTCCCGCGCGCCGCGCACGCGACCGATGGTGCGCTCGTCGAGCACCTCGACTTCCAGGGCGCAGGTCGAGGGGCAGTCGTGCGGGCATGCCGTTGCGGCAACCCGGAGCGGTACGGACTTGGCGCGGAACATCTCGTTCATCGCTGCGACCTTAATCGGCGCTGCCGGACATGCAAGGTCGGGACGGGGTCGCCGGGGGCTTGGAAGACCCGATTCCAGCGCATGGCGGAAAACCAATTCGCGGACTCAACTCCGAGCGCATGATTGTGCTATGCGAAACCGGCATTCGGAAGTGGCGCCAATTGCGCTTGCTCCGGTGTCAGGTCACCACTTCGAAGGAATCTCCATGAACATTCTGCCCGGCAATCTGCGCTTCGGCGCGGGACAATCCGTCAAGCGTCTTGAGGATCAGCGGCTTCTCACAGGGCAGGGACATTTCATCGACGACAAGCCGCAGGATGGTGCTTTGTGGCTTTACGTACTGCGCTCGCCGCACGCCCACGCAAAAATCACGGCGGTCGATACCAGCGCAGCACTGGCCATGGCTGGAGTCGCAGCCGTCTATACCGGAGCTGATCTGGTTGCGGACGATATCGGCACTATTCCAACCTTGCCGATCTTCAAGCGGCCCGACGGCTCGCCGATGGCCGCGCCGCCGCGCCGGTTGCTGGCGCATGATATTGCCCGCTTTGCCGGCGAGCCGGTCGCCGCCGTGCTCGCCTCTTCGCGGGCCGATGCCCAAACGGCAGCCGAGGCGATCGCTATCGACTACGAAATTCTGCCTGCTGCCGTCAGTCCGGCGGAAGCTCTGGCGCCCGGTGCGCCTGTGGTCTGGCCGGATGCGCCGGACAATATCGCCGCGGCGATGAGCTACGGCGATGCCGCTGCGACGGAAGCGGCCTTCGCCAGGGCAAAGCATGTTGTCTCACTCGATATCACCAGCCAGCGGCTGGTGCCATCCGCAATGGAGCCGCGCAGCACCATGGCGGAGGTCGACAGGAAAACCGGCCGCCTCACGCTGCATGTCCAGAGCCAGACCCCGACAGCGACGCGTGACATTCTCGCGGATGTTGTGCTGAAGCGCCCGAAAGACAGCGTTCACGTGCTGGTTGGCGATATCGGCGGCGGCTTCGGTCACAAGGTCAATCTTTATCCCGAAGACGGCATCGTCGCCTACGCAGCCACCAAACTGAAGCGCGCGGTGCGCTGGCGCGGCGACCGCATCGACGATTTCATTGGCGGATCGCATGGTCGCGATCTCACATCGACCGGCGAATTCGCGCTGGATGAGAAGGGCCGCGTGCTGGCTTTCCGCGTCCGCTCGCTGGGCGGCACCGGCGCATACCTCACCGGCGCCGGCGTGATCATTCCGCTGGTGCTGGGACCGTTCGTGGCGACCGGCGTTTATGACCTGCCGCTGATTCATTTCGACATCAAGGCGGTGCTGACCCACACCGCACCGACCGGGCCGTATCGCGGTGCCGGGCGGCCGGAAGCCGTCTTTATCGTCGAGCGGCTGATGGATGCCGCTGCGCGCCAGATCGGGATGGACCCACGCCAGATCCGCAAGGTCAATTACATCAAGCCCGCGCAGATTCCCTACACCAACGCCGTGGGTCAGGTTTACGACAGCGGCGCTTTCGCGCACATGCTCGAGCGCGCCTCGAAGCTGGCGGATTGGGATGGCTTTGCCGCGCGCAAAAAGGCCGCGAAGAAAAAGGGGCTGCTCTACGGACGCGGCCTCACCAGCTACATCGAATGGACCGGCGGCCGCGTCCATACCGAGAAGGTCACGCTGCATGCCACAGCCGAAGGCCGCGTGGTGCTGCAGTCAGGCACGCAGGCGATGGGGCAAGGACTTCAGACCAGCTACTCGCAGATGGTCGCTGCCGCGCTCGGCATACCGGTCGATCGCATCGATGTGATTCAAGGCGACACGGACCTGGCGACGGGTGGCGGCAGCGTCGGCTCGCGGTCGCTGTTCGTGGGCGGCACGGCGGCGGTGGTGTCGGCCGGCGATCTGATTCAGAAGGCGCGCGAAAAGGCCTCGCATGTGCTCGAAGCCTCGGTCGGCGACATCGAATATGGCGATGGCTTCCTGACGGTGGTCGGGACCGACCGTCGCGTCAGCCTGTTCGATCTGGCGAAGGGCGAGAAGGATGCGCGCCTCACCGTTGACAGTCAGGGTGATGTGGACGGACCGACCTGGCCGAACGGCACGCATATCTGCGAAGTCGAGATCGATCCGGACACCGGCGTGACCCGCGTGGTCCGTTATACCACGGTGGATGATGTCGGTGTCGCCATCAATCCGATGCTCGTGACCGGTCAGGTGCACGGCGGCGTGGCGCAGGGAATCGGGCAGGCGCTCTATGAAGCCGTGGTCTACGATTCCTCGGGACAGTTGCTCACCGCGAGTTATCAGGACTACTGCATTCCGCGCGCCAGCGACATGCCGCATATGGAAGTCACTCTTGACGATTCGGCGCCGTGCGTGACCAATCCGCTGGGTGCAAAGGGCTGCGGCGAATCCGGCGCGATCGGTGGCCCGCCCTGTGTCGTCAACGGCGTGATGGATGCGCTGAGCGAGCTTGGAATCAAGTCCCTGCAGACGCCGCTGACGCCGGTGAAAATCTGGGATGCGATCCGTGCCGCCAAGGTCGACACCGCGGCGTAAGGGCGTTAGCGCGGCCCTTCACCAGCTTCGCGCAGGGCCTTGAGGCCCTCGCGGTAGGTGGGATAGGCCAGCGTCACGCCGAGCTCGTTGCGCAGCAGGTCGTTTCGCACCCGCTTGCTCTCGGCGTAAAACGAGCGGCCCATCTCGGTAAGGCCCGCGTTATCAAGGCTGATTTCGGGCGGTGGTACGACGCCGCAGATCGATGCGGCGAAAGTCACCACGTCTTGCGGTGGTGCGGGCTCGTTGTCGGTGACGTTATAGATCGCGCCTGCGCGCGGCCGTTCGAGCGAAGCGTCCACCACGCGTGCGATGTCCTCGACATGGATGCGGTTGAACACCTGGCCCGGCTTGATGACGCGCCGCGCCGTTCCGCGCGCCAGTTGCGCGAGCTGGCTCTGACCCGGACCGTAGATCCCGGCGAGCCGAAAAACATGAACGGGAATGTTGTTCGCGGAGCCGAAGGAAAGCCACGCCTGTTCGGCATCGGCGCGCTCGCGCGAGCGGACATTGGTCGGTGTCGCCGGGGTTTGCTCATCGACCCACGCACCTTGATGGTCGCCGTAAACACCGATGGTCGAGAGATAGCCGATCCATCGCAGGTTTGGCGCCGCAGCGATTTGCCTGGCGTATGCTGCGAGCACTGGATCCCCGCCGGGACCAGGCGGCACAGAGATCAGCAACGCATCGCTGTTCGCGAGGTCGGCGTCGATGGCGCTGTCGCGCCCGTCTGGGCCGAACACGCGTGCTGGCAGGCCTGCAGCGACCAAGGCTTGCGCCTTGCCTTGCGTGCGCACGGTTCCAGTGACGCGGTCGCCACGGGCCCCGCGGCGCTCAGCAATGGTTCTGCCGCTGAATCCAAGGCCGAAGATAAACAGATTCACGGAAAGCTCTGTTCAAGAGAGGCGATGCGACGTACCTATCGGCTCGCACACAGGTTTACAACACAATGGAGCGCCGGATTGAGCGATTACGATCCGCTTCGTGAGCATCTCTCACATCAGACCAAGGTTGAATTTGTCCTGAGCCTTGAGGAGATCGAGGACATTCTTGGCTTTGCGCTGCCGCGTGCGTCACAACGAGCGTCGTGGTGGGAGAAGGAGCGCAATCCCGAGAACGCACGGCCGCAGCGCGACGCCATCCGCGACGGCGGTTACGAGGCCACGCGCCTCGCTGACGGAAAGGGTGTGCGGTTCCGAAGACTTTCCGCCGGGCGATACCGGCCGCGCTAAAACGGCGCCGGCTCTTGGTGCGCTGCAATAGAAATTTGCAAAAAGCGCGCTGCTTCAATGCGAAAGTTCAATGCCCCGCTTGAGCGCGATCCCGCTATAAAGGCGTCTCAAAATATAAAAACGGGGAGATCTGCATGACATCGAAATTGTTGGCGGCCGCGGTCGCGGCATTCAGTCTGACGACGGTGCTGCCTGCATCGGCACAGCAGGGTGTAAAAATTGGCATCCTCAACGATCAGTCCGGCGTCTATGCCGATTACGGCGGCAAGTGGTCTTTCGAGGCAGCCAAGATGGCTGTCGAAGATTTTGGTGGCTCGGTCCTCGGTCAGAAAATTGAAGTGATCTCCGCCGATCACCAGAACAAGCCGGACCTCGGCGTCAGCATCGCGCGCCGTTGGTATGAAGTCGAAAACGTCGACATGATCACCGAGTTGACCACGTCGTCGGTGGCGCTCGCGGTCCATGATCTCTCCAAGCAGATGAAGAAGATCGACATTGTGGTTGGCGCTGCGACGTCACGCCTGAGCGGCGATGCGTGTCAGCCCTACGGTTTTCATTGGGCCTATGACACCCGTGCGCTTGCATACGGTACTGGCGGAGCTTTGGTGAAGGCCGGTGGCGATTCGTGGTTCTTCATGACTGCCGATTACGCGTTCGGCCATGCGCTGGAGAAGGACACTGGCGACTTCGTCAAGGAGCAAGGCGGAAAGGTGGTGGGGGCGGTTCGCATTCCGCTGAACACTGCGGACTTCTCTTCGTTCCTCCTGCAGGCCCAAAGCTCGAAGGCGAAGGTCATTGGTCTCGCTAATGCAGGCCTCGACACCACCAACTCGATCAAGCAGGCCGCGGAATTCGGCATCGTCAAGGGCGGCCAGAAACTTGCCGGTCTTCTTCTGACGGCAGCCGAGGTCCATGGCCTCGGTCTTGAGGCCGCGCAGGGGCTCGTGCTGACCGAAGGTTATTACTGGGATGTCAATGACAGGTCGCGCAATCTCGGCGAACGCTTCTTCAAGCGTACCGGCCGGATGCCGAACATGATCCAGGCCGGCACTTATTCGGCGACCTTGCAGTACCTGAAGGCCGTCAAGGCGGCCGGGACCAAGGACACTGAAGCGGTGGCCAAGAAGCTGAAGGAACTGCCGGTCGATGACGACTTCGCGCAGGGCGGCAAGGTTCTCGAAAACGGCCGCATGGTTCACGACCTCTATCTGTTCGAGGTCAAGAAGCCGTCCGAGTCGAAGAAGCCCTGGGACTATTACAAGCAGCTTGCAGTGGTGCCGGGCGACAAGGCGTTCCCGACCGCTAAGGAAAGCGGCTGCCCGCTGACCAAGTAACATTGAACCTCGGCATCCGGTCCGGCGTTTTGCCGGACCGGATATCGCAGTGACCTCTTCAACTGATAGTATTTAAAGCCGCCTTTTCTTAAGCATTTTTGCGCCGCCGCCTTCTTGAAGGTCTCGGGCCGCGCTAAAGATAGACAATGATCCGCGCCCTCTCGCTGTGCCTGCTTCTTCTGCTTGGTTTGCCTGCAGCCGCGCAAACGCGGCCGGATCAGAAGCCTCCGGCTGAGCAAAAAACTCCAGCCGAGCAAAAGACCTCGGTCGAATCCAAGCCGGCGACGCTCCTGTGCGTTTACAACAGCAGAAATTACAGCGAAGGCGCGACCGTCTGCGTGCAGAGGGCCATGATGCAGACCTGCACATTGGATGGCACGAAGGCCATCTGGGTTGCGGTCACGGACGAAAAACTCAGCAGTCGCTGCACGGCGCCCGCGCCGCGTCTCTCAAAGTATCAACGGGCGGCAATCTGGAATCGCCAGAACATCCGTAAAGAGATCACGCCGGCGACGGACAGCACGCCGTTCTGCTATTACACGAACGGCAAGCGGTTCTGCGAATAACGCCGTTGCGGCTTCATGACAGCGGCGACCGGCAAGCGCGCCGGGTTAGCTCAACCCATCAGTTGGTTTTGTAGATCGCATTGGCCCAGGTGCCGCCGCATGTCTCGTCGCGGTTGCCGGTGCACTTGGCGTTGCAGTTGTCAGCTGGACCGAACTTGCCGAACTTGTTGCCGCAGAAGCAATGTCCGCCATATTGCGTTCCCGCGTGGCTGAAGCCCTTGTCGCGGCATGTGCTGACGCACAGTTGCGTGGTCATCTTGCCGTCGTAGAACGTATGGCCGTCAAGGTCGCGCTTGCTGTCGTCCTTGAAGCAGCCGAGGTAGCTGTTTGCCGCCGAGGTCGTGGCGGCGCTGGTCGCCGGGGTCACCGCAGCGTTAGCGGTGGGTGTTGCAGCCGGGGCGATTTTCTGCGCGGGATGCAGCGAACGCTCGTCAGGCTTCGCCACCGCGACTTTCGTGTCCGGCGCTTTCAGATCCTGCAAACGCGCGCGGGCGAGGTCGCCATAGATGCTGTCGCCAAAGCGGCGCACGAAAGCGTCGAGCACGGAGGGGCTTGTCGTTGTGGAAACTGCGCGCCATGCCTCCGCGATCTCGTTGGATGATGGCGACGGTACAGGCGAAGCCGCCGGAGCCCGTGCCGCTGCCGATGTGCCCGGATCGGCCGATGCGACCTGTGCTGCGGCCGGTTTGGTCTCGGTCTTTGTATCGGCCTTGGCCACTGCCGGCGTATCGACGATCGCAACCGTGTTGCCGCCGAGCGAGCCATAGACATAGGGCTCCTGCTTGCGGGCGGTGGTGGACAGCACCGAGTCACGGACGCGCCCGAACGCGATGCGAAGATCGACACCTGGTGTTGCGATGTGCTCAAGCAATGCGGTGGTGAAGGGGCTGTTGCTGGTGTCGCCGTCGAGCGCCACCGAGCCCGCCTTCGCGGCGAATGCTATCATCGTGTCCGAGACCGTCGGCTCGATCTTGGCAAGGCCGCGTCCGACCGAACGCGAGGCTACCGTGCGCTTCATGGTCTTGGCGAAGGGATTGTCGCGGCAGGCATCCAGCATGACCAGCCGCAAGCGCTTGGCGGGTTCGATCGCCTTCAGCAATCGATCGAGCGAGAGCGCCTCATCTTCGATATCGAAATCGCGTGCGAGTTTAGCGTCGGCCGGCACCAGGTAGTTGGTGCCGTCAACCTCGATGCCATGACCGGCGAAAAACACCACGGCGACATCGGCGTCCTGCGCCTTGTCCGAGAAATCGCCGACCGCGCGGCGCAGATCGGCAATGCCGACGTCGCGCTTGGTTTCAACGACATCGAAGCCGGCTTTCCGGAACAGCGCAGCCATTGCATCCGCGTCGTTCGATGGGTTCGGTAGCTTGGCGACATGTTGATAAGCGGAAATGCCAAGCACCAGCGCGACGCGCTTGTCGGCCCGCGCAGCAGTCACGGCGAATTGCGTTGCGGTCAGCAGCGCAGAGAGGATCAACAGGGAACGCAGCACGGCGCGCAAGGCGGTGTCTCCACGGTCTGGTTTCGGGCGCTTTTACCATGCGCGATGAGGGGCGGAAAAGCCCGGAAGGTTGCAAAAACAGACCTGATTTGCTTGAACCTTTTGGCCCCGCACAACACATCGTGCCACAGGCCCGCCCCCGAACCGACAGCAAGGAGACCGGCGTCATGTCCGTTCGCATCGTCGATGTCCGTGAGATCACCAAGCCGATCTCATCTCCGATCCGCAACGCCTATATCGATTTCACCAAAATGACCACGAGCCTTGTCGCCGTGGTCACCGATGTGGTTCGCGACGGAAAACGCGTGGTCGGCTATGGGTTCAATTCCAACGGCCGTTACGGGCAGGGCGGTCTGATCCGCGAACGCTTCGCGCCCCGACTGCTGGAAGCTGATCCGAAGACGCTGCTGGATTCCACCGGCAACAATATCGATCCTGACAAGGCGTGGGCGACGCTGATGTCCAACGAAAAGCCCGGCGGCCACGGCGAGCGCTCAGTTGCCGTTGGCACTATCGATATGGCGATCTGGGACGCGGTGGCGAAGATCGCGGGCAAGCCGCTGTTCCGTCTGCTGGCCGAGCGCCACAAGCGCGAAGCCAATCCGCGCGTGTTCGTGTATGCGGCGGGTGGTTACTATTATCCCGGCAAGGATCTGTCGGCGCTGCGTGGGGAGATGCGCGGCTATCTTGATCGTGGCTACAATGTCGTGAAGATGAAGATCGGCGGTGCGTCCATTGCGGAAGACCAGGAGCGCATCGAGGCGGTGCTGAAGGAGATCGGCAGCCAGGCGCAGCTCGCGGTCGATGCCAACGGACGCTTCGATCTGGAAACCGGAATCGCCTATGCCAAGATGCTGCGCGAGTATCCGTTGTTTTGGTACGAGGAAGTTGGCGATCCGCTCGATTTCCAATTGCAGGCGGCGCTCGCGGAATTCTATCCCGGCCCGATGGCCACTGGCGAAAACCTGTTCAGCCATCAGGATGCGCGCAATCTGATCCGCTACGGAGGCATGAGGCCGGACCGTGACTGGCTGCAGTTCGATTGCGCACTGTCGTACGGGCTTTGCGAATACCTGCGCACCCTCGACGTTTTGAAGACGCACGGCTGGTCACCTTCGCGCTGCATTCCGCACGGCGGGCACCAGATGTCGCTGAACATCGCGGCAGGTTTGGGTCTTGGCGGCAATGAAAGCTATCCGGATCTGTTCCAGCCCTACGGCGGATTCCCGGACGGCGTGCGCGTCGAGAACGGTCACATCACCATGCCGGAGCTGCCGGGCATCGGCTTCGAGGGTAAATCTGATCTCTACAAGGAAATGAAGGCGCTGGCGGACTGACCGCTGATTTTCATATCGATAGATCAGATTTCAGCATGCAGAACTACTCGTTTGCCAAAATCATTGTTGCGCCTAGATTTGGGGACGTCGCCGGTTCTTCTGTTGTGAACTGAGTCGTCTGAGAGTGGTCTGTCCGCAATTTTCGCGGTCAGCCATTCTTCCTCAAACTGGCCGCCTGCTTGCAGACGGCCTTTTTTCGACCTGGGTTCGCGCGCGCCGTCACGAATTGACGTGAATGAAATCCCGCAGCAGCGGATAGATTTCGTTGTTCCACTTCCGGCCGCTAAAGACTCCATAATGACCGACGCCGGCCTGCATGTGATGCACCTTGCGATAGGCGCGCACGCCAGTGCAGAGGTCCTGCGCCGCCAGCGTCTGGCCAATCGAACAGATGTCGTCCTTCTCGCCTTCGACTGTCATCAGGCCCATCTTCTTGATGGATGCCGGATTTACCGCGCGCCCCTTGTAGGTGAGCTTGCCCTGCGGCAGCAGGTGGTCCTGAAACACGTCGCGAATAGTGTCGATGTAGAAATCCGCCGGCAGGTCCATCACCGCGAAATATTCGTCGTAGAAGGTCTTGATGGTGTCGGCCTTCTCGATTTCGCCTTTCGCCAGATGTTCAAGCAGATCCTTGTGCGACTTGACGTGCCGTTCGAGATTCATCGACACGAACGCGGTGACCTGAATGAAGCCGGGATACACCTTGCGGAACGCGCCCTTGCACTGCATCGGCACGTAGTTGATCAGATTGTCCTCGAACCACTTCAACGGCTTTGAAGTTGCGAACTCGTTGACCTTGGTCGGCGCAATCCGGGTGTCGATCGGCCCCGCCATCAAGGTGAGACTTGCAGGGCGTGCGCGATGATTGTCTTCCGACATGATCGCGCAGGCTGCGAGCGCCGATACCGACGGCTGGCACACTGCGATCATGTGCGATTTCGGACCGAGCTGATCCATGAACGTGATGAGATGCTCGGTGTATTCGTCGAGGCCGAACCTGCCCTGATTAAGCGGAATGTCGCGCGGATTGTGCCAATCGGTGATGTAGACGTCGTGATCCTGCAACAGCGTCTGAACCGTGCCGCGCAGCAGCGTCGCGAAGTGACCTGACATCGGCGCGACCAGCAGCACCTTCGGCTGCTCCGGCGCGCCGTCCTTCTTGAAATGCAGCAGCGAGCCGAACGGCGTCGCGAACGGGACTTCCTCGATCACCGGCCATTCCCGGTTGCCGACCGCGACCGGCTTGATGTCGTATTCCGGCCGCTTGTAGGTCAGCGAACTGCGCGACATCAATTCAAGCGTGGCGCCGAGGCGCCCGAACACCTTGTCCGAAAAGCCCTCGGGGAGCATTTTCAGATAGGACAGCGCGGTTGAAGCGCCGTTTCGCCACGGGGCCGTCATGTCCATGGTGTTCTGATAGGTCTGGTACATCATCGAAGACATCCGGCACATTCCCTTGCTTTGTGCCATGCAAACTTGACGCCAGAGTCGCGTCAATCGGCCATTCGGACTGGCATGTCGTTTGCTGTGTGTAAAAGGAGCAAGCGCTTAAACAACAGGCAGGCGCGGGCGTGACCGGGCGGAAAAAGTCGATCCGCCTCTTTGATGTGCAGGCGTTAGGAGAGCGACCATGGCCAAGGCCACTTTGACCATCAGCAGCAAGAACTACTCGTCATGGTCGCTGCGCGGCTGGCTACTGACCAAGTTTTCGGGGCTTGAGTTCGACGAGATTGTTACCGCTGCCGACGACGCCTCGGCGCGGGCGGAAATCCTGCTGCTGTCGTCCTCGATCTTGGTGCCTTGCCTGCGTCATGAGGGTGCGACCGTCTGGGACACGCTGGCGATCGGCGAATATCTCAACGATCTCATGCCCGACGCCGAATTATTGCCCTCCGAGCGCATCCCGCGCGCGCACTGCCGCTCGATCTGCGGAGAGATCCATTCCGGCTTCACGACGCTCCGCTCGTCGCTGCCGGTCAACATCAAGGGACATTTTCCCGGTTTCAAGATCTGGTCCCGGGCGCAAGCTGATATCGACAGGGTCTGCGCGATCTGGAGCGATTGCCTGGAGAAATCCGGCGGTCCGTTCCTGTTCGGACACCGCAGCATGGCGGACGCGATGTATGCGCCGGTGGTGACGCGCTTCCTCACCTATGACGTTCAGCTTGGTCCGACACTGGCGAGCTATGCAAAACGGGTGATGAGCCTTCCGGAAATGCAGGAGTGGGTTGAGGCCGCACGGCTCGAGCCGGCGGAAATCGAGGAGCTTGAGGTGGAATATTAGGCAGCAGAAACGCGCAACTGCCTGATCGCTGGGCCGGTTGTCGGTGAACGCGCGTGCCTGAAACGACGCTGGCCAGATGCTGCGCGGCGTACATGAGGTGCCCGACGATATCGGCCCACTCTCACCGTTCTCGAATCCCCACGAAAACGGCCACATCTTCCGCTGCGAAAAACTTCGCCATCTGCTGTCCGCTTGCGATGCGGGCGCTGGCGCGGAATTCGCATGATCTGTGGCAGATGCAAAACGAGCCGACAACGTGGTCGCTCATCGCGGCCACGCTGAACCCGGTTTGCCGAACGGATAGCATGGAGGCTGAAATGAACAAGCACGACCCGGTGATGAAATTCTCCCATGTGAAGCCTGAAGACACCCAGTTCGTGGGCGGAGGGCTGCGCGACTTTTTTCTCTATCGCGATCTCGGGATCGCGGATGCGACCGGCGGTCAGGTCATCTGCCATCTGGTGAAGGCCAACATGCCGCCGTCGGAAGGCACCGGCTGGCATCGTCACGATTGCGATTTCCAGATCGTCATCATGACCAAGGGCTGGGCGAAGTTTATGTACGAGGACAAGCCCACGCTGGTGAAGGCTGGCGACGTGGTGCATCAGCGGCCCGGCATCGTGCATTACCTGTTCGATTACTCGCCGGACATGGAGTATCTGGAGATCGTCAGCCCGGCGGATTTCAAGACGGTGGACATGCCTGCGCCGACCGACAAGGTGCCGCCGGTGACACCCTGGACGTGATGGTTCTAACAAAGCGGCACGCACTGTCGGTAAAGCTGTCATGGCGAGGAGTGCAGCGATGAAGCAATCCAGCCCATTCTTGTAGCTCTGGATTGCTTCGCTCCGTTCGCAATGACGAGCGGACGCTTTGCCATGCGACGTTTTTGTGTTTTCCTTCGGCTAAATCTATGAGGAAACACAGATGCCGACACGCGCGCGCGTTGACGAGTTTATTGCAGTGGTCGAGGGTGGCGACCACGCTGGCGCCATCGAGCGCTATTACACTGAAGATGCCAGCATGCAGGAGAATACCTCACCCCCGCGGGTCGGCCGTGACGGGCTGGTGGCATTCGAGCGCGGCATTCTCGCGCAGATGAAAGAGGTTCGTTCGAAGGCGCGGGTCTCGGTGGTGGAGGGCGATCATGTCATGATCCACTGGAATTTCGATATGACCGATCTCGCCGGCAAGACCCGCCACGTCGATGAAATCGCCATGCAGGAATGGCGCGGCGACAGGATCTTCCGAGAGCGGTTCTTCTACAATGCGGCGAAGTCATGAGTCTTTCGTTCCTTCCCTATGTATGACCAGCCGTCATGCGGGCGATGACGATGTCTCGCTTGACGCAGTGATCTGCATCCTGACAGATAGCGAAACTGCCGCCGGAATCGGCAGAAAAGAAGAGCGCCAAGCGCTCCACGAGGAAATGCCGGGATATGGACGCACCTCAAGCGGAGCCTGCCGCGCATGAGAAAATCATCGATGAGACATCGATCCGCTATGAAGGCTGGCCGATCGTCGGGGTCTGCTTTCTGGTGGCGACGTTCGCCTGGGGAGCCGGCTTCTATGGGCAAGGTGTTTATCTCGCCGAGTTGCAACGAGTTCACGGCTGGCCGGCGTCGCTGATTTCGACAGCGACGACCTGCTACTATCTGTTCAGCGCGGTTCTGGTCGTGTTCGTCAGCGAAGCGATCCGCACGCTGGGGCCGCGTCGTCTTCTGATTATGGGGATCATCGCTATCGCCGCAGGCACCGCGCTGGTCGGGCAGGTGACGTCGCCGTGGCAACTATTCATCGCCTATGCGCTGATCGCGTTCGGCTGGGCTGGCACCAGCCTCGCCGCGATCAACAACACGCTCGGACTGTGGTTCGACAAGAAGCGCGGCATGGCCATCAGCCTCGCGCTGAACGGGGCGAGTTGCGGCGGCGTGCTCGGCGTGCCTCTGCTGGTCGGCGCCATCGGTACGTTCGGCTTTCCCGCAACCTCGATCGGCGCAGCGCTGGTCATCGTTATCGTGGCAATACCGGCCATTTTGATCTGGGTCGGTCAGCCGCCCAAGCGCACGCTGCCGCCGGCCGATGCGTTCGCCACGACGCCCGCGCCCGCTGTGCAGTCGATCGCGCAGATGCGTCGCGCGGCGTTCGGCAGTCTCTCGTTCTGGACCATCGCCGTGCCGTTCGCGATGCTCCTGATCGCGCAGGTCGGCTTCATCGTGCACCAGATTTCATTTCTGGATCCGATCATGGGCCGCGAGCGCGCCAGCATCGCGGTGGCGTTGATGACGGCGATGGCGGTGGTCGGGCGTGTGCTGTTCGGCTTCGTTGTCGACCGGATGGATCAGCGCAAGGCGGCGGCGGTGTCGGCGATCAGTCAGGCGCTCGCGCTGATCGTCATGATCAATACCCAAAACGAAGCCGTGTTGTTTGCGGCCAGCGCAGTGTTCGGGTTCTCCGTCGGCAACATGATCACGCTGCCGTCAATGATCGTTCAGCGGGAGTTCAGCGCAACCGCCTTCGGTGTACTGGTCAGCCTGGTAACGGCGATCTGCCAGTTCACCTATGCGTTCGGTCCGGGGATCGTGGGGCTGCTGCGCGATGTCTTCGGCAGTTACGCCGTGCCGTTCTACGCGTGCGCTGCGCTCCAGTTGATCTCCGCCGCCATCGTGCTGGTGCGGGGAAAAGCACCGCTGGCTGCCTGATCAGGACTCGCGCTCTTTCAGGAGTGCTTCGACATCGAGTCGACGGTTGAACATTGCGAGTGTTCCATCGGGATCTCGCGGCCACTCGGCTTCGGGGCGGTCGCGATAGAGTTCGACCCCGTTTTCGTCGGGATCACGCAGATAAAGCGCTTCGCTGACGCCGTGATCGGCAGCGCCGTCGAGTTGTATTCCAGCTTCAAGCACCCGATGCAGCGCATCTGCCAGCGCGGCACGCGTCGGATACAGGATCGCAGTATGATACAGTCCGGTGGTGCCGTCCGGCGGCGGCTTGCCGCCCTTGCTGTGCCAGGTGTTCAGACCGATGTGGTGATGATAACCGCCTGCTGAAATAAAGGCGGCCTGATCGCCGTAGCGCTGCATCAGTTCGAATCCAAGCACACCCTGATAAAAGCCGAGAGCGCGGTCGAGATCCGCCACTTTGAGGTGGACATGGCCGATGCGCGTGCCCGCGATCACAGGCCTGAAGGGCGTCGCGGCGGCCGCGCTGGTTTCTCCGGGCATGCCAGGTCTCTCCGATTACATCGATGCGTTGGCCTCATCGATGTATGATCGCGTCGATCACGGCACAAGGTCGGAGGTTTCGCCCTCGGGCAATGCGACCTCGAAAGTGTTGAGTGTCATCGACACCAGCGCGTAGTAGCCGAGCAGTCCGACCAGTTCGACCACGCCCGTTTCGCCGAGTATCTCGATGGCCTTATCGTAAAGCAGTGTCGGGACTTTGCAGTTCTCGTGCAGCGACTCGCTGAACTCGTAAACCAGCTGCGCTTTCGGATCATCGAAATCCGGAACGTGACGATGATTGATGGCGTCGATGATCCCGGGATCGAGCCCCGCCGCCAGCGCCAGCTTCTTGTGCGCATACCATTCGAATTGCGCGCTCCAGTGCCGCGCGGTGACGAGGATGGCAAGCTCGGACAAGCGCGGCCCAAGCGTCGTGTCGTAACGCAGGAACGCGCCGAGCCGGCCGGCATGCCGCGCGACTTCGGGTGCATGGATCCAGGCGCGCAGCGGCGGCGTCACCGTGCCGCGCTTGCTGGAAACAGACTCCTCGTAAATGCTCTTTTGATCGGCAGTCATTTCGCTAGGCGAAAGGGTTCTCAGGCGCATGGCGGTTTCCTCTGCCTTTTCAATCGTTGCGGGCGTGCCGGACTGCCACGCATGGCTACCATATCGGACGCTGCATGGCTTTCGCATCGGCGAGATATTGAAATCCCCCTAGCGGACAGTACAGTCCGGCCCAGAAAATCAACAATGGCCGCGCATCTCGTGCCGCGGCTTGTCAGCCGAGGGAATGTCGAATGGCCGATATGGAAAAATTCCGCAGTGAGACGCGCGCTTGGCTGGCGGCCAACTGCCCGCCCGAAATGCGCAAGCCGGTGGCGAGCGAAAACGATGTGTTCTGGGGCGGTCGCAACACGACCTTCTCGTCGGAACCTCAGCGGCTCTGGTTCGAGCGGATGCGCGACAAGGGCTGGACCGTTCCCGAATGGCCGAAGGAATTCGGCGGTGGTGGCCTCGATGCCGAGGAAACAAAAATCCTGCGTCAGGAAATGGCGGCGGTCGGCGCGCGGCTTCCGCTGTCGAGTTTTGGCATCTGGATGCTAGGGCCGGCGCTGCTGAAGTACGGCACCGAGGCGCAGAAGCGCGAACATCTGCCGAAGATCGCCGCCGGATTGATCCGCTGGTGTCAGGGTTATTCGGAGCCGAATGCCGGCTCCGATCTCGCGTCGTTGCAGACCCGCGCCGACATCGACGGCGACGACTACATCATCAACGGGCAGAAGATCTGGACGTCGATGGCCAATTTCGCTGACTGGATTTTCTGTCTGGTGCGGACAGACTTCAGCGCCAAGAAGCATGACGGCATCAGCTTCATCCTGTTCGACATGGCCTCGAAGGGCGTCTCGACCAAGCCGATCCTGCTGATTTCCGGCAAGTCGCCGTTCTGCGAAACCTTCTTCGACAACGTCCGCGTGCCGCAGTCCCAAGTGGTAGGCACCGTCAACCGCGGCTGGGACGTCGCGAAGTATCTTCTGCAGCATGAACGCTCGATGATCAGCGGTCTCGGGGACCGCAGCGGCAGCCGGCCGCTCGGCCAGGTCGCGGCGAACTCCGTCGGCGTCGACGAGCACGGGCAACTGGACGATCCGATGCTGCGCGGACAGATCGCGGCCTTCGATGTCGATGAAGCTGCGATGGCCTGTGCATCCGAACGCGCGGTCGATCTTGCGAAAGCAGGGCAGGGCCATCCGGCTTATTCGTCGGCGCTGAAATACTACGGCACCGAACTCAACAAGCGCCGGCATGAACTTCTGATGTCGGCCGGCGGCGTCGATGCGCTGGAATGGGAAAGCGAACGCTCCCGCGAGGGGGTGGCGGCGCGCTCATGGCTGCGCACCAAGGCGAATTCGATCGAGGGCGGCACCAGCGAGGTGATGCTCGGCATTGTCGCCAAGCGCATCCTCGACCTGCCCGGCGCGTGAGACGCCATATCTGCGTCATTGCGAGCGAAGCGAAGCAATCCACCTTTTTGGGTTTGACAACAAAGACTGGGTTGCTTCGTCGCTTCGCTCATCGCAATGACGGCGAGTAACAACTGAAGTTCATCTGGAATTATTGGAACAATCAATGGCTCTCGTCCTCAACGAAGAACAGTCAATGCTGCGCGACAGCGCGCGCGGTCTCATCAGCGACAAGGCGCCCGTGGCGCATTTGCGCAAGCTGCGCGATGCCAAGGACGCCACCGGCTTCTCACGGGATCTCTGGAAAACCTTCGCCGAAATGGGCTTCGCTGGCTTGCTTGTGCCGGAAGATTTCGGCGGCAGCGGGCTTGGCGCGGTCGAAGCCGGCGTGGTGATGGAGGAAATCGGCCGCACGCTGATGCCGTCGCCGTTCCTGTCGACCGGCGTGGTGGCGGCGACCGCACTGACGCGCGGCGGCAACGCCGTGCAGAAGTCGGAATATCTGACCAGGCTCGCCAAGGGCGATCTGATCGCGTCGCTTGCCGTGGACGAGGGCGCCAAGCATCGCCCCCTGAAGACCGCGATGCAGGCCGTCCGCTCCGGCAATGGTTTCAGGCTCAAGGGCGCGAAGGCGTTCGTCGTCGATGGGCACGCCGCTGATTTGCTGATCGTCGCAGCCCGCAGCGCGGGTAAGCCCGGCGAGCGCGAGGGTTTGACCCTGTTTCTGGTCGATCCGAAAGCCAAGGGCATCGAGATCGAGCGCACCGCGATGGTCGATGCGCATAACGCCGCGCGGATCGTGTTCAACGATGTCGATGTCACGGCGGATGGCGTGCTTGGAGAGGTAGATCAGGGCGCGGTCCTGCTCGAAGGCATTCTGAATGTTGGCCGGGCAGCGGTGGCGTCCGAAATGGTGGGCGTCAGCGAAGAGTCCTTCACGCGCACGGTGACCTATCTGAAAGAGCGCAAGCAGTTTGGCAAGCTGATCGGCGAATTCCAGGCGCTGCAGCACCGCGCCGCGCATCTCTACACCGAAATCGAGATCACCAAGGCCGCTGTAATGAAAGCGCTGCAGGCGCTGGACTTGGATTTCGACAAGGCGGGTGCTGCAGTGGCCGTTGCCAAGGCAAAAGCCGGATCGACAGCGACGCTGGCGGTGCAGGAAGCCGTGCAGATGCACGGCGGTGTCGGCATGACCGACGCGTTCGACATCGGGTTCTTCATGAAGCGCGCGCGGGTATGTCAAGAATTGTTTGGCGATGCCGCATATCACGCCGAGCAACTGGCGCGGCTGAAGGGCTATTGAGGGCGGCTCTTTCCCTCTCCCCTTGTGGGAGAGGGTGCTGAGCGGCGCAGCCGCGAAGCGGGTGAGGGGTCATCTTGCCGGGGCGGTTGAACCCCTCACCCGGCTCGAATTTGCTTCGCTCATTCTCACCACCCTCTCCCACAAGGGGAGAGGGTTACATCTCGCAAATGTGGAAGAACACTTACCGGATCGGCGGCGCGTACTGGATGCCGCCGGCGCTCCAGAGCTGATTGAGGCCGCGTGGAATCGCGAGCTTGGAGCCGGTGCCGACGTTCCGCTCATAGACCTCGCCGTAATTGCCGACATGGCGGATAATGCGCGCGGCCCAGTCTTTGGTCAGATCGATTTCCTCGCCATAGGCGCCTTCGGTACCGACCAGCCGCATGACGTCCGGCTTCTTCGACTTCAGCGCCTCGTCGATGTTCTTCGAGGTCACGCCGAGCTCTTCCGCGTTGAGCATGGCGTAGATTGTCCACTTCACGATCAGGAGCCACTCGTCGTCGCGCTGCCGCACCACCGGCGCCAGCGGCTCCTTCGAAATCACATCCGGCAGAATGACGTGTTCGCCAGGCTTGGTCAGCCGCAGCCGCAGTGCATAGAGCTGCGACACGTCGGTGGTCACCACGTCGCATTGGCCTGAGTCATAGGCCTTGATGACGTCGTCCAGCTTTGGGAAGTTTAGCTCCTGATACTTGATGTTGTTGGCGCGGAAGTAATCCGCGAGATTGAGTTGCGTTGTGGTGCCGGCCTGAACGCAGACCTTGCTGCCGTCGAGTTCGAGGGCGGAATCGATCTTGCGCGACTGGCGCACCATGAAGCCTTCGCCGTCGTAATAGGCGACGGCTGCGAAGTTCAGGCCGTATTCGGTCTCGCGCGACATGCTCCAGGTGGAGTTGCGCGACAGGATATCGACCTTGCGATTGCGCAGTTCCTTGAAGCGCTCGCTGGCGTCGAGCGGAATGAATTTTACCTTGTTCGGGTCGTTGAAGATCGCGGCGGCAACGGCGCGGCAGATATCAACGTCGAAACCGGACCAGTTGCCCTTGTCATCAGGAATCGAGAAGCCCGGCAGGCCGGTATTGACGCCGCACAGGACAGCATCGCGTTTCACGGTGCGTTTCAGAGTCCGCGTATCGTACCGCTCGTAGGTGATTGCCGCCGCCGCAACCGCGACAGCGATAACCGCGCCGATCAGGAGACCGGTGCCGAAGGTGCGCGAAAAAATGGCCATGAATGAATCTCGCTTCTGAAGTATGCGTGCGGAAAACGAAAGGGCGTTGCCTGGAGGACTAGATTTCGGGCCGCTGGCGGATGATGACCTTGGTGCCGACGGGGACGCGATCGAAGAGATCGGTCACGTCGGCGTTGACCAGACGGAAGCACCCCGAGGAGACGGCGCTGCCGATGGTCTGCGGCTGGTTGGTGCCGTGTATGCGATAGACCGTGGCGCCGAGATACAGCGCCCGCGCGCCCATCGGATTGCCGGGGCCGCCCGCCATGAAGCGCGGCAGGTAGGGCTGGCGCGCGATCATTTCCGGCGGCGGTGTCCAGTCCGGCCACTCTTGCTTGCGGGTAATTTTTTGCAGCCCTTGCCACTGGAAACCTTCGCGCCCGACTCCGATGCCGTAGCGAAGCGCGCGGCCGTTGCCCTGCACGAGATAGAGAAAACGCTCAGAGGTGCTGATGACGATGGTGCCCGGCGGTTCGGAGGTCCGGAAGAAAACCGCGGTGCGCTTGAACTCCGGTGCGATCTCCTCGTCTTCCGGAATGAAGCCCGGCTGATCGCCGATGTTCATCTCGCGGCCCTGCGCGAATGCATGAGGTGCTGCGAACAACATGCCGGCTGCAACTGCCGCCACAGCGAGAGAACGGATGATATTCATGTCGAGAATCCCGCAGTTAGTCGTGCCCCGCACGCATCAAACCTTAGCCATGCACCGCTGGCAAGTGACACGCGCCCAAGGCGGGTCACCATGCGTCGTAAATCCTTAAAATATATCTGAAATCACCGATTGTCCGGGTTCAGTGCGGGGCGATCCAGAGCCGCAGGATATAGGCGAAAACGGCAACGGTGCCGGTCCCTAGCAGCCACAAGGCGACGAACCACAGCAGCTTTCGCGACAGCGGCCCGGGCTGTTCGGGAGGCGACGTCATGCTCACCCTAGTGGTAACCGCTCGAGGGATCGACCTTGCCGCGGAATACCCAATAGGCCCACGCGGTGTAAGCGAGAATGATCGGCACCAGAATCGCGACGCCGACCAGCATGAAGCTCAGACTGTTGGCAGGCGCGGCCGCCTGCCAGATGGTGATGCTCTGCGGCACGATATAGGGAAACATGCTGACCCCGAGACCGGCATACGTGATCGCGAACAACACCAGCGAGAGAACAAAAGGACGGTAATCCTGCTTGTTGGCGAGACTCTTCAGCAGCAGCAGCGTGATCGCAGCCACGGCAATCGGAATCGGAGCGGTGAAGAGAATGTTCGGCCACTGAAACCAACGCCGCCAGTAATCCGCTTGAAGGAAAGGCGTCGCGAGGCTGACGGCAACGATGGCGATCAACGTGGCGACCAGGAGCCACCAGCTTAGCCGATAGGCATGCTCACGCAGTTCGCCCGTGGTCTTCATAACCAGCCAGGTCGCACCGAGCAGGCCGTATCCGGCGACGACGGCGAAGCCCGTCAGGATGCTGAACGGTGTCAGCCAATCCCACCAGCCGCCGGCATAGTGCCGCCCTTCGACATGGATGCCCTGCAAGATCGCACCGAGCGCGACGCCCTGCGCCAGCGCCGCCAGCAGTGAGCCGCCGGCAAAAGCGACATCCCAGCGGTTGCGCTCGCTTTGGGTGCGCCAGCGGAACTCAAAGGCGACGCCGCGAAAGATCAGCCCGATCAGCATGGCGATGATCGGCGTGTAGATCGCCGGCATCACCACGGCAAATGCCAGCGGGAAGGCGGCCATCAACCCGCCGCCACCGAGCACCAGCCAGGTTTCGTTGCCGTCCCAGACCGGCGCGACGGAATTCATCATCACGTCGCGGTCTTCCTTTTTCGGAAACATCGGAAACAGCATTCCGAGCCCGAGATCGAAGCCGTCCATCACGATGTACATGAACACCGCGAAGGCAATGATGAAAGCCCAGAGCACCGCGAGGTCGATAGGGAGTCCGGCCATGGCGCTCACCCTTGTCCGCTAACGGGAATGGCTTGTGCAGGCGTGATGCCGGCGGCGCGGTGCGGGACATCCTCGCGCGGGCCTTGTTCGCCGTGATGCGGCGGCTCGTGCATCAATCGCAGGATGTAGATCACGCCCATGCCGAACACGATGAAATACACGAGAATAAAAGCGATCAGCGATGAGGCTACTGCCGGCGCGGCGAGCGGTGACACGGAGTCCGCCGTACGCAACAATCCGTAGACCGTGAACGGCTGGCGCCCGACCTCGGTCGTCACCCATCCCGCCAGCACGGCGACGAAACCGGCAGGTCCCATCACCAGCGCATAGCGATGCAGAAATTTCCAGTCGTGAAGCGCGCCGCGCCAGCGGGCCCACAGGCTGAGCAGGCCGATGCCGAGCATCAGGAAGCCGATACCAACCATGATCCGGAACGACCAGAACACAATCGGGACATTCGGCCAGTTTTCGCGCGGTACGGTGTCGAGGCCCTTCAGCGGTGCATCGAGCGAATGTTTCAGGATCAGCGACGACGCTTTCGGAATTTCGATTGAATACTTCACCTCACCGGCCGCCTGATCAGGAAGCCCGAACAGAATCAGCGGCGCGCCATTTGGGTGGCTTTTGTAATGGCCTTCCATCGCCATCACCTTCACCGGCTGATGCTCCAGCGTGTTGAGGCCATGAAGATCGCCGGCAAAAATCTGGATAGGGGCCACGATGGCTGCCATCCACATCGCCATCGAGAACATCACCCGCGGGCCTTCCAGTCTGGAATCCTTGAGGAGGTGGTAGGCGCCGACCGCGCCGACCACGAAGGCGGTGGTCAGATACGCCGCCAGTACCATATGCACGAGACGATAGGGGAAGGACGGATTGAAGATCACCTTCCACCAGTCGGCGGCGACGAACTGTCCCTGAGAGTTCATCGCGAAGCCCGCAGGTGTCTGCATCCACGAATTCGCCGAAAGGATCCAGAATGCGGATGCCAGTGTGCCGACAGCGACCATCGACGTCGCGAAGAAATGCAGTTTGTGGCCGACGCGCTTCAGCCCGAACAGCATCACGCCCAGGAACCCCGCCTCGAGGAAGAAGGCGGTCAACACTTCATAGGCCATCAGCGGACCGATAATGGGACCGGCCTTGTCCGAGAACACCGACCAGTTGGTACCGAACTGGTAGGACATCACGATGCCGGACACGACACCCATGCCGAAGGCAACCGCGAAAATTTTCAGCCAATAATTGAAGAGGTTGATGAAAACTTCGCGCCCGGTCCATAACCACAGCGCTTCGAGGACGGCGAGATAGCTTGCAAGGCCGATGGAGAAGGCCGGAAACACGATGTGGAAGGACACCGTGAATGCGAATTGCATGCGCGCCAAGGTGATGGCGTCGAAACCTTCGAACATCGCGGGCCTCCGGTATGTCCAATCCGGCGACGTTATAGCACGCAAACTGCTGCGTTGGTAATCGCTGCGGGGCACAATGCTGCATGGCTCGAGCGCAATCGCGCCTGCGGCAAATGGCCGTGATCCAAAGTGCAGCGCGTTGTCAGGCGGTGGAAAGATAAATCAGGCCGCAGGCTTTTCCGCAGCGTCGCCATTGGCGAGCAGATGGATCAGAGCCCGCTTGATGGCGGCCTGCCGGGTTGGCGCGGTGATCTGTGCGCCGAGCAGGTCGGTCACATAGAACACGTCGCGGGCACGTTCGCCGAAGGTCGCGACATGTGCGGAGGCGATATTGAGATTGAGTTTCGAGATCGCGGTGGTGAGCTGAAACAACAGACCCGGGCGATCGAGGCCGGAGACCTCGATCACGGTGTAACGATCCGACCACTGGTTGTTGATGCTGACTTCCGGTTCGACAACAAACGGTTTCAACCGCGCTTTTGAGGCGGTGCGCCGTGCCATCACATCCGGCAGCCGCAGCTTGCCTTCCAGGACCTGTTCGATGGTGTCGCCGATGCGGGTCGCGCGGCGTCCTTCGTCATCGTCGCGGTCGTATTCGCGGGTAATCGCGATGGTGTCGAGCGCGATGCCATCGGTGGTGGTGTAGATCTGCGCATCGACGATGTTGGCTCCGGCGGAGGCGCAGGCGCCAGCGATGATCGACAGCAGCCAGGGATGATCGGGCGCCATGATCGTCAATTCAGTGACGCCACGCCCTTCATCGAAGCCGACATTGACCGCGAGCTTGTGACCGCCGGCTTCACTGGCCTTGACAAAGCGTGCATGGCGGATCTTGCGCGGCAGTTCGACCTTTAGCCAGTAAGCGGGATAGTGCCGCGCGATGTAGGCCTCGAGTTCGCTGTCCGGCCACTCGGTAAAGGCTGCACGGAACTCGGCTTGCGCAACCTGAATACGCTGGGCGCGATTGACCTCCGAGAAGCCGCCGGTCAGCACGGGTTCGGTCTCGTAGTAAAGCGTGCGGATCAGCTGCGCCTTCCAGCCGTTCCAGACCCCCGGACCGACGCCGCGAATATCGGCCGTGGTCAGGATAGTCAGCAGCTTCATCTGCTCGACCGACTGCACCACGGCAGCGAAGTTCTCGATTGTCTTGCGGTCCGACAGGTCGCGGGACTGCGCGACCGTGGACATGGTGAGATGTTCCTCGATCAGCCATGCGATCAGTTCGGTGTCGGCGGCGTTGAAGCCGAAGCGCGGGCACAGCCGGCGCGCGACCTTGGCGCCCGCGATGGAATGATCCTCGGGGCGGCCCTTCGCGATGTCGTGCAGCAGCACCGTCATATAGATGACGGCCCGATGCTCGGGATGAATTTTCCGCATCAGGTCGCTGGCGACCACGAACTCGTCGTTCCCGCCGCGCTCAATATCCTGAAGAATGCCGATGCATCGCAGCAGATGCTCATCGACCGTGTAGTGATGATACATGTTGAACTGCATCATCGACACGATCCGTCCGAACGCCCTGATGAAGCGGCCGAGCACGCCGGCCTCGTTCATCCGCCGCAGCACTGTCTCCGCGTCGTTCGACGTCAGGATTTCCATGAACAGCTTGTTGGCTTCGGGATTTTCGCGAACTTTCGGCGTGATCAACCCGAGCGAGCGCGTCGCCGCGCGCATGGCGTCAGGATGGAAAGCCAGATTGTTTTTCTGCGCGAGGCGGAAGATGCGGATCAGGTTGACCGGATCGCTCTTGAACACGTCTGGCGCGGCAAGGTTGATGCGATTGTTGTCGATAACGAAATCTTCGCCGCCGGGAACGCGCCCGCGTTTGCGGCCGGGCCGGAGTCTGGCCATCATCCGGCTCAGCACTGGCGCTGGCTTGGCTTCTTGATCCTCCAGCTTGGCGCACAGGATCGCGGTGAGGTCACCAACTTCCTTGGCGATCAGGAAGTAGTGCTTCATGAAGCGTTCGACATCCTGCATGCCGGGATGCGAGGTGTAGCCAAGCCGCTGCGCGATCTCGCGCTGCATTTCGAACGACAGCCGTTCTTCGGGGCGGCCGGTGAAGAAGTGCATGTTGCAGCGAACGGACCACAGAAAATCCTCGCAGCGGCGGAACGTCCGATACTCCTGCGCGTCGAATACGCCGCGCTGCACGAGATCTTCACTGTTACTGACGCGGTAAACGTATTTGGCGATCCAGAACAGCGTGTGCAGGTCGCGCAGGCCGCCCTTGCCGTCCTTCACATTGGGTTCGACCAGATAGCGGGACTGGCCTGCGCGGCGGTGTCGCTCCTCGCGCTCCGCCAGCTTCGCGGTCACGAACTCAGCGGCGGTGCCTTGCACGACCTCCTTGTCGAACCGCATGACGAGATCGTCGTAGAGCGCCTGGTCGCCGGTCAGAAACCTGGTTTCCAGCACCGATGTGCGGATGGTCATGTCGCCCCGCGCCTGGCGGATCGATTCATCGATCGAACGGGTGGCGTGGCCGACTTTCAGCCCCATGTCCCACAGGCAATAGAGGATCGCCTCGGCGACCTGCTCGCCCCATGCGGTTTGCTTGTAGGGCAGGATGAACAGCAGATCGATGTCGGACTCGGGCGCCATCAAGCCGCGGCCATAACCGCCGGTGGCGATCACGGCCATGCGCTCGGAGTCCGACGGGGTCGGCGAATGATAGAGATGCTGGGTCGCCGCATTGAACAGGATGCGGATGATCTCGTCCTGAACGAAACAAAGGCGCTCGGCGCATCGCCGCCCGTGACGATCCTTCAGCAATTGCGTCTGCGCGGCCTCGCGCGCTAGCGCCAATTCGCCTTTGAGTAATTGGGTGATTGCGGCGCGAAGCAGGTCGTCTTTACCGCCATGCTTTTGCGCAAGCGCGTCGATCTCGCCGGCGATACGAGCCGTATCGAATTGCACTTCCGGATCTGGGAGGATCTTGGCCGTCACGCTGTCCATTCCATTCGGATAACGGACGGCAACAGCGGTGTCATCAGCGGATTGCGGCCGAAAGAGCCGTCCCTTCTGTTTTTCGCGCAAATTTTGAAAGCCGGTTCTCTCAGGGGCTTCATCCAGATGGTTTTTTTCTCGTTGACGATATCAAATAAGTAATTGAAAAACATCATGTTTTCTAGCATTCGGAATGGCGACGAACTCCGTCGGCCACCTCGAAATGCACTTTTCTCGACCGCATCCGATTTCGGTCATGTCCATGGAGACGACGATGTTCAAACTATCACGGCGCGCCCTGGCTGCTCTTGTCCTGGGCACGGTGCTTGCCCCCGGCACGGCGTTTGCCGCCGACGCGCCGAAGCAGATTGCCATCGACTGGGCAACTTACAATCCGGTCTCCATCATCCTGAAAGAGAAGGGCTTGCTCGAAAAGGAATTCGCGAAGGACGGGATCAAGATCGTCTGGGTGCAGTCGGCAGGTTCCAACAAGGCGCTTGAGTTTCTCAACGCAGGCTCGATCGATTTCGGCTCGACGGCAGGCTCGGCCGCGCTGGTGGCGAAGATCAACGGCAATCCGATCAAGTCGGTCTATGTCTATTCGCGTCCCGAATGGACTGCGCTGGTGACGGCGAAGGATTCCAAGATCGCGAAGGTCGCCGATCTGAAAGGCAAGCGCGTCGCCGTTACACGCGGGACCGATCCGCACATCTTCCTGGTTCGTGCACTGCTTGAGGCTGGCCTGACCGACAAGGACATCACCCCGGTTCTGCTGCAGCATGCCGACGGCAAGGCCGCGCTGATCCGCGGCGACGTCGATGCCTGGGCCGGGCTCGATCCGATGATGGCACAGGCGGAGATCGAGGATGGCGCGAAGCTGTTCTTCCGCAAACCCGAAGCCAACACGTGGGGCATCCTCAACGTCCGTGAACAGTTCTTGAAGGACAATCCGAAAATCGTTCAGCGCGTGCTCGCGGTCTACGAGGAAGCGCGCAAGTACTCGCTGGCCAATTACGACGAACTCAAGCGCGGGTTCATTGCCGTGACCAAGTTGCCGGAGACCGTGGTCGACAAGCAGCTCAAGGAGCGTACCGAACTCACGCACAACCGGATCGGCGCGCCGCAGCGTGAGTCGATCCTCGCTGCGGGTCTTGCGCTTCAGCAGGCCGGCGTGATCCAGCCCGGCGTGGACGTGAAGGCCACGGTGGATGCGCTGATTGACGATCAGGTGCCGTTGCCGACGAACTGAGATTGGGTCGAATGTTAATCTGTCCGCATCATGGCCGAGTCAAGCCCGGCCGTGACGACGGAAAACGCGACCTAACAAGCCAGCTTGCAATACGGACGAATAAGCGGTTTTTGCTATGGCCATGACACTCGACACGCCAGCGCCGGTCGCAATCGAGACTGCGGGATCGCCTCCCGCCCGCCTGCGACGGTTCGTGCGTCCCGCAATCGGTCTGTTGTTGCCGCTCGGGCTTGCGTTGGCGTGGGAACTCGCTGTGCGTTTCGGTTATTCCAACGGGCGGCTGGTGCCGCCGCCGAGCCGCATCTGGCAGACGCTGGTCGAACTGTCTGCGAGCGGTGAACTGAGCCGGCACATCATCGCGACGCTGAGCCGCGTCGGCGCAGGCTTCGGTCTCGGGGTTCTGGCCGGCACGATCTTCGGCGCGATCTGCGGATACTGGACGCTGGCGCGGCGGTTGCTCGATCCGACCTTGCAGGCGCTGCGCGCGATCCCCTCGATCGCCTGGGTGCCGCTGTTCATCCTGTGGCTGGGAATTTTCGAGACATCGAAAGTGGCGCTGATCGCGGTTGGCGTATTCTTTCCGATCTATCTCGGCGTCACCGGCGCGATCCTGAGTGTGGATCGCAAGATCGTCGAGGTTGGCCGCATCTTTCGTCTCAGCGGGTTTGCAATGATCCGGCGGATCCTTCTTCCTGCGGTGCTGCCGGCCTATGTGATTTCGCTGCGCTCGGGTCTGGGTTTGGGCTGGATGTTCGTCGTCGCCGCCGAGTTCATGGGCGCCTCCGAAGGGCTTGGCTATCTGCTGACCGATGGCCAGCAACTCGGCAAGCCAGCGCAAATCGTCGCCGCCATCATCGTGTTCGCGATTCTGGGCAAAGTCACCGACTGGCTGATCCAGTTGATAGCAGCGCCGTTCCTGCGCTGGCAGGATTCCTTCAGCGCGCATGCGGGGGCAGCCTGATGCTCGTCCTCGATCATGTCGGCAAGACCTATCCGAACGGTGTCCATGCGCTTGAGAATTTCTCCGCGCGCATCCGGCCGGGTGAGATCGTTGCGATCATCGGCGGTTCGGGCTGCGGAAAATCCACGCTGCTGCGGGCGATCTCCGGGCTTGATCGCGCGACGACCGGCACTGTCACGCTCGATGCCATCTCCATCACTGCGCCCAATGAAAAAGTCGGCATCATTTTTCAAGAGCCTCGGCTGCTGCCGTGGCTCAGCGTCGCCGACAATATCGGTTTTGGCCTCGGTCATCTGCCGTCCGCGGAGCGGCAACATCGGGTTGCACGCGCCCTCGCGCGGGTTGGCCTCGTCGACAAGGCAAGCGCGTGGCCGCGCGAACTGTCCGGCGGGCAGGCGCAGCGCGTTGCGATCGCGCGGGCGCTGGTGCCGTCTCCGGAAGTGTTGCTGCTCGACGAGCCATTCTCCGCGCTCGATGCATTCACGCGCGCCGACCTGCAGGATCATCTGCTCGATCTGTGGGCCGATACGAAGCCGACGCTTGTTCTCGTCACCCACGACGTCGATGAAGCTGTGGTGCTGGCGGATCGCGTCGTCGTGATGCGTCCACGGCCGGGGCGATTGTTCGAAGAGATCAGGGTTGACCTGACGCGGCCGCGCGACCGCGCTTCGCCCGCCTTCGAGGCGGTCAAGCATCAGGTGCTGGCATCGCTGGATCGTTCGCTCAATCGCGCCATGCGCCCGGCGGATGATTTGCTGACGGTCGGCGAGGGGATATAAGGTGGAGTAAGCTGCACGCGGCGTTGTTGATGCCGATGGAAACGGAGAACGAGAAAATGGATTCAACCGCACTCCGCGCCATGCAGGCGCCGATCAAGGATCGCTACAAATCGGACCCTAAGGCTGCGTTCATCACCTTGAAGGCGAAGGGTTCGCTCGACAGCGAAGGCCTGTCCTGCAAGGTCGAAACCGGCAAGGCGGCTGCAGCCATCGCCGGACTTCATCCGGCAACCGGCGGCTCCGGACTTGAGCTGTGCTCGGGCGATATGCTGCTCGAAGCGCTGGTCGCCTGCGCCGGTGTCACGCTGAAATCAGTTGCGACTGCGATCGATGCACCGCTGAAATCCGGCAATGTCACCGCCGAAGGCGATCTCGATTTTCGCGGCACGCTCGGCGTCGACAAGGAAGCGCCGGTTGGGTTCGCGGAAATTCGCCTTCGCTTTGATGTCGACACTGACGCGCCGCAGGAGAAGCTCGATCAGCTTCTCAAGCTGACCGAGCGCTATTGCGTGGTCTATCAGACCATCAAGAACGGCCCGAAGACGCACGTGTCGATCAATCGGATCTGACCCGCTACTTCGGCAGCTTCGCCTTCAACGCATAGAGCGCTTCCAGCGCCTCGCGCGGCGACATCTCGTCGGGATGCAGCGCATTGAGTGCCTCGGCAAGCTGATCTGCTGCGCTTGGCGGTTGCGGTTCGGCTGCCGCGCGTGACGGCACCGCGAACAATGGCAAGTCGTCGGCCAGTGCGCGCGCCGTGGTGCCGCGATCCTGCGCCTCAAGCTTCGCCAGCACCGATTTTGCGCGTGCGACCACGGCCGCCGGAAGGCCCGCGAGCTTCGCGACCTGAATGCCGTAAGAGCGATCCGCCGAGCCGGGGAGCACTTCGTGCAGAAACACCACGTCACCCTGCCATTCCTTGACGCGCACGGTCGCATTGAACAGCCGCGGCAGGTTGGCCGACAGCGCAGTCAGCTCGTGATAGTGCGTCGCGAACAGTGCGCGGCATCGGTTGCTTTCGTGCAGATGCTCGATCGAGGCCCATGCGATCGAGAGTCCATCAAATGTCGAGGTGCCGCGGCCGATCTCATCCAGAATCACCAGCGCGCGCTCGCCGGCCTGATTGAGGATGGCTGCGGTTTCCACCATCTCGACCATGAAGGTCGAACGCCCGCGCGCCAGATCATCCGCCGCACCGACGCGGGAGAACAGCCGGTCAACGATGCCGATATGCGCAAGTTTTGCGGGCACGAAGCTGCCGATCTGCGCCATCAGCGCGATCAGTGCGTTCTGCCGCAGGAATGTCGATTTGCCGGCCATGTTCGGACCGGTCAGCAGCCAGATCTGCCCGGACGATTGCGCCGGCCCCGGTGACAGGTCGCAGGCGTTGGCGATGAAGGGCTGGCCGTCGCGCTTCAGCGATTGTTCGACCACCGGATGGCGTCCGCCCTCGATGGAGAACTTCAGGGAATTGTCGACCACGGGCCGTGTGTAATTCTCGTCGATCGCGAGCTTTGCCAGTGCGGCGGTCACATCAAGCAGCGCGAAAGCATGCGCCGCAGCGCGCAGATCGTCGCCTGCCGCCACGGCATGCGCGCAAAGTTTGTCGAAGATTTCCAGCTCAAGCCCGAGCGCACGATCGCCGGCATTGGCGATCTTCGCTTCGATCTCCCCGAGTTCGGTCGTCGTGAAACGCACTTGTCCGGCCAGCGTCTGACGATGAATGAAGGTCGCATTCAGCGGCGCGGCCATCAGCTTGTCGCCGTGCTGCGCGGTAACCTCGACAAAATAGCCCAACACGTTGTTGTGGCGGATCTTGAGACCCTTGATGCCGGTATCATCGGCGTAGCGCGCTTGCATCGCGGCGACCACCAGCCGCGAGGCGTCGCGCAGGTTGCGAGTCTCATCGAGCGAAGATTCGTAACCCGTACGCACGAAGCCGCCGTCGCGCTTGAACAGCGGCAATTCATCCGCCAGGCCGCGTGAAAACTCCTGCGCGAGATCGCGGGACGGGCGGCGCAGCGCCTCCACCGCCAGGGAAATGTCACGCGGGAGCTTCTCGATCCGCGACAGCCGGTCCAGGATTTTGTCGGCGGCCAGAATTCCATCACGCAAGGCTGCGAGATCGCGCGGGCCGCCACGTCCGACCGACAGCCGCGCCAGCGCGCGTGAAATGTCCGGCGCGGCGCGCAGGATGCCGCGCAAATCGTCCCGTGCGGCGCTGTCGTCTGCAAAAAGTGCTGTGGCATCGAGTCGATGGGAAATGGTTGCGCTGTCGGTCAAGGGAGCGGACAGACGTTGTGCAAGCAGCCGCGATCCGGCGGCGGTCACCGTGCTGTCGATGGCGTCGAGCAGCGATCCGCGCCGCTCGCCGGCCAGCGTGCGGGTCAGTTCGAGATTGGCGCGGGTGGCGGGATCGATCGCCATGGTGGTGCCGGCGGCCTCGCGCGCCGGCGGAGACAGCGGCAGGTGCTTGCCGACCTGCGTGCGATCCACGTAAGTCACGGCGGCGGCGGCGGCAGTGGCTTCCAGCCGCGACATCGCGCCGAAGCCGTCCATGGTGGCGACGGCGAAGTAATCGCAGAGGCGACGTTCGGCGGTGGCGGCGTCGAAGATGTCGCGTGTCACCGGTGTCACGGCTGCGAGCGTGCGGAATAGCGCAGATAATTCCGGGTCGGAATAAAATGCATCGGTGACGATTACTTCATTCGGATTGATGCGAGCCAGCGTCGCGGCGAGTTCGGCAGCGCCGCATTCGGTGACGCTGAACTCTGCTGTTGAAACATCGATCCAGGCCAGCCCGATCCGGTCGCCGGCGGATGACGAGGCGCGGGCGCGTGCAATGGCGAGCAGGTAGCTGTTGGCCTTGGCGTCGAGCAGATTGTCTTCGGTGAGCGTGCCCGGCGTCACCAGCCGCACCACGTCGCGCCGCACCACGCTCTTGTTGCCGCGCTTGCGCGCCTCGGCAGGATTTTCGGTCTGTTCGCAGACCGCGACGCGATGACCCAGCGCGATCAACCTGTGCAGGTAATCGTCGGAGCGTTCCACCGGCACGCCGCACATCGGGATGTCCTCACCCATGTGCTTGCCGCGCTTGGTCAGCGTGATGCCGAGCGCGCGCGAGGCGATTTCCGCATCCTCGAAGAACAGCTCGTAGAAGTCGCCCATCCGGTAGAACAGCAGCAGGCCAGGATTGGCCGCCTTGATCTCCAGGTATTGTTCCATCATCGGCGTGACGCGCCCAACGACCTCCAGGGAGGTCGTTTCGGCGGTTTGCGATGCGGGTGGCGTGGAATGGATGGTCATGCGGATCACACTAGCAAAGTTCTTTCGCTAGGTGGAATTGCATGGTGCGTTTTCCACGTCTTGAGAGAGCAAGTGCATGGCCGCCCTGCCGGGCGGCGAGGCCATTCCGGCGATCGATCATTTGACGTTCCGCGCGGTGCTTCCTAAAACTCGCGGCAGCCGAGGCGGACGCCATCAAGTCCAAGCGAATTTCAGGGAGAACGACCATGCGTGATGTTTTCATTTGTGATGCGGTGCGGACGCCAATCGGCCGCTTTGGTGGATCGCTGGCCAAGGTGCGCGCGGACGATCTGGCCGCGGTGCCGATCAAGGCGTTGATGGCGCGTAACACGAAAGCGGACTGGTCTGCCCTCGAAGAGGTGTCTTACGGCTGCGCCAATCAGGCCGGGGAAGACAACCGCAACGTGGCGCGCATGGCGCTGTTGCTGGCGGGGTTGCCGGAAACAGTGCCGGGCATGACAGTGAACCGGTTGTGTGCGTCGGGTCTGGATGCGGTGGGCGGCGTTGCGCGCGCGATCCGCGCCGGTGAGATGGACTTCGCCATGGCAGGCGGTGTCGAATCCATGACGCGCGCGCCGTTCGTCACCGGCAAGGCGTCGGAAGCCTATCAGCGCACGGTGGAGACGTACGACACGACGATCGGCTGGCGCTTCGTCAATCCGCTCATGAAGCAGCAATATGGCGTCGATGCGATGCCTGAGACCGGCGAGAATGTCGCCGAGGACTACCAGATCTCGCGCGCGGATCAGGATGCCTTCGCGATCCGCTCGCAGCAGCGCGCAGGCAAGGCCATCGAAGCCGGATACTTCGCCGAGGAAATCACGCCGGTCACAGTTCCCGGCGGCAGGGCCGGTCCCACCATCGTGGACAAGGACGAGCATCCGCGCCCGGAAACCACCCTTGAAGGATTGGCCAAGCTCAAGCCTATCGTGCGTAACCCCGGCACGGTGACCGCTGGCAATGCGTCCGGCGTAAACGATGGCGCGGCGGCGATGATCCTCGCGTCGGAAGAGGCCGTGAAGAAGCACGGGTTGACGCCACGCGCGAAGATCCTCGGATTTGCCTCTGCGGGCGTCGCGCCGCGCATTATGGGCATCGGGCCGGTGCCGGCAGTGCGCAAACTGCTGGAGCGTCTCGGTCTCAAGATCACCGACATCGACCTGATCGAACTCAATGAAGCGTTCGCCTCGCAGGGTATTGCGGTGCTGCGTCAGCTCGGCGTCAAGGAAGATGCCGATTTCGTCAATCCGCATGGTGGCGCCATCGCGCTCGGTCATCCGCTCGGGATGAGCGGTGCGCGCCTCGCATTGACCGCGGTTCACGGCATGGAAAAGCGCGGCGGCAAGCTCGCCATCGCCACCATGTGCGTCGGTGTCGGTCAGGGTGCTGCGATGGTGATCGAGAAGCTGAACTGAGTTCTCGCACGTTCTGCGAAGGAGAATGGGAGGCTTCGGCCTCCCATTCTTTTGGGTACGTCAGTCCATCACCCCGGCATGAAAGGCGCTTTGCGACCGTTGCCGCCGCGCCGCCTTGGCCGATCCTATCATCATCGCCAGCGGGATCGCGCACAGCGTTACGATTATCGGTACGTTAGATGATCAGGCCCACTCGACGCCGGATTCCGCGGCGAGGTCGATCGTGCTCCGGTGGCCGATGTCGTCGAAATGGGTGTCGAGGAACTTCTTTGCCGCGCGTATGCCGGCCCGGTGCAGCACTTCGAAAAACTCGTAGTCCGTCTTCATCTTGCTGGAGGCAGCGAGGCGGGTGCCAAGACCTCCGAGATCGATGCGGTGGATGTTGAGCCTGCGGTATTGGTCTTTGCCCGTGCCGCGCGGCAATCGGCCGTCGTCGATCAGCTGATTGACGAAATCCATCGTGCGCAATTCGGAAATCAGTGCCGAGTTGAAGGTGATTTCGTTCAGCCGGTTGATGATCTCGCCGGAGGTTTTCGGCGTGGTGGTGCGCGACACGGGATTGATCTGCACAACCACGACGTCCTCCGCCTCAGTCGCCTGCAGGAATGGGAAGATCGCGGGGTTGCCCATGTAGCCGCCGTCCCAGTACGGCACGCCATCGATCTCGACCGCGCGAAACATGAACGGCAGTGCCGCCGAGGCCATCACCACGTCCGCGGTGATCTTCTCGTTCGCGAAAATGCGCAGCCGTCCGGTGTGGACGTTGGTGGCCGAGATATAGAGCGCGAGATCGGTATTGGCGCGCAGCGCATCGAAATCGACGAAGCGTTCGATGAGCTGGCTCAGCGGATTGATGTTGAGAGGATTGAGTTCATAGGGCGAGAAGTAACGCGCCATTGCCTCGAACCATTCCTGTACCGGTGAGGCTGCGAACGGCATCATCGAAAACATCCGGTCGGTCATGGCGCGCGGAATTGGTGGCAGGTCTCCTCCGGTGCTTGTCGCACGCCAGAATGCCGCCAGCCGTTTGCGGGCTTCCTCGGGTCCGCCGCGGGTCAAGCCATCGGCGAGCATCACGGCGTTCATTGCGCCGGCAGACGCGCCGGAAACTCCGGTGATCTCCAGCCGCCCGTCGGCGAGGAACTGATCCAGCACGCCCCAGGTGAACGCGCCATGCGAGCCCCCGCCCTGAAGCGCCAGATTGATTTTCTTGGCGGCACTCGGCTTGCGCGTGCCGGAGAAGTTCCATGGTGTCAGATTGTCGAGGTAGGTTTTGAGAGTGGTCGCCATGAGCTTCTTTCTCTCTGAAATGCGGTTATTGGGTTCCCTGGAGAGCCCGCGAAGTTCATTTGTAGACAGATGATTTGGGCCTTTTATGATGCGGTGCAATAGAAAATGATGCGTTGCAAAATATTACAGCACCTTATGCCGCTGAAATTATGAGCGGAATCACGGTAACCGCACTACATATTGACCGAATGAAACAAGCGAAGCCGATTTTCCCTGCCCCAGATCACGACCACGGCCGTTGCGCCGAGGACGCGTTTTCGCATGCCGAGAAGATCTGCAAGGGCCGGGGTCAAAAGTTCACGCCGATCCGGCGGCAGGTTTTGGGCGCGTTGCTGTCGAGCCATCGGCCGCTCGGGGCCTATGAAGTGATCGACGAGCTTGCCAAGACCATGCCGCGCCCGGCGCCGATCACGGTTTATCGCGCGCTCGATTTTCTGATGGACAACGGTCTGGTCCATCGCATCGAAAGCCGCAACGCGTTTCTGGCCTGCGCGCACAATCACGACGAGACGGCGGTGGTGGCGTTTCTGATCTGCGAGACATGCGGGTCGGTTGGCGAAATTCCGGCCGCGCCTCTGGCGCAAAGTTTCAATGAAGCTGCGCGTGGAACGGGGTTCGCGCCGAAATTGTCGGTGGTGGAAATCACCGGCACCTGCGCGCACTGTCAGCGAGCCGCGTAGGCCAAACAACAACACGGCGGAAAGCCGGGCGCGGGGGGCCATGTCGTCAGACAGCTTGAAGATTGCGCCAGCGGGGCGTCCGTTGAGCGCGACGGCCATCATCCTGATGGTGATGCTGTGCCTGAGCTGGGGCTTCAATCAGATCGCGATCAAACTGGCCCTTCCGCACATTCCGCCACTGTTGCAGGCCACGATCCGTTCGACCGGCGGATTGATCATTATTTTGATAGTGGCGTGGCTGCGCGGCGTGCCGATGTTCCGGCGCGACGGCACACTCGGCGCGGGCCTGGTCGCCGGACTTTTCTTCGGGGTCGAATTCATCCTGATCTATCGCGGGCTGCTCTACACCACGGCCTCGCGAGCGGTGGTGTTTCTCTACATCGCGCCGTTTGTCGTGGCGCTCGGCTCGAAGCGATATCTCGGCGAACAATTGAGCCCATTGCAGTGGAGCGGTCTGGCGCTGTCGTTCGCAGGTGTGGCGTTGGCGATCGGCGTGCCGCAGCCGTCGGTGGATGCCAAGGTCATTCTGGGGGACATCCTGGTGATGGGCGGCGGCATTCTGTGGGCCGTGACCACGCTGGTGGTGAAGGCGACGCCGCTGCTGCAGGCGCCCGCCGAAAAGACGCTTGCCTATCAGGTAGCTGTTTCGATCCCGATTCTGGCGCTTGGGGCGATTGTCTCCGGCGAGAGCATCACTCATATGCCGGAACCGGTTGCCTGGGCGTTGATGGCCTACCAGGCGGTCTGGATTGTTGGGACGACATTCCTGATCTGGATATCTCTCATAAAGACCTATTCGGCCAGCAAACTGTCGTCATTTACCTTTATGACGCCCCTGTTTGGCGTCGTTGGGGGCTATTTCGTGATGCATGACACCCTGACATTGGCCTTTGCGGGGGCTGCCCTTCTGGTCATGGCGGGCCTATATCTGGTAAACCGCCCCGGCGAGGCGGTGGGCAATCCGCTGCTTCCCGCCACCAAATCCGATATTTGAACGCAAAAGAGATTCTGACGTGAGCGATCTGAAAGAGCGGACCAAGGAAATCCAGGCCGGCCCCAAGGGGCGCCACCGGACGGTTCAGGTGACAGTCGGCAACGTCAAGGTCGGCGGCGGCGCACCGATCGTGGTGCAGTCGATGACCAACACCGATACCGCCGACATCGAGGGCACCGTCACGCAGGTCGCCGCCCTGGCGCGCGCCGGCTCCGAAATGGTTCGCATCACGGTGGACCGCGACGAAGCTGCTGCCGCCGTCCCTCACATCCGCGAGAAGCTCGACAAGCTCGGCATCGACGTGCCGCTGATCGGCGACTTTCACTACATCGGCCACAAGCTGCTGGCTGATCATCCGGCCTGCGCCGCGGCGCTGTCGAAGTACCGCATCAATCCGGGCAATGTCGGTTTCAAGAACAAGCGCGACACGCAGTTCACCGACATCGTTGAAATGGCGCTCAAGCACGGCAAGACCATCCGCATCGGCGCGAACTGGGGTTCGCTCGATCAGGAATTGCTGACCAAGCTGATGGAAGAGAATGCGAAGTCGCCGAATCCGATCGACGCCCGCGCGGTGACGCGCGAAGCGATGGTTCAGTCGGCGCTGTTGTCGGCGGCGCGCGCCGAGGAAATCGGTCTGCCGAAAGACCGCATGATTCTTTCGGCGAAGGTGTCGAACGTACAGGATCTGATCGCGGTCTATCGCGAACTCGCGGCGCGCTCCGATTACGCCATCCATCTTGGGCTCACCGAAGCCGGCATGGGTTCGAAGGGGATCGTCGCTTCGTCGGCGGCGCTCGGCATCCTTTTGCAGGACGGCATCGGCGACACCATCCGCGTCTCGCTGACACCGGAGCCCGGTGGTGACCGCACCGTCGAAGTGAAGGTCGGTCAGGAAATTCTGCAGACCATGGGCTTCCGCACCTTCGTGCCGCTGGTGGCGGCATGTCCCGGCTGCGGTCGCACGACATCGACGGTGTTCCAGGAACTGGCGCGCGACATTCAGAGCTTCATCCGCGATGAAATGCCAAGCTGGAAGACGCGCTATCCCGGCGTTGAGGAGCTTAACGTCGCGGTGATGGGCTGCATCGTCAACGGACCCGGCGAGTCCAAGCATGCCGACATCGGTATCTCGCTGCCGGGAACGGGCGAAACACCTGCCGCGCCGGTGTTCGTGGACGGTCAGAAGTTCCGCACGCTGCGCGGTCCGAGCATCGCGACCGACTTCAAGGCGCTGGTGATCGATTACATCGAGCAGCGGTACGGCGGTGCCGGCGCCAAAGCTCCGGAAGTGACTGCAGCGGAATAATCATCTGCAGCATGGATTATTAAACGCGGCGTACGGGCGCCGCGCTTCTATTTGTTCTGACGTCTGACCGCCACCTCATCATAGCGGTGTCATTTTTTCGCGGTTATCGACGACGGCTTCCTCCAGATCGAGGTCGCGTTCGATGCGCCGGCGGGTTTCGTCGGTGATCTTTCCGTCACGTAGCAGCTTGTGCAACAGCTTACGCTCAATTGAGATCATTTCACGCACCAGCGGCGCGCCTCTCGTCGATGGCGTTTCTTCGCCCGTGACCGGAGGAGGGTCGGGCAGGGCGCGCATGCGGGTCTCGTGACGGGTCAGCAGAAACTTGGCAAGGCTCTCGGGTAGATTTCGTTCACTGATAATCTTTTTGAGGGAGTCGCGGGCGGCGTGCAGGATTTCGCGCCGCGCGGCGATTTCGGCCTCGCGTTCGTCCACGGCTTCGGCTCGGCCGTGTTGAGAAAGGCCGAGGGCTTTGACCACCATCGGCAGCGTCAAACCGAGCCCAACGAGGGTGACGAAGATGACACCAAAGGCTACGAACAGAATGAGGTCACGGTGAGGGAAATCCTGGCCGTTCGACAGTGTCAGCGGGAGAGCCAAAGCGGCGGCGAGCGAAACAACGCCACGAATTCCGGTGAAGGCGATAACGAAGATATGGCGCCATGAGGCGACGGGGTCGCGTTGTCGAATGCGCTTGCTGAGCCAGCGTGGGAGGTAACTGGCCGGAAAAACCCAGGCGAAACGCGCGAGAATGACGATCACTGAAACGATGCCGATGGCTGTCAGAATTTCACTCAGCGGCAATGCGTTGGATTTTTCGACCAGCAGCCGCATCTGGAAACCAATCAGCAGGAATAGAATTCCTTCGATCAGCCAGATCACGAGATCCCAGAAGAAAATGCCCTGGAGGCGGGTCGCCGAGGGAATCAGCAGCGGACCGTTCCAGCTGACGTAAAGACCGCAGGCGACTGTCGCCAGCACGCCTGAGCCACCAAGGTGCTCGGGGACCCAGAAGGCAAGATAGGGCGTCAGCAGAGACAGCGTAATCTCGACGCGTGGCTCGTGAGCCCATTGCCGCAGGCGGAGACTAAGCCACCCCACCGCAAGTCCAAAGAGAACCTCGCCGACCACGATAGCAGCAAACGTCTCCGCCGCTTTGGCCATCGAGAACGTGCTCGTACTGATTGCAACGACAGCGAACCGATAAAGGATAAGGGCGGTCGCGTCATTCGCGAGTCCTTCGCCCTCCAGAACAACAAGGATGCGCCGGGGTAATCCCAGCCGGCGTGCGATGGCAAGTGGCGCCACGACGTCTGGAGGCGAGACAATTGCGCCGAGGACAAAGCCGACACCCCATGGCAATCCCAACAGCCAGTGGGAAGCCGCTGCGACGGCGCAGGTGGTGAAGATCACGCAGCCGACGGCAAGCAGGCCAATGGGGCGGAGATTGAATTTGAATTCCCGCCAGCTCATCGATACTCCGGCGGAATAGATCAGTGGCGGCAAGAGAATCTGCATCACGACTTCGGGTTCGAGCACGATGCGCGGAAGTCCCGGCAGAAATGCGAGCGTGATGCCGACGGCCATGAGGAGAATTGCCGGGGCAAAGTTGAGTTTTTTGGCGATAGCCGCAGTGGCTGCGAAGACAGTGAGCAGAAGCAGAAAGACTTGAAATGTCGTTGCCATCGCGCGCGATTTCCCGACTCTAGATCGCGCTGGCCGCGATATTGACCATCAGGGCCACCAGCGCGGTATTGAAAATGAAAGAGATTACGCCGTGGGCCGTCGCTGTCCGGCGAATGATCTTGTCGGTGATGCCGACATCGGAGACCTGCGCGGTCATACCGATCACGAATGAGAAGTAGACGAAGTCCCAATAATCCGGATCGCTGCCCTCGCTTGCGCCGGGAAAGGCGAGGCCGCCTGCCTTGGTGCCGCGATAGTAGTCGTGCGCGTAGTGCAGCGCGAATGTCGTATGAATTGTCGCCCACGACAGCACGATGGTCATGACAGCAAGCGCAAGCTGCGGCGCTTGCTGCGGTTTGATGCCGAGTTCGATGACAATGGCGGCGATGCTCGCAAACGCGCCGAGGCCAGTCATAACGAGGATAAAGAAGCGCCCGTCGTCCTGCCGCGCGGCCTGACGGCGGATGTCGTCTGTTCCGCATGAGAACACCGTCGCATAGGCGAGCATCATGTAGATCGCGATGAAGATATCCCACGCCACCAGCAGGCGCGTCGCGAGACGCCATGAGGGTGGCAGAAACAGCAGCGAGGCCAGCCCGATCGCGAATGCGATAAAGGTCCGCGGCCGGGCCAGCACGATGCGCACCGGCCTCGGCATGCCTTTCAGGCGAAGAAGATACGGATCGCCGTCCTTCTTGCCCGGCATTCTAGTGCGCCTTTCTAGTTTTGCCGCTCGGCGACGAAACGGGAAGCTGCGCGCAAAACATCGCCCTTCGCACCGAACGGTGCGAGCGCGGCATCGGCGTGCTTCAGGAGATCGCGCACGCGGGCCTTGGCGCCGTCAATTCCCAGGAGCGTGACGAACGTGGTTTTGCCCGCAGCCGCATCCTGTCCGGCAGGCTTGCCGAGGGACGCCGCATCGCCTTCGACGTCCAGCAGGTCGTCGGCGATCTGGAACGCTTCGCCGAGCGCGTGACCGTAGGCGTCGAGCGCATCGTATTGGTCCTTCGGCGCCTGGCCGAGCAGTGCTCCCGCGATGCAGCCGTACTTGAGCAGTGCGCCGGTTTTCATCTGCTGCAGCTTGGCAACATCCGGCGGCTCTGGATCGCCGAAACGGCCTTCGCCGGCGAGATCCATGATCTGTCCGCCCACCATGCCGCCGACGCCAGCGGCGCGTGCCAGCGCGCGGGTCAGCAGCAGGCGCACCGTCGGGTCCTTGTGAACCTCGTCGCGGGTGATGATGTCGAAGGCGATGGTGAGAAGCCCGTCGCCCGCGAGGATCGCGGTGGCGTCATCGAACTTCTTGTGCGAGGTCGGCCGTCCGCGCCGCAGGTCGCTGTTGTCCATCGACGGCAGATCGTCGTGGATCAGCGAGTAGCAGTGAATGCATTCGAGCGCAGCGCCGGCCATCAGCGCCGCGTCGCGCGAGACGCCGAACACGGCAGCGCTTTCCACCACCAGAAACGGACGTAGCCGCTTGCCGCCATTGAGGCTCGAATAACGCATCGCCTCCATCAGCCGGTGCGGGCGCTCGATCTCGCCGGCCAGTGGCTTGTCCGACAGAAGGCGCGTCAGCAGCGCCTCGGTGTCTGCCGCCGTGGCGTCGAGCCGTTTCATGAAATCCTGTGGTGAAGTGCCGGTGGTCATCAAAAACTCCAAAGGAACGCAAATTTCGGCGGACAATCGGTCATGGCATCGCCCGCGTCAATTCTACAAAACCCGGCTTTGCCGGGGATTGGAAAAAACGGACAGGCATGGTTTCTGCTGGTTGGGGCCGCTGGAATAGCCTCCCGGGCATGAGGTGTGATGCGACGATTGATCTATGCGGTTGTGCTGCTGGTGCTGGCGCTGGTGCTTTTGCCCTATGTGCTGACTCCGCTCTACAGCACCGGACATCCCATCTCGACCTTGATGATCGGGCGATATCTCACGGGTGAAACCGTCACCCGCAAATGGGTCGATCTTGACGAGATGTCCGAGGCCCTGCCGCGCTCCGTGGTCGCCGCCGAGGACGCCAGATTCTGCTTCCATCACGGCATCGACTGGAATTCGGTCCGGAACATCATTGAGGATGCGCAGGACGGTGAGGTTGCACGTGGCGGATCGACGATTACGCAGCAGGTGGCCAAGAACCTGTTCCTCTGGCCGGGCCGGAGCGTGATCCGCAAAGGGCTCGAGTTCCCGCTGGCGATGTGGATAGACTTGGTGCTGTCGAAAAAGCGCATTCTGGAGCTTTATCTGAACGTGGCGGAGCTCGGCCCCAACGGCCAGTTCGGTGCGGAGGCAGGCGCGAACTACGCCTTTGGTCGTCCGGCCGCGGCGCTTTCGGCCCGCGAGGCCGCCCTTCTGGTCTCGATCCTGCCCAATCCGTTCACGCGGAGCGCCCGGAATCCGGGGCCGGGGGTGCGGCGGATGGCGGGGACTTACGTGGTCCGGGCCCAGTCGGCGGAAATCTCCGATTGCTGGGAGCGAAATCGCTGATTTTGGGCCTTTTTGGCCAATTTTCTCCACGCCACCGGTCTAGCTTTCGTAGCAACCTTCATCTATAAGCGCGGCCTCAATCCGAATTCTGGAGAGCCCCCGCCCGGCGGGTGAGCCTTGATTTAGAGGACGACGATCCCATGGCCGTTCCACGCAGGAAAACCTCGCCGTCACGTCGCGGCATGCGCCGCTCGGCGGACGCACTCAAGAAGCCGACTTATGTCGAGGACAAGGACTCGGGCGAATTGCGCCGTCCGCATCACCTCGACCTCAAGACCGGCATGTACAAGGGCCGCCAGGTCCTGAAGGTCAAGAAGGACTAAGGTCCGGATCGCGTCGCGCTGCTTAGCAGCGCGACCGCCGCGATGTTGGCGGAAGCGCGCTAACGCGTCTTCACAAGAACGCCACAGACGCATGTGATGACGAGCGCATCACAGGATACATTTTCAGAGAGAGCCCGCCGACGATGATCGGTTTTCCGCTGCTTCTGATTCCGTTCGCGATCTACAACATCTTCGTATTCCTGATGCCGGGCGTGGTGTTCACCGCGCCGATCACGAGCGTGACGCTGACGTCGGGTGTGCAGTGGGCACCGACATTCGGTGACGCGCTGCTCGCGCTTTGCATCGTTCTGTTGTTGTTCGAGGTCGTGAAAGCCGCGCGGCCCGGTGCGCGGTACCTGACCGATCATTTGCTGTCGCTGGTTGTATCGGGCGCTGCGGTCGCAGAATTTCTGCTGCTCGTGCCGTTCGGCACCTCGACATTTTTCCTGCTGACAGTGCTGATGACCGTGGAGTTTCTTGCGGGCGTCTCCATCGGCTTCCGCAACCGGCATCGCCGTGTGCCGGTGGATGCGCCTGCCGGCGTCCCGCGCGAACCCGCGCCGGCACCAGTGCCCGTTCCAGCCAGTCCCGCACAGGCCGAGCCCTCATTCGACCAACCGCATCAGGATGTGAAGCCGGTTGAGCCGTTGCCGCCGCAACCTGAGCCTGAAACTGTGCCTAAGCCTGAAACTGCACCGAAACCGGTGCCGACGCTTGCCGTGATCCGCAATGCCGAAGGCGCGGTTGCCGCGGAGCGGAAGATCTCCGACTGGAGTGTCAGCGACCTGGTGTCGGATCATGCGCCGGAGAGTCCGGCCAAAACGCCGCCGAAGCCCTGAACCCTCACGCAGTCCGCGACAGCACCTTGCCGAAGCCATTCGCGCCGAGCACCGTGGCGCGACCGTAAGCCCCGTGCGCAACGGTAGGCGCCTCACGGCGCAAGGTGCGCGTCTGGGGAGCCTGCTCAGCCATCGCGATCAGGTGCGCCACAAACGATGCATCCGGGCGAGCCATCCGTACCACTGAAGCCTGGAGAGGGCGCTCGACGGGCACCAGGGCGCGGCTGGCGACCGGCTCTGTCTGCGAGGCCGCGCATGCTGCGGATGGCCCCGTAAGCAGATGAGATCCGGTCTTCGATGTGACGCCTGAAATGATCATCGCGGGTAACCTGTCTCATTTTGGGACGCAATGCGCCTTCTCCATGTGACATCGCAAGGGGCGTGCCGGACGCGATTGGCAATTTGTTACCGTCTCCCGGACATTGAAAACAAAGCGGTTTGTCGGATTATTCAGGAAGTTAGCCTAGGCTGATGGGCGTCGGACGATTTATTCTTGGGTGTCGAATCACCCACGCCGTCCCGGAACGAGGCATCTTTGGCAATCAACCCGGCTCAAGCCTCGCTCCCTTCCGGGTCTGCCGTGGCGCCCGGAACCGCTCCCCTCATGCGTCGCGCCGAACCAGCGGCTGGGGTGGATCTTCTCGCCACCCTCGGGCAGGTCAGTTTTTCGTGGGACATCGCCAGCGACACCCTGCGCTGGAGCGACAATGTTGCGGCCGTCCTTCGCGATATTCCGCAATCGGCCTTACTGAAAGCAGGCGAATTCTCGAAACTGATAGAGCCGATGCGCGGCATCCGCATCGATGCCGTGCTGAATTCGACGGCGAACGAAAGCGGCGAGGGCGTGCCCTATCAGATCGAGTACGGACTGCGTGCCAGCACATCGTCGCCGGTGCTCTGGATCGATGAATGCGGCCGCTGGTTTGCCGGGGCGGACGGAAAGCCGTCCCGCGCGCACGGCATCATCCGCATCAACAACGAACGCCATGCCCGCGACGAGCAACTCCTGAAGCTGTCGCAGGACGATCCGTTGACCGGCGAGTTCAATCGCACGCGCCTGACGGCGGCGCTGGCCGAGGCTATCGAAGAGGCAGGCCGCTTTCGTTCGTCCTTTGCCTTCATGCTGGTCGGGATCGATCATCTTGCGCAGATCAACGACGCCTTCGGCTACGAGATCGCCGATCAGGTCATTCTCGAAGTTGCCAAGCGCATTCGTGCGCGGCTGCGCGGCGGCGATGTACTCGGACGATTTTCGGGCAACAAGTTCGGATTGATACTGAAGAACTGCTCGGTCGATGACATGCATGTCGCGGCGGAGCGTTTTCTTACGGGCATCCGCGATGACATTGTGCCGACGCAATCCGGTCCGGTTGCGGTGACTGCGTCGATCGGTGCGATCAATGCGCTGCGCCATGCCAGCACGGTCGAAGAGGCGATGAGCCGGACTCACGAAGCGCTCGATCTTGCCAAGGCGCGGCGCCGCGGCTCGCTGATGGTCTGGCGCCCGAATGTCGAGCGCGAGGCGCAGCGCCGGGTCAATATCCGCGTCACCGACGAAATCGTCACGGCATTGAACGAGCGCCGCATCGTGATGGCCTATGAGCCGGTCGTGGCGACGGGTTCTCGGCAGCCCGCATTCCACGAATGTCTGGTGCGGATGCGCCAGGAGGACGGTGCGTATTCGCTGTCGCCCGACATCGTTCCGGTCGCGGAGAAACTCGGCCTGATCCGGCTTGTCGATCACCGGGTACTCGAACTCGTTGTCGCCGAACTGGCGGACGCGCCGCATGCACAACTCAGCCTGAATATCTCGCCCGACACGACGATGGACCCCGACTGGTGGGCCAGTATTGAATCGCTGATGCGGGCCTATCCCGGCGTCGCCGAGCGGTTGATCGTTGAAATCACGGAGACCGTCGCCATTCAGGATCTGGATGACGTTCGCGGGTTCGTCACGCGGCTGAAGAACTTTGGCAGTCGCATTGCCATCGACGATTTCGGCGCTGGCTACACCTCATTCCGCAATTTGCGGAAGCTCGGCGTAGACATCGTGAAGATCGACGGCGCGTTCGTGCAGAACATCGCGCGGTCGTCGGACGATCGTGCATTCGTTCAAACGCTGATTGATCTTGCGCACCGGCTTGGCATCAAGACGGTTGCCGAGTGGGTGCAGGACGAAGAGTCTGCCGCGCTGCTGCAGGGCTGGGGCTGCGATTACATCCAGGGGCGGCTGACGGGGCTGGCTTCTCTGACCAAGCCGTGGGCGGCTGCTGCAAAAACGCCGCTGCAAGGCACGAAGCCCGCGGCGGCGGCAAACTGAAATCGCAAACTGAAGGCAGTGGTGGCGGCAGAATCTGCCGCTACATCGCGCGAGCAGGCAGGGCTCGTTCAGCTCTTGCTTTCCGATTCCTTGGACATCCGTTCGAGACGATCCTGCATTTCTTTCATCTGACGCTTGAGATCGTCGATGTCCGCCTCCGCCGGCTCGTTGGCGGTCGGCGGCGATTCAGCGGACGGAGTTTGATTCCGCACGGGCGCGCCGAACGGCTTGAACATCGCGAACGTGCGCTCGAACATTTCCATGTTGCGACGAACATGTTCTTCCAGCGGCGCAAACGGCGTCATGCTGAAGGTGTTGGTCATCTGTTTGCGGAACTTTTCCTGTTCGCGGGTCAGCGTGTCGATGGATTGTTCGAGATACTTCGGAACAATCATCTGCATGCTGTCGCCGTAGAAGCGTATCAGCTGGCGCAGGAAGGTCGTCGGCAGCAGGTTCTGGCCGGCCTTGTTCTCCTGTTCGAAGATGATCTGGGCAAGGACCGAGCGCGTAATGTCGTCACCGGTCTTCGCGTCATAAACGAGGAAGTCTTCGCCCTCCTTCACCATGGAGGCGAGATCCTCGAGTGTCACATACGTGCTGGTGCCGGTGTTGTAGAGGCGCCGATTGGCGTATTTTTTGATTGTAATGGGCTGGTCGGATTTTGCCATGGACTCACACATACCTAGCGAAAAGAGGAACCGGAGGACGTTGTCGAGGGCAGTGCAAACAATGCATCGCAATAAACTAAGCACTTTCAGAAAGGTACGGCTACCGTTTTGTGCAGGACGGTTAATGTCCGGGCAGTGCCGGACCGGGGAACAGCCTCGGAAACCGCCAGAATGCCTTTGGCCGATTGACACCAGAAGGCTAGGTTAAGAGGATAGTACGAGAGCCCAGCCCGCCAGTCCGGCGGCTTCCCCTCGCGACCTCAAGCCCAGGAGATACCCATGACCGACGATGTCGTCATCGTCAGTGCCGCCCGCACTGCAGTAGGCAGTTTCAATGGTGCGTTCGCTAACACCCCCGCCCACGACCTCGGCGCCGCAGCAATCAAGGCCGCCTTGGAGCGGGCGGGCGTTGAGCCGGGCCGCGTGTCCGAAGTGATCATGGGGCAGATCCTGACCGCCGCGCAGGGCCAGAATCCGGCGCGCCAGGCGTCCATCGGCGCGGGAATCCCCGTCGGCAGCCCGGCATGGGGCGTCAATATGCTGTGCGGATCGGGGTTGCGTACGGTGGCCTTGGGCTATCAGGCGATCGCCAATGGCGATTCCGAGATCGTTGTCGCCGGCGGTCAGGAATCCATGAGCATGGCCCCACACGCGCAGTACCTGCGTAGCGGAGTCAAGATGGGTTCGCTCGAGTTCGTGGATACGATGATCAAGGATGGTCTCTGGGATGCCTTCAATGGCTATCACATGGGCAACACCGCCGAGAACGTCGCCAAGCAATATCAGATCACCCGCCAGCAGCAGGACGAGTTCGCCGTCGGTTCGCAGAACAAGGCTGAGGCCGCGCAGAAGGCCGGCCGGTTCAAGGATGAAATCATTCCCTTCACCATCAAGAGCCGCAAGGGCGACATTATCGTCAATGCCGACGAGTATCCGCGTCATGGTGCGTCGATGGACGCGATGGGCAAGCTGAAACCTGCGTTCGAGAAGGACGGTTCGGTGACTGCGGGCAACGCATCCGGCATCAATGACGGCGCCGCCGCTCTCGTGTTGATGAGCGCCAAGCAAGCCGCCAAGGAAGGCCGCACGCCTATCGCCCGCATTGTGTCGTGGGGCCAGGCCGGCGTCGATCCCGCGATCATGGGAACGGGGCCGATTCCCGCATCGCGCGCCGCGCTGAAGAAGGCCGGCTGGAAGGCTGACGATCTGGATCTGATCGAGGCGAACGAGGCGTTTGCCGCACAGGCCTGTGCAGTCAACAAGGACCTTGGCTGGGACCCCGCGAAGGTCAACGTCAACGGCGGCGCGATTGCCATCGGTCATCCGATCGGCGCGTCCGGTGCGCGCGTGCTGGTGACGCTGCTGCATGAAATGCAGAAGCGCGATGCCAAGAAGGGCCTTGCGACGCTTTGCATCGGCGGCGGCATGGGCATTGCACTGTGCGTTGAACGATAAAATTCTTTGAACGCACTGCACAATATAAAATCGAAATGCCCGGCAGTTTGCCGGGCATTTTTTCTTGCTGTTATCGCAATTGACCTGAATACTTATTTTCCAAAAACACTTCAGTGAATTGCGGAGGGGATACCTGATATGGCACGCGTGGCATTGGTAACAGGCGGAACACGCGGCATCGGCGCTGCGATCAGCAAGGCGTTGAAGGCTGCGGGCTACAAGGTTGCGGCGAGTTACGCCGGCAACGATGAGGCCGCAGCGAAGTTCAAGGCAGAGACGGGAATTCCCGTTTTCAAGTGGGATGTCGCTGCCTTCGATGCATGCGCGGAGGGCGTGAAGAAAGTCGAGGCCGATCTCGGGCCGATCGACGTGCTGGTCAACAACGCCGGCATCACCCGCGATGTGCCATTCCACAAAATGTCGCTCGATCAGTGGAATGCGGTCATCAACACCAATCTCGGCTCGCTGTTCAACATGACACGGCAGGTGATCGAGGGTATGCGCGGCCGCAAGTTCGGACGCATCATCAGCATTTCATCGATCAACGGCCAGAAGGGTCAGTTCGGGCAGGTCAATTATTCGGCTGCGAAGGCAGGCGACATCGGGTTTACCAAGGCGCTGGCGCTTGAAAATGCGCGCGGCGGCATCACGGTGAACGCGATCTGCCCCGGCTATATCAACACCGAGATGGTGCAGGCGGTGCCGAAGGACGTCCTCGAGAAGAACGTCATCCCGCAGATTCCCGTCAACCGTCTCGGCGAGCCGGAAGAAATCGCTCGCGCAGTGGTGTTCCTCGCCGCCGACGAGTCCGGTTTCATCACGGGGTCGACGATGACCATCAACGGCGGGCAATACCTGCAATAAGCTTCGATCCCGGAAGTGCGGGAATCGGTCGAGGGCATGGCCTTGTCGCGGATTGAATGGCATTGATCCGCGATGACGTCCTCAACTGCCACTCTTGTTGGTCTCACCGCCATTGTCATGTGGTCGCTGCTTGCAGCGCTTACCGTTGCGACGGGCCGCATTCCGCCGTTTCAACTGCTGGCGATGACGTTCGCCATCGGTGCCTGCGTCGGTCCCTTGACCTGGCTGTGGCGGCCGTCGGCCATTCGCGCCCTGCGGCAACCGCTCGCAGTCTGGCTGATCGGCATCGGCGGTTTGTTCGGCTATCACGCGCTGTATTTTCTGGCTCTGCGTCTCGCGCCGCCGGCCGAAGCCGGGCTGCTGAATTATCTCTGGCCGCTGCTGATCGTACTGCTCTCGTCGCTGCTACCGGGCGAACGGCTGGCGCCGCATCATATCGTCGGCGCGGTGCTGGGTTTTGCAGGGACGATTTTGCTGTTCGCCGGCAATAGCGGATCGTCACCCGATCCTGCGCATATTCCCGGCTTTGTCGCTGCCTTTGTCGCGGCGTTCGTCTGGGCGGGCTATTCGGTGATGTCGCGCAAACTTGCAGCGGTGCCGACGGATGCGGTTGCCGGATTTTGCCTCGCGACTGCGCTGCTGGCGACGATCTGCCATTTCGTTCTTGAGGTGACGGTTTGGCCGGAGACGCCGATGCAGTGGCTTGCCATCGTGGCGCTTGGGATAGGGCCGGTGGGCATCGCGTTTTTCGTGTGGGACATCGGCATGAAGCGCGGCGACATCCGCGTGCTGGGAGCCGCGTCCTATGCCACGCCGCTGCTATCGACCGCGTTTCTGATTCTTGCGGGATTTGCGAAGCCGACTGCGACACTGGCCATCGCGGCCGCCCTGATTGCGGGCGGCGGGTTGATCGCAGCGAAGGACATGATCACCAGACGAGGGGTATGATCCCGAAAAGTGGGAACCGGTTTTCGGGCGAGATGCCTAATCGTTAAAGCCTAAACGGGTGACCAGCCCGGCGGCGCAAGCTCGAATGTCGCAAAGTCGAATCCGGGCGCGACGGTGCAACTGACCAGCGTCCAGTCACCCGTGCTCTCGGCGGCCTGCCACGCATGCGCGGGGACGACGGCCTGCGGCTGCTCACCGGCGGTGAGATCGGTTCCGAGCTGGATCTTCCGCTCACCATTCTCGTCGGCGATCCGAAGCGTCAATGCGCTGCCTGCATGGTAGTGCCAGATTTCCACGGCATCGACGCGATGCCAGTGTGATTTCTGACCGCGCGCCAGCAGGAAGTAGATCGCGGTGGATGCTGCGCGGCTGCCATCGATAGTCTGCGGATCGCGAAATGTTTCGCGATAGTGCCCGCCTTCGGGATGCGGCTTCAGGCCGAGCCGCGCGATAACGTCGCGCGCGGTCAACCCGGCTTTGATATCGGTCATGCCTTGTTCTTGCGCTCGCGCAGTTCGCCAAAAACCTCTGCCGGGCTTTTGCCCGCGAGGCCGACGGCTGCCGCGACGGCCGGGACATCTGCGCGCAGAAACGTATTAGCTTCCTTCTCGTCACGGATCAGGGTTGGAATCGTCGGCTGGTTTGCGGCGCGCAGCTTCGCCACTTCCTCAGCGCGGGCCTTCAGCGCCGGATTGTTCGGCTCGATGCCGAGGGCGAACTTGACGTTGGATGCGGTATACTCGTGGCCGCAATAGACGCGCATGTCGTTCGGCAGCGCGCGCAGCTTCAGCAGCGACTCCCACATCATCGGATAGGTGCCCTCGAAGACGCGGCCGCAGCCGATCGAGAACAGCGTATCGGCGCAGAACAGTGCCCGGTCCTCGTCGAACACGTAGCTGATGTGATCGAGGGTATGGCCGGGCGTTTCCAGTACACGTGCGCTCAGGTTGCCGACCTTCACGGTTGCGCCTTCTTTGACGCGCTCATCGACAAGCGGAATCGCCGCGGCCTTGTCGTCCGGCGCGACCACCCGGCAATTATACTTTGCCTTGAGCTCGGCGATCCCCCCGACATGGTCGATGTGGTGGTGGGTGACGAGGATGTCGGTCAGCGTCCAGCCTTCGCGCTGCAAGGCCTTGATGATGGGGCCTGCCTCCGGCGCATCGATCGAGGCGGTGGCCTTGGTGACCGGATCGTGAATGAGATAGCCGAAATTGTCGGACAGGCAGTGGAACAGGCGAATCTCGGCAGCCATGACGTCTCCATTCATCGAGGATGACGCAGGCTAACACGCCCTCATTCGCGAGTGAAATACGTTAACGCTGGGTGCGGGATCGCGTCGGGGGCGCTGTGCGCCGCTGTTCCCCGTGATAGGCTAGTGTGGCGGCTCGCAAGTCCGCATCATTTCTACGGCGCGGTCTTTTGCGGACTTGCGAGCTAAAGCCACACTAGAACTATAGTTTTCTAGTGTCCTTTCGAATCCGAAGTTCGCTTGGGAGCGTGCTGCGAAATGAAACGAACTTCGGATTCGGGACACTAGCGCCATGACAATCGACGTGATCGATCTTCGCAATTTCTATTCGCAGCGCCTCGGTGCGGTGGCGCGGCGGCTGATCAATCGCGGTATTCAGCGATACTGGCCGAATGCGGACGGCTTGCGTGTCGCAGGGCTCGGTTATCCGACGCCTTATCTCGGCCTGTTTCGCGAGGATGCCGAACGGTGCATCGCGCTGATGCCGGCTGCCCAGGGTGTTCTGAAATGGCCCACGGCGCGCCCCACTTTATCGACGCTGGTCGATGAATTTTCATTGCCGCTGGCGGATGCCGCGGTCGATCGCATCCTGCTGGTTCATGCGCTGGAAATATCGGACGATCCGGAAGGGCTTCTGCGTGAGGTGTGGCGTGTGCTCGCCCCGTCCGGGCGGATGATGGCGATCATTCCCAACCGGCGCGGTGTGTGGACGCGGACCGACAATACGCCGTTCGGGCATGGTCGCCCGTATTCGCGTTCGCAGATCACGCAACTGCTGCGGCAGACATGGTTCACGCCGACGGCATGGGGCGAAGCGTTGTTCGTGCCGCCCTTCCAGAGTGGATGGGTGTTGCGCTCGGCGATGGCCTGGGAGCGGATGAGCGCTGCGGTGTCGTCGCCGTTCGCAGGCGTTCATATCGTTGAAGCGTCGAAGCAGGTCTATCGCGCGATCCCGGCACACCGCGAACGTACGCGCCTCATTCCGTCGATGCCGCCTGTTCTCCTGCCAACGCCGACGCGGCGCGATGATCGGCCCGCAGCGGGCTGAATGGCCGGTTGAATCAAAATGGCCCGCCTGAGGCGTGCTCGGGCGGGCCATTGTGTTGTTACGGACATGCCGTCATGGGCATGGCATCAGATGGTGCTGGCTTATTCGCTGGCCGTTTCCGCCGGAGGCTGAGCGGCCCCTTCAGGACGCGGGCCGGGCGGACGACGGCGGCGGCGATGACCGAAACGCTCGCCGTTGCCCGGATTGACGTTGCCTTCGCTGGGTCCGGTTGGCTGCGGCTGGGCGCCACCCGTAATGAAGGACGGAAGGCGGTCAACCTGATCGCCTTCGGCGGGCTGTACGGACGGCTGCGGCTGCGAACGATTGTCGCGATCACGGAAATTCTGCTCACGCGGCTGATGCTGTTCACGCGGAAAGGGCTGTTGTTCGCGCGGTTGAAACTGCGGCTGCGGCTGCGGTTGTGGCTGATGCCCTGGTGCAAAGCCAGGTTCGGCGCCGAAGTTGGAATAGCTGTCGCTGTCGTCGCCGTTGTCGTCGAGCGCATCGCCATCGGCGCGCGGCATCGGCTGTTGCTGCGGCTGGTTCTGACGGAATTGCTCCTGCGCCGCGGCGATCAGCCGGAAATAATGTTCGGCGTGCTGGTAGTAATTTTCGGCGGCAACCGGATCGCCGGACGAGCGCGCATCGCGCGCGAGCTGGACATATTTCTCTGCAACGTGAGAAGCGGTGCCGCGAATCTTGATGTCCGGTCCATTGGATTCGAACACCCGGGTCATCGGGTTCTGGCCGCGCCGGTTGTTGTTATTGTTATTATTATTGCTGTTGTTATTCCGGCTGCGCATGCGCTTGTTGTTATTCGGGCCGTTTCTCATGTGGTGCCTTTTACCGATTCTGGATCGTGGTGATTGATGTGCGGACACGGCGCAGTGCATTCGCGCAGGCGGCGATACCGTAAATATTCAGACCGTGGTTTTCGTACTTCGCGTTCAACAAAGACGCGTTCTCCAAATGCCCGAAGGCAATGAGCCATCTGGGCCGGATCAGCCTGAGCCAACAGGCGCTATGTTTTGCAGTTGAGTGTACAAGCGCAATATCAGGCTTTCGTTCGCTTCGCGGTCCCAAGCAGCGCAGCTCTTTCAGCCTTCGCGCTCGTCATGACCTGCCTTTTTGGAACCTTTCACTCGGCGGGCATCTCTTGCGAGACTTTTGGCTCGACCCGTCATTTCTGAGCGGGGGCCGCGACCCTGAACCGATGTTGTGGCCGGAACGTAGTCGCTCCGGGGCAATATTCCAAGAGGTTTTTTCTGTTCCGGACACCCTTTAAATCGCCGCTTTTCGCCCCATGACAGCGCGATAAATACCGCCCAGATCGGCCTTGGGCGGGGACGATAGGGTTAATCCCGCCGTGCGCATCAACGCGCTCACCTGCGCGCTTTGGTCGTGTCCGACCTCGAAGATCAGAACCCCGCCGGGAGCGAGCAGGGCGGCCGCCTGAGGCGTGATCGCGCGATAGGCGTCGAGGCCATCCGCGCCGCCGTCGAGCGCCAGGAGCGGGTCGTGATAGCGGACATCGCGGTCGAGGGTAGCGATGTCCGCCGATCGGATGTAGGGCGGGTTCGACACGATCAGATCGAACGGACCGGACAGCGCCGCCGCATAGTGGCATTGCACGAACGCGGCCCGGCCGGCGAGGCCGAGCCGGATTGCATTCGATTCGGCGGTCGCCAGTGCGGCCATGCTGATGTCGGTGCCGATCCCCGTGGTCCCTGGAAGCTCCGAGAGCAGCGCCAGCAGGATCGCGCCGGAGCCGGTGCCGATGTCGGCGATACGGAGCGCCCTGGTCGCGCGGGACTCATTCCGGAGAATTTCAAGCGCTTCGGCGACGACGGTTTCGGTATCGGGACGCGGGACCAGTGTGGCGTCCGACAGGCGAAGATCGAGGCCCCAGAACTCCTTGTGGCCTAGAATGCGCGCGACCGGTTCATGCGCCATCCGGCGCTGCGCGAAAGCGGAGATGGTCGTCTCCTCAAGAAAGGTAATCAGCCGCGAAGCCTGCGTCGCCAGACCGGTGTGATCGAGACCCAGCGCCGCGCCGATCAGCAGCCGTGCATCGAGTTCGGGCGATTCGATGCCGGTTGCTCTGAGTTGTGATGCCAATGCGCGCCGCGCCGCCTCGATGGTCAATCCGGCGAACGGGCCGCTGGTGCTCACGACACGCTGCCCTGTTCCGCCATTTGCGCCGCCTGATGCTCGGTCGTCAGAGCATCGACCAGTTCGCCCAATGCGTCGCCCGCGATTACCTGCGGCAATTTGTAAAGCGTGAGATTGATGCGGTGGTCGGTGACGCGGCCCTGCGGGAAATTGTAGGTCCGGATGCGCTCGGAGCGGTCACCCGAGCCGACCTGTCCCTTCCGGTCGGCTGAACGTGTCGCATCGATGCGCTGGCGCTCGGCGTCGTAAATTCGCGAACGCAGGATATTCATCGCGCTGGCGCGGTTTTTGTGCTGCGAGCGGCTGTCCTGCATCATCACGACGATGCCGGTTGGAATATGCGTGATGCGGATCGCGGATTCGGTCTTGTTGACGTGCTGGCCGCCGGCGCCCTGCGCGCGCATGGTTTCGATCCGCAGATCGTCATTCTTGATGACGACATCGACTTCCTCGGGCTCCGGCAGCACCGCCACCGTCGCCGCGGAGGTGTGGATGCGGCCCTGCGTTTCAGTATCGGGCACGCGCTGCACGCGATGCACGCCGGACTCAAACTTCAGCTTGGCGTATGCGCCGCGGCCCTGCACCTCGGCGACAATTTCCTTGTAGCCGCCCATGGTGCCCTCGGAGGCGGAGATCAGATCGACCTTCCAGCCCTGCAACGACGCGAAACGCTCGTACATGCGGAACAGGTCGCCGGCGAACAGCGAGGCTTCGTCGCCGCCGGTACCGGCGCGGATTTCGAGCACCACGTTACGCTCGTCCATCGCATCCTTGGGCAACAGGGCGATGCGAATATCCTGCGCGAGTTCGTCGCGCCGCTCCTCAAGTTGCGGCCGCTCGCCCTCCGCCATCGCCCGCATGTCAGGTTCGATGGTCGCGTCGGCGATCAGCGCATCGATGCCGGCGATTTCATCGGCGGCCGCGCGGTACGCCTTCACGGCGTCGACCACGGGCGTCAGTTCGCTCAACTCGCGGGTGATGCGGACATAGGTCTCCGAATTCACCTGGCCGAGCAGTTCGGCTTCGAGTGAAGCGTGACGCGCCAGCAATGTATCGAGTTTGGCTTCGGGCAGCGTGGTCATGGGTCTCGATCAATCAAGAGTGAATTCAGCGGCGGCTTCGGAAAGGTCCGGAAAGCGTCGCTACAACGAAAGCCCTTCGGCTTCGGCGAATTCCATCAGCTTGCTGCGGATCGAGACGCTTCCGGCCGGCGCATCCAGCAGCGGCGTGATCATGGCTTCGGCCTTTTTGGCGTCGAGATCGAGAATCAGCGCTTTCACCGGACCGTGCGCGGTTGCCGACAGCGACAGCGAGCGATAGCCGAGCGCGATCAGCGCCAGTGCGCCGAGCGGCTGCGAGGCCATCTCACCGCACAACGAGACGGATTTGCCGGCGGCATTGGCCTTCTTCGCGATGTCGCGCAAGGCGCGCAGGATCGGCGCCGATAGCGTATCAAACCGGTCGGTGACCCGCGAGTTGCCGCGATCGACCGCGAACAGAAACTGGAACAGGTCGTTCGAGCCGACCGAGATGAAGTCAACCCGCTTGAGCAGTTCGTCCATCTGATAGAGCAGCGCCGGGACTTCGACCATGGTGCCGACATCGACGCGCTCGGGCAGCGTATGTCCGTGCTGGCGCAGATAGGTCAGTTCGCGCTCGATCACGAGCTTGGCCTGATCGAATTCATCGACCTGCGAGATCATCGGAAACATCACGCGCAGATAGCGTCCGGAGGCGGCGCGCAACAGCGCGCGGATTTGTCCGCGCAACAGGCCCGGCCGGTCCAGTCCCAGGCGGATTGCGCGCCAGCCCAGCGCCGGATTTTCCTCGACGATGGTGTCCATGTACGGCAGCGCCTTGTCGCCGCCGATGTCGAGCGTGCGGAAGGTGACCGGCTTGTCGCCGGCCGCGTCCAGCACCGAACGGTAGAGCGCGAGTTGCTCGCTGGTGCGCGGCAGGCTTTGCCCGACCATGAACTGCAACTCGGTGCGAAACAGTCCGATGCCCGACGAGCCCGTGTCATCGATATGGGGCAGGTCGATTACGAGGCCCGCATTGATCATCAGATCGACGGGCTGGCCGTCCTTGGTGACGCAGGGCTTGTCCCGCAGTTCGCGGTACTGTTCCTGACGCCGCGCGCGGAAGCGGACGCGCTCGGCATAGGCCGACTGGATTTCGTTCGACGGGCGGATGTAGATCGAACCCGAGGTGCCATCGACGATGATCGCGTCGCCGGGATCGGCGATGCCGGCGGCGTTCGGCACTTCGCCGACCGCCGGAATGCCGAGCGCCCGCGCCACGATCGACACGTGTGAGTTCGCGGTGCCTTCTTCCAGCACAAGTCCACGCAGCCGCTTGCGGTCATAGTCGAGCAGTGCCGCCGGGCCCATCGAGCGCGCGATCAGAATGGCATTGTCGGGCAACTGCTCGCGCGACGGCGCGTGATCCTGTCCGACGAGCTGCCGCATGAGGCGGTGGCCGAGATCTTCCAGATCGTGCAGGCGATCGCGCAGATAGGGATCGGTCGAACGCAGCATGCGGGCGCGGGTGTCGGACTGCACACGCTCGACCGCGGCTTCCGCGGTGAGGCCCGTCGCGACCGCTTCGTGCAGCTTATGCTGCCAGCCCTGGTCATTGGCGAACATCCGATAGGCTTCGAGCACGTCGCGATGTTCGCCGCCCTCGGCGACATCGCCGCGCTCCAGCATGCGGTCGAGATCGGCGCGCAGCTTCAGGATCGCGGTATCCAGCCGCTTCAGCTCCTTCGGCAGGTCCTCCGCGATGTAGTTGGTGATAACGACGCGCGGCTCGTGCAGCACAACATGGCCAAGCGCGATGCCGTCGGAAAGAATCGCGCCGGTCTTGTGCAGCGAATGGCGTGCGGCGGGCTCGGCGCCGGGTTTGGCGATGGCCGACAGTTCGCCCGAGGCGATCATTTCCGCGAGCACCATCGCGGTGGTCTGCAGCGCCTCGACTTCCTCCTCGACGTAGGTGCGGTGGGCGCGGTTCTGCACCACCAGCACGCCGAGCGTATTGCCGGATCGCAGGATCGGCACGCCGAGGAACGAATGGTAGATTTCTTCGCCGGTTTCCGGACGATACGAGAACGCCGGATGCGACTGCGCGTTCGACAGGTTCAGCGGCGTCGCCTCGGAGGCAACGAGGCCGACGAGGCCCTCATGGGCGTTCAGCACCGTCTGGTGGACCGCGTCCCGGTTCAGACCTTCGGTGGCGTAAAGCTCAAGGGTGTTGTCGACGCGCAGCACGTAGGTCGAACAGACCTCCGCCACCATATTGGCGGCGATCAGCACCACGATCTTGTCGAGCCGTTCCTGAGCGCTGACCTGTTCGGCCATCACTTCGCGGAGCCGTCTCAACAAGACGCGGGGGCCTCCCAGCGCGCTCCGCATCCGTTGACATCCTTACCCGCAATTCCAGCGCGGCCCGCGACCGGCTGCGATAGCGTTAACTAGCAGTAAAATAACGACTTTTCAGGTCTCGCGTGGACCGCTTGGCCGGCTTCCGGACGTGTCTGACGGTCCAGAACCAGAGGCGCGGGCGCGGGTGCCTCGTCCTGAGGCTATATCGAATTGAGGCGCGTTTTGCCAAGCAAAACACCTGCCAAAGATGAGAGGCAGTCCAGCAAAATGACCTCGGCATAATGCCGCGGCGGTGGACCGCGTAGAATGAAGTTTAGGCCTGATCCAGCCCGTAAAGCGTATGCAGCGTCCGGACAGCCAGCTCGGTGTAGGCGGCGTCGATCAGCAGCGAGAACTTGATCTCGGATGTGGTGATGGCGCGAATATTGATGTTGCGCTCGGACAGCGCCTTGAAGGCCTGCGCAGCGACGCCAGCATGGCTTCGCATGCCGATGCCGATCACCGAGACCTTGGCGACGTCGGTGGCGGAATCCATCGCCTTGTAGCCGATCTTGTCCCTGGCCTTGGCGATGGTGTCCTTGGCGCGGGTGTATTCCGAGGCTGGAACGGTGAAGGTGAGGTCGGTGGTCTTGCCGTCCTCCGACACGTTCTGCACGATCATGTCGACATTGATGCTGGCGTCGGCCAGCGGGCCGAAGATGGCCGCAGCCACGCCGGGCTTGTCATCGATCTGGCGCACGGAGATCTGGGCTTCGTCCTTCGAGAAGGCGATACCGGTAACGACTTGGCTCTCCATGATTTCCTCCTCGCTGCAAATCAGCGTTCCCGGCGGCGTGCCGTGGGGGTCGATATCTTCCGGCTTGTCGAAGCTTGAGCGCACGAACACCGGCACGTTGTGAACCATGCCCAGTTCCACGGAGCGGACCTGAAGCACCTTGGCGCCTTGCGACGCCATTTCCAGCATTTCCTCGAACGCGACCTTCTCGAGCCGCCGTGCTTTCGGCACGACGCGCGGGTCGGTCGTATAGACACCATCGACGTCGGTGTAGATGTCGCAGCGGTCGGCCCGGATCGCGGCCGCGATCGCAACGGCTGATGTGTCGGAGCCGCCGCGCCCGAGCGTGGTCACGCGTCCCGTCGGCTCGTGGATGCCCTGGAAGCCGGCGACGACGGCAACTTCCTTGCGTTCCTTGAAGCGCTTGATCAACTCGCTGCCGTCGATTCCGGTGATGCGCGCGGACGCATGTGCGTCGCTGGTCAGGATCGGAATCTGCCAGCCCTGCCAGGAACGGGCCTGGATGCCGAGCGACTGCAGCACGATGGCGAGCAGCCCCGCAGTGATCAACTCACCCGAGGCGACGATGGCATCGTATTCGCGAGCGTCGTGCAGCGGCGAGGCTTCGCTCGCCCAGGCCACCAGTTCATTGGTTTTGCCGGACATAGCCGACACCACCACGGCGACGTCGTGGCCGGCATCGACCTCGCGCTTCACATGCTGCGCGACGTTGCGAATGCGGTCGATGTTGGCGACGGACGTGCCGCCGAATTTCATCACAAGGCGACCCATGGTGGATGGCGCTGTCCCGGTTCGGTTGTTGTCAGTAAGGAGCCAGTTCCGCGCAAAACGGCAGCACTGCCCCGAAAAGGCGGCTATACATACCCATCAGGTCGCGGGCAAGCAACACGGGGCAAGAATGGGCCGTTATATCGACGATATCCTGCAGCCGGGCGAGAAGATTCTGTATTCCACCACGATCCACGGGATCATCTATGTCCCGGGTCTGGTTTGCCTGGCGCTCGCCGGGGCTGCGTTGTTCGGCTCGCGCACGATGTCCAATGACGGGGTGACCATGGCCCTGCTCGGAGCCAGCGTGCTGTTGTGCCTTCTGGGCGGCGTTCTGCTGCTCCGGGCCTGGTTCCAGCGCTGGACGACGGAAACGGACGTGACCTCGTTGCGGCTGGTTCACAAGGAAGGCTTCATCAAGCGCCAGACGTTTGAGATGAGTTTGGATAAAATCGAAAGCGTCGATGTCACCCAGAGCATTGCGGGCCGGATTTTTGGGTGGGGAGATGTCACCGTTAATGGTGTCGGGGAGGGCACCAAGACGATAAAGATGATTGGCGCGCCGGTCGAATTCCGTAACCACATCACGGCTCGCTAGCGCGCAAAATTCTCTCGGCCCGACAGGCGCCAACCGGACAAGACCATCGGTATGACTACAAATTCTCCATCTGCGTCCACGGTCGATCCCGGCGAAGTCGCGCGGTTCTCGCAACTGTCCGAACAGTGGTGGGACCCGAAGGGCAAGATGGCGCCGCTGCACAGGATCAATCCGCTGCGGCTGGCCTATATCCGCGACGCGGCGTGCCGCAAGTTCGACCGCAACCCAAAGAGCCTGAACTGTCTGGCGGGATTGCGCATCCTCGACATCGGCTGCGGCGCGGGACTGCTGTGCGAGCCGCTGACGCGTCTCGGCGCGCAGGTGATCGGCGTCGATCCGTCGGCCACGAATATCTCGGTCGCCAAGCTTCATGCCGAACGGGGACACCTCAGCATCGACTATCGCTGCACCACCATCGAAGAAATGGACCCGCGCGAGCGTTTCGACATCGTGCTGGCGATGGAAGTGGTCGAACACGTTACCAATGTCGGGCTATTTCTCGACCGCTGCGCCGCGCTGCTGAAGCCGACCAGCATGATGGTCGCATCGACCATCAACCGGACATGGAAGAGCTTTGCGCTGGCGATCGTCGGAGCCGAGTACGTATTGCGCTGGCTGCCACGCGGCACCCATCAGTGGGACAAGTTCGTCACGCCGGCCGAACTGACGCATCATCTGGAGCGCAACAAGCTTGCCATTAGCGATCAGGCTGGCGTGGTCTACAATCCGATCGCGGATCGCTGGAGCCTCTCCTCCGATATGGACGTGAACTACATGCTGGTCGCCGAAGCGGCAGTCTGACGGTGGTTATTTGCGATGGAGCACCTTGCTCGATCGTCATGCCCGGCCTTGTGCCGGGCATCCACGCCTTGCTTGAGCGAGAACAGGCGTGGATGGCCGGGCATAGGCGAGCGGAAGCGACGCCGTTCTACGAACGGCTATGCCCGGCCGTGACGGCGCGAAGATCATCATGACCCAACTCATTTGGCTCTGGATTCCCTTCACGCTGCTGGCGGCGGCAGGTCAGGTCGTGCGCAACGCCATGCAGCGCGGGCTGACGGCCCAGCTCGGCACGCTCGGGGCGACCCATATCCGCTTTCTGTTCGGGTTTCCGTTTTCACTGGTTTTTCTCGGACTGATTCTTGCCGCCACCGGCGACCAACTGTTGTGGCCCGAGACCGGGTTCTGGGCGTGGTTGGTTGTCGGCGGCATGGCGCAGATTCTCGCCACCGCCCTGATGCTGATGGCCATGAACGAGCGGTCGTTCGTGGTGACGACGGCTTACCTCAAGACCGAAGCGATCCAGGCGGCGATCTTTGGTTTTGTATTCCTCGCTGACCATCTCACTGCGCTGAAGGTCGCAGCGATTTTGATCGCCACCGTCGGCGTGGTGATCACCGCTTTGCGGCCCGGCGGCATGAAGGGTTTCGGCAACCTGAAGCCCACCTTGCTCGGCCTCGTAGCGGCCTCGTTTTTCGCTTTGTCGGCGGTCGGCTATCGCGGCGCCATCCTCAACGTCACCGGCGTGAGCTTTGTGACCGCGGCCAGCCTGACACTGGTGGCGACGCTGCTGATGCAGACCGTCGTGCTGTCCGGCTGGCTGATCGTGCGCGCGCCCGGAACGATGACGGCGATCTTCCGGCTCTGGAAGCCCTCGATGGTCGCAGGCTTCATGGGATCGCTGGCGTCCCTGTTTTGGTTTCTGGCTTTTGCGCTGACGGCGGCTGCGAATGTACGGACGCTGGCGCTGATCGAGGTGCTGTTCGCGCAAGGCGTGGCTTACTATTCGATGAAGCAGCCGATATCGTTGCGGGAAGTCTCCGGCATCGTGCTGATCCTGATCGGTGTCGCGATGCTGGTGGCGGGCTAGGGCATGATCCCGAAAAGTGGGAACCGGTTTTCGGGATCACGCCCGAATAGATATCAGTTCCGGTCGCCCGGCAGCACCGGCAGAGGGGCCACCTCAACGCCTTCGTCGATCAGCGCGCGGGCCTCTTCGGTGGTTGCCTCGCCGTAGATCGCGCGATGCTCGATGTCGCCGTAGTGCATCTTGCGGGCTTCATCCGGAAACTTGTTGCCGACATTGTCCGCGTTCTTGAGCACGTGGTCGCGCAGTTCCTTCAGCTTTGAAAGAAGCTCGCGCTCCTGCGGTGCCATTACCAGCGATGTCGATGCCGTGTCCTCGGCGGGGGCCGCTACGGGCTCCGGTGCCGATTTGGATTTGCCCTTGCGCGCGATGCGCGGCGCCATGATCGCTTTTTCGACCTTGGTGGAGTCGCAGGCCGGGCAGGCGACGAGCCCGCGCTTGTGCTGGCTGTCGTAAGCCGCTGAACTCTGGAACCAGCTGTCGAATTCGTGGCCGCGGTCACAGCGCAGCGCGTAGCGGATCATACCGATCCCCGCACGAGATGCAGATGCTCCGGTCCGGCCTTCGGGTCGGAGAGGCCGAAGCGCCGGCCATGCTGCAGGGAGGGAATACTCTTGCGGACCGCCAGGACTTTCGCCGGATCGATCTTCGCCAGCACCACGCCGGGCTCGACGCCGCCTTCGGCGAGGATTTCGCCCCATGGATCGACGATCAGCGAATGGCCGTAGGTCTCGCGGCCGCTTTCGTGTTTGCCGGCCTGCGCGGCGGCAAAGATGAAGCAGCCGTTCTCGATGGCGCGGGCTCGCAGCAGGGTGCTCCAGTGGGCTTCGCCGGTTCTGACCGTGAAGGCAGACGGCACCGTGATGAAGGAGGCGCCGGCTTCGGCGAGCGCGCGGTAGAGCGCGGGAAAGCGTACGTCGTAGCAGATCGTCAGTCCGATGCGGCCCCACGGCAGGTCCGACATGACGGCGGTTTCGCCCGGCTGATAGTTGGCGGACTCGCGGTAGCTCTCGCCGCCGTCGAGTTCGATGTCGAACATGTGGATCTTGTCGTAGCTGGCAAGAATGTTGCCGTCGGGCGCGATCAGGAACGAACGATTGGCCGCGCGCTCGGGATTGGCGCGCACCGCGAGCGAACCGATATGCAGGTAGATCTTCAGTTCGCGCGCCAGTTCGCGATAGGCCTTGAGCGAACGGTCATCTTCTTCGCTCGCGAGCAGCTCAAACAGTGCCTTGCGGTTCTGCTGAATGATGTTGGTGACCTCGGGCGTCTGAACGTAGTCCGCGCCCTTGTCCTTGGCTTCGCGGATCAGTGCGATCCCCTGCGCGAGGCTCGTCTCCGGCAGCATGGCGGTGCGCATCTGCACCATGGCCGCGGTGAACGGTGCGCCGGTTTCAATGCTGGCCGTCATGATGAGACCTTCTGACCGGCGAGCAGGCCATCGAGCCTGCCTTCGCGGTCGAGCGCGTAGAGATCGTCGCAGCCGCCGACATGCACCTTGTCGATGAAGATTTGCGGAAATGTCGCGCCGCCCCTGGAGCGCTGGACCATTTCCGCACGCCAGTTCGGATCGACCGCGACGTCGAATTCGGTAAAAGCCGCGCTCTTGCGCGTCAGCAGCGATTTGGCAGCACTGCAATACCCGCATCCGGGGCGCGTGTAGATCTCGATCAGTGCAGCCATGACTTGCCTTTACGACTCGCCTTTACGAACGGGGAACAACCCAAATTATATGGAGACACTAGAGCGTGTCCACAACCCGCGAAAACACCAGTACATCCACCGATGCAGCCCTGGCCCGCAACAATGCGCGTGCGCAGGCGTCAACTGTCGCGCCGGAGGTCAAAACGTCGTCGATCAGCACGATCCGGCGGCCTTGCACGATGGATTTGTTCTCCGGCGGGACCTTGAACGCGCCCTGCACGTTGAGCGCGCGATCCGATCTGGACAGGCCGACCTGCTGCAGTGTCGGCCGTACGCGATGAAGGGCGCTGCCGACCACCGGTAATTTGGTTGATTTGCCGATCGCTCCCGCCAGCGCGCCGGACTGGTTGTAGCGGCGGCTCCATCCGCGCCGCCAGTGCAGCGGCACCGGAACGAGCGCATCCGCATCGCCGAGAAGTTCCTGACCGGCCCGCGCCATCCAGCGGCCCATGGTCGGCGCCAAATCAGTGCGGTCCTGATACTTCAGGGCGTGAACCATGGTCCGCGCCACCTCGTCGTAGCGGACCGCGGCGCGGGCGCGCTGATAGGCCGGCGGATCGGCGATGGCCTGCATCGACAAGAGGCCCGGTCCCGGATCGTAGACAAAGGGAATGCCGAGCCGCGCGCAGAACGGCGGGGCGATGAACGACAGTTTGGCCCAGCATGTCGCACAGACGCCTTCGCCTGAGACCGGCTCGCGGCATGACACGCACAGCGTCGGCAAGGCGATGTCGAGGGCAAGGCGCGGCAGCGAGGCGAGGGCGGAGTTGCAGGCTCTGAGCGTGCCGAGAAACGGTTTACGCAACCAACTGCGCAACCGGCCTGAAGGATGTGGCGTTGCCTGCTCGAGCCCCGACATGATCTTCCCCGCCCGCAGAGGCTAGTTCCGGCGATGGACCGTGACAAGCACACCTGAGGGGAATTGCCAGAATAGTCTCCGAGGGCGTACCTACGGCCATGACCTCGTCCCCGACCAATACGCCGCCACGCCTGTTCGATCGCGCTCTGTTGCGCGACCGGCAGACTCGCGCGGTGCGACTGGGACCAGCGACCTTTCTGCTCGATCGCGTGTCTGAAGATCTGGTGGAACGGCGGCATGCGGTGCTGAGAGAGTTTTCCGAGAGCGTCGATCTTGGTACGCCCGGCGATCGACTGGGTGTTGCACTGGCCGTAACCGGTCAGCGCACTGTGCCAGTGGCGTTGCCTGTATCCGACAGCGAATCTCTTCCGTTTGCAGCGAATACTTTCGACCTCGCAGTGTCGGCGCTGGCGCTGCAATTCGTCAATGACCTGCCGGGAGTTCTCGCGCAAATCCGCCGCGCGTTGAAGCCTGACGGGTTGTTTCTCGCGGCGATGATCGGCGGTGAAACGCTGACCGAGTTGCGGCAGTCGTTCGCGGCGGCGGAATCCGAGGTAGAGGGCGGCGTGTCGCCGCGGGTTGCGCCGTTCGCAGATTTGCGTGATCTGGGCGCGCTGCTGCAGCGCGCGGGCTTCGCATTGCCTGTGACGGACGTGGACCGCATCGTGGTGCGCTACGATAACGCGTTTGCGCTGATGCAGGATCTGCGGCGGATGGGCGCGACCAACATCCTGAACGAGCGCCGCCGCACGCCGTCGCGCCGCGCTACGTTTCTCAAGATGGCGCAGATTTATGCCGAACGCTTTTCCGATCCGGACGGGCGCATCCGTGCGACGTTCGATATCGTCTGGCTGTCCGGATGGGCACCGCACGAAAGTCAGCAGAAGCCGCTGAAGCCCGGCTCGGCGAAAATGTCGCTGGCGGACGCGGTGAACAAGGCGCGTGAGCCGAAAACCTAGCGCGTACCTATCGGGTCGTCCCCGCGAAAGCGGGGACCCATACTCCCGGAGTCATCGATTGAGAGAGATACCGGAGCGATCTTCTAGCCATCACCACGTTCAGTGGTTATGGGTCCCCGCTTTCGCGGGGACGACATCGCATGCTTGGCGCGCACCTCGCTTTCATCTCGTCATGGCCGGGCTTGCCCCGGTGATCCACGACTTGCTTTTACTTCAAGAAGACGTGGATCACCGGGACAAGCCCGGTGATGACGATTGTGGGCGTCGCGATAGCGTGCATCACTTCGACTTTCCCGATTCAATTATCAAACAGCCACGCGAATTCGTTCCCGCGCATTGCGCGAGGTGAGCTTTTAGTTGCACCCCTCATCACATGAGGGGAATGGAGCGCCGCGAGGCGCACCTTGGTATCGTTTCGCTTCCGGCATCGCTTGCGAGGCGATGAAAGTCCGGAAGCGCATCGCCTTGCGGCGCTCCATTGCGGCGATTTTGGGCGAGGGGACCGTACTTCCGGGTGAGGACGGACGCTTTCACGTCCCGATCCGGCCGGCTTTCGCCGCCTTCATCCTCGCCGCGTCCAGCCGCGAACGGCAGAGCCACGTAGTTGGCCCGGACGGTGAC